>NZ_JBWYJB010000003.1:0-239573 GCF_056784015.1 Acinetobacter sp. ANC_7655 | reverse complement strand
TTTATTTGATAAAGCTATATTAGAAGAAATACAAAAATAGGTAAAACAGTTAGTTTGCATAAAGACTATCGAAAAATTGAATTAAAAAATCATTCATTTAAAAATGAATGATTCTTTTATGATGGTCGTAACAGTACAAACTTTAACTATATCTCCAAACGTTGAGTGATCGTTTGAATTCTGCTTTTAAAACTACGAGCTAATCCAAAGAAAATAAGCATTAACAATAACATGATGGCTGAGAACACCATTAATATCATCTTGACGACTTCTGAAATTTGTCGTGCCTGATTTGCTCGATGATCTATCGCTTTTGCCCAAGGAGTAATAGATTGACCATAAACTTGTTGCTGCATTGACCATAACTGCTCTGCATTAAAACCATATTCGACAAACTGTTTTTCATTTCTTTCAGCTTGCGCAAGTCGAGCTAAATATGTAGTTGCTAGCTTGGTATCTTCAGGTTTGTGAATCAAAGCCACTTGCGCAAGGACGTAGGCTTGTATAATTGGATTGACCTGTTGTTCAGTCATGATGACAGCAATCTGACTTTCGTGAATCGATTTATCATAATGACTTAATTGATATTGTTGTTCCAACGACTCATCATTCAAGTCATATTGAACATAGGTCAAACCTGACCAAATTAAAATGACAGCAATTAACCAACCAACAAACTTAAGTACAAATGATTGAAAGCGCACATAGAAAAAACGTATTTTCTTTAAAAAATGAACGATAAAAAAAGCACCAATGACTGAGCTAAATACTTTTAGAATGAACCAACCTAACCAAGATATCAAATTAAAAAAATAGTCAGGCTGATGTTGGTACACGTTTACGACTTCATCTAAACTATGTGGCAAATGAAGCTGCTGAACAGTTTCACTCATACCCATAAAACCATAAATCATGTCCTGATGAATAAAAAGCGACACAACTGAAATAATGAGTACACTGGTACTCAAAAATCCCCATAAATTAAGTATGCGATTTCGTTTGTACAATTCAGGCAATCTTTTCTGAATCTCAGTCTGCGCCACAAGATATTCATTGGTTTTATTCAAATTTAAACCTCAAGAAATTAGTGTTTTGGCTGATTTTGACTCGAATCCAAAACAAGTTGTTGAAGATTTCCTTGCAAAGCCTTAATACGGATTGATGCCTCTTCACGTTTTTGCATCCCTTCTTTCTGAATACTAATAACATCATTCACTGTTTTAATGAGGGTATTTTGAACATGTTCAAGTGTTTCAATGTCAATCACTGAGCGTTGATTTGCTCGAGCAGTATCTACTGAGTTCTGGTGTAATAAATCTGCATTTCGTTTAAGTAACTCATTCGTCGCATCATCAATAGTATTAGCCAATTGGACGCTATTTTTTTGTTCCTGTAATGAAATCGCTAAACTAATTTGATTTTTCCAGGCAGGAAGCGTGATATTTTTTATCGCATAAAACTTATCAACCAACATTGAATTGTTTGATTGAATAATTCGAATCATCGGTAATGTCTGCATCGCAGATTGTTGCAATACCTGTAAATCACTCACTCTTTTTTCCAAGTTGTTTGCTAAGTGATTTAAGTCGTAGATTTTTTGATTAGTTTGCGCATCTTGTTCTAGCGTACTTAATTCAGCTATTTGCTCCTGAACTTCTTGTTGTTTAATTTTCCCTGCAGCAATATAAACCCCTAATTGTTTATATTCGTCCTGCACACCATCAAACATACGATCCAATGTATTTACACGGTCTTTTAACCCTTGTTGAGAGGTTTCAATTTCTTTAACTAAAGCATCTATTTGTTCTTTAGTGGTATTGAACTTTTGATCAAAACTCTGTTTAGCACCCTTAAATCGATTTAAGATACTACCCAAGAAGCCTGAACTTTTAGCAGGACTTAAAATACTGTTTGTATTGAGCTGTTGAGCCACTGTAACGACTTCATTTAACTTTTGACCTGTTGCATCCAAATCTTTATTTTTAACTAGATCCAGTAATTCATCCGTATAAGTCGCTGTTTTAGTCGCGATATTTTTCCCATATTCAGCAACCGTAGCATGATTCATATCAGCTAGTTCTTGGTGAACTGATTCGACTGCTGCAAGGTCTGACGTCGTCAACCCAATTTCTTTTAAATCTAACTTGGAAAACTTTTCCTCCGTAGAGATTAAGCTTAAGGATTCATTTTTCTTTTGAATTGGAAAATCAGACATAACACACCTTATTCTTTAATTAGTGATTTTTTTAGAGATCGAATCAGTTGTTCGCGACTTTGATCTAACTTTTCAATATCGACTGCGCCATTTTTAATTTGAGTTTGCTCAAGATGATATTGCCAAGCTGGGATTAATACTTGCTGCGCTTCACGAAAACGATCCGTCAGAGTTAATGAAAGTTGTTGAGTCAATTGCATTTGCATGAGAGAAATATCATTGTTTGCTTGTACCGACTCTAATGTTTGTATTTTTTTAGCCAATCGCTCCTCAAAGTTATCGAGTGGATGGCGATGATGAGAAAAATCGGTGTATTCTGTTAAAAATTGTCTTGCTGCTTGAATGTAGCGCGCCATTTGCTCTCTTAAACCAACTGCTTGCTGAAATCGAGAACTAGACTTTTGGATTTCAATGTGAATACGTTGGGACAGCTGATCAGCATCTAGAATGAGTCTATCTAAATCACGAATATAAGAAATTTGACCCGCACCGAACTCCAAATCCAGACCTAGCCACTTTTGGAAAGCATTAAATTTTTTTTGTTTTAATTTCTTTTTGGATTGATTCAATTTTTGAATAATATCTGAAATTGTTTCGCTTAATTTTTTATTTAAAGTGGGGTCTATACCTACCAATAGAGCATTTTGTGCCTGCACAATATGTTCAGCATATAAATTAAGTTTAGACGAATCAGTCAATAAAGGAACAAGATCATGCCTCTTAATTGATAGCAAATCCGAAGGTTTAACTTCAATTTGATTTAAGGGTATAAGCTCATTAAAAGATGACATTGGTGTAATTTAAGAAAGTGATCAGCAATCTTCAAATGTAGCAATAAACTGTTCAAAATATACTAATTTTTTGCAAAATATTACACAAAATCAAACACAAAAAAAGCCAGCAAATGCTGGCTTTTTTATTAATGAGGTTTAGATTTTCTCATTCTAAGCCAACTTAAACCAATGAGTCCTAAAAGCCCAAACCCACCTAGGCTACCCCCTCCACTCGTACGAGAACTTCTAGGCCCTGTTTCCGTATTTAGAACAGCTAATGTTCCCTCACCTGATGAAGCGCCGTCTGCGTCCAATACTGAGTACTTAAGATCATAGGAAAAGACATCCAAATTATTGTTCAACTGAACTCGAATGTTTCCACCATAGCACTTTTTAAAACGGTCATTAGCACATGGCTCTACCCGATCTGCGATAATTGAAACGGGATTCGGTACTCTTGCAAAATAAATTGATACCTCATCCCCATTAGCATTATGGTAAAACTCCTTTTTATTTGGAGGATTGATTGCATTTCTGTTGCCATCACCAGCATCACTCGCTTCAGCCAGTAAATTTACACTGATTTGAGTCGATTTTTTTGGATTGATTGTATATTCCACACGTTCAGGAACAGTTGGCACGATATTGATAAAATTACCAATTAAATATGCACTTGATGTTTTTTTACTGTCGCTTTTTGAAGTAAGCGTATATGTACAGAATTCAGAGTCTCCACTCGGTGTTATGCGACCATCTGTTCTATACATCACTATCTGCTTAAGCTGCGGTTTCCACTCACATTTCAACCGATCATCAAACTTACCTAAGAACGTTTTATCGATATCTAATTTCCCAACTCCCACAACCTCAACTTTGACATCATAATTATCAACATTAAGATGCTCAATTTTTCGCACCTTACCATCAGGAGAAACAAATTCATCCGGTAAATTCAATTTAAATGGATCGAACAAAATTGGACGATATTGATTAAGATTATTTAACTCATTCAAAAATGCTTTTTGATCGGTGAGCTCCTTATTATAATAATCAATCACTTCTTCTTTGGTTTCAGGATCGGCAATAGCTTCTTCGAATGCTTTAATTCTATTCTCAGTTGATTGCTTTATCTGAACCAGTGATTCATTTGCTTTACTTAAATTGGAAACAGTCAACTTTAATGTTTCTATCGCACCAATATCGCAAGTATTGGGAGTCGCATCTAAACTGTTGAGCGAGTCCAATCCAATCCGATTAATACCTCGTTGATCAAGCAGCGAACAACCATCAGTACCAAAATCAACTAAATCTGTACCACTAGAATTAATCTTCGGAAAAAAGACAGGATGAAAGTTAGTATTCTCATCATTAACTGGTAACGATGTTGAAAACAGATCATTGATACTCAATTGACTAACATCAAGACTATTTTTTTGTGCATTTTCTGACGCTTTTGCTGGTAGATCACAGTCTATAGATGGATTACTCAGTGGAATAGCATTTGCCAATAATTCAATACCTGCTGACTCAACTTGGCTCACATCACCGGGACTATATATACAGGCTTTAGCCTGATTAAAACCTATCACATTATGATTTAAGGCTTTTGCACCTGTATTTCCATACCAAAGCACAGATCGCGCGGTATTCGCGATAATCGTATTACTATCGAGCTTCAAAATAGAATTGGGACTCAAATTTATTTGCCCCCCATCTGTTAAACGATCACTAAATTGAAAAATTTGACCTTGTGTAGTATTTAATACATTGGAAGAGATTGTATTTGCTTGCAATTGAGTTGTAGGTTCACCACAAAATGAGAATAAACTGTTTGAAGCTGTATTTCCATTTTCGGTAATAGACATACGGGATAAATCAATCTTACGACGTGTGAACACAAGATTATCCAAACAAGACATCGCGATAACAGCGCCTTGCTGAGCTGTATTACCACTCACCCACCCGACTGAATAACTTAAAGAGCTATCACTGTCATTCAAAAATATCGCTCCACCTCTTAATGCAGAAGAGATAGTGATATTTACATTATATAAATCAGTCTCGCCTCCCAATAGCAAAGCGCCACCGTTGGTAGATGATTTACCATTTCTCAGCTCTATATTTCTTAAACTCAAACTCGGTCGATTTAGATTGGTCGTATTGAAAATGCGATGTGTATTTTGACCATTAATTATAGTTTGAATTTTAGTTTGCGCAGGATAACTATTTGAAATGACATTCGGTTTGGAATAATCGACAGGCTCTTTACCCCTAATAATCACTGAAGAAGTTGGCTGAAGCTCTGCATTCAAGCTATAGGTACCAGCTTCAAGCTGAATAATGTCAGTTTGTACTCGATCCGTATTACCTTTAGAACAACCTCCATAAGCTCGATTAGTCGAAGCAGCCGTCAACGCTTCTCTGAGTGAACACTTTGCATCATTAGTACCGTCTTCATCATCAAAGGTAGTGACATAAATTATTGTATCTTCAGCAGCCATCAAGGACATTGCAGAAAGGACTGCTAAGGTCAAAAAAGCTTTTCTACTTTTCAACATACGATTCCCTTATTATTTTTTTCTACGTATCGCGATTAAAGTCATCAGACCTAATACGGAGATTAGACCTAGCCCCCCACCAGAAGTTTTTACTTTATCGCTTGTATAAGTATCTCTGGGGTCTTGTTTAATGACAGTTGGAATTTCGATATAAGGATTCATTGACTCATTCAATTGACGTGTAGATACAACGACCAAAACTTTAAAATCATCAGTTCCGTGCCAATTCCCTTGAGGTGTATAAGTAAACTCTCCATTTTGGAGTAGTTCAGCTTTACCTTTACTAGGAGAGTTATTTTGTTGGATGATCATACAGCCCGCTTGCCATTCTTCTTTTTTGGGATGAGGTCCAACTAAGGCATCACATTGACTAGCAGGTATTAGCTCACCATCTCCTAGAAAATCATTAATATTTAACTTAACAATTTCTCCATAAAATATATCCTTGCCAAATCTGCCTGAAGACGTACTTGACTGAATAAGTTCGATTGCGCCTCGATCACATAAAATACGATCCTTACGTGTGTTGCCACGCTGATCAACTGTTTCACATGATGTACCATTTGAATCTGGTCCACGATTAATGATCGGAGAGTCTGTTAGTTGTCGATAACTAGGCAACACTCTTGGGCGGAAATATCCTAAAGCATAGCCAGAATAGACTTTGAACGGACATAAAATGCCAGATGAATTAACATCACATTCACCTTCTACATCAGTCCCAGCTAATAATGTGCGCTCGCCCAGTTTTTCTGAAGCTGTGCCCTCACAACCAAAACCATATAAATTATTGTTTAAATTTGATTGATCTATTGCAGTCTCTACACGACAGTCTCGATTGCCAT
This sequence comes from Acinetobacter sp. ANC_7655, assembly GCF_056784015.1. Lineage (NCBI taxonomy): Bacteria > Pseudomonadati > Pseudomonadota > Gammaproteobacteria > Moraxellales > Moraxellaceae > Acinetobacter > Acinetobacter sp. ANC_7655. The sequence continues at coordinate 233,182 of NZ_JBWYJB010000003.1, read as the reverse complement.
TTTTTGCAATTATATTGTTAGTAAGCGATGCCTTCTTAAACGGTGCATTAAAAATCAAGCCAAAATCATTAAAGACCAGCGTATTGTTATTAAGTGCAATACCATCCTTCACATTGATAATATAGCCCTTATTATTAAAAATTGTTGAATTGATCACTTTGGCATAATTGAGATTTGTCACCTTAGTTTCGTCTTCACTCAACACTTTATGGCTATAGATTGAGAAACCTTCTGAATCTGTTATTTTATTACCTTTAATAACAGAAGCACTAATGTCAAAATCAGGATATTCACTATACAAAACAGCACCTTGTTGTGCTTGATTGTTTTCCAATAACGAATTAACTAAATTCACTCGCGCGGAACGAATTTTGCTGGTTTCGGATTCAATAAATGATTCAACATTATAAATCGCACCGCCAAAATTCGCTTTGCCATTGATAAGATGGCTTTTATCAAATTTTAGCCGTTCATAATTGAGAATTAACCCACCTTTGTCTTTGCATACTGATGCGGCACAACCTTGCAAGGTAATTTCGTAAAATTCCACACCAATTGCAGCATCTCTAATTTCATCATCAGCTTTAGGACGAATTCGCTCAATATGGAAAATTCTATCAGTACCCTTCATTGTTATGACGGCATTTTTTGTACCAGGAATATCGTCAACAATGGTAGTTTCATACTGCGTTCTAAAAACCATCGGTTTAGAGATGCGAACTTGCTCGTTTAGGAGATATTCTTTCGTAGATAAGATAATATTATCTGTGGCATCTTTACCACCACAGCCATTGAGACCTGCTTCAGGTTTACCCTGATTAATATATTCAATTGCTTCACGCAACGAACATTGATCATCATTTTTGGTGATATCTTCAGTGGTCGTAACCACAATATCTGCACTGAATACATGCCCTGTTGCACACAACAATACAAGACCTAAGCCCCGTCTGAGCATTACCATCTCCTTAATTTTTCTTTATTTTTTTAAGTAGCGAACTTTAATTATGTAGCGCTATTTTTCCATTTTGACTAATCTGTCACAAATTTTTAGAATTCTCAATTATTTTTAAGTAAAAAATTGCCGAGTTCAGATAAAATTTACATTTTGAATTTTGAATAACATTTAAAAAGCATTTAAGCACTATACTGATCGATGAGCGCGTAGATTTGCTTAAGGGTTGCGTTGGATAGCTTAACTTTTTCACCCTGTAGTAACTTTGATAATTGATCAACCGTTTGTAATAAGGTACTGGTCTGTATCGGGCCATTGGTCAGCAGATAATCAATAATTAAAGGATCAAAATGCACACCTTTACGCTCTAACACAGAATGTAATAAGGCATAGCGGTCAGCGTAGGATTGACCTGTTGGCACTTTAACACTCACCGCTTGAGTTAATCTCGACTGAAGATCTGGTAATTCAAGTTTCAATTCAATTGGCGCAGATCTAGATGAAAAGACTAGTTGTCCTCCACCATCATTATTATTATTTATTAAATGAAATACCGCCTTTTGCCAATGCGGTACACCACTAATCGCTTCAATATCGTCTAGAGCGACCAAATCATAACGATCCAATGAAGTAATCGCCTCAATTGGAGCATCGAGCAATTCTAGCAATGACACTTTAATTGCAGATTTCCCCACATCTAGATATGAGTCACATATCGCAGTTAATAAGTGACTCTTACCTGTGCCCGCACCGCCATAAAGGTAAAATCGATTCATTAATCCAGCATGAAGTTGGCGAACTGCATCAATGACGGGTCCCCAACCTGGGCCGGAAAAATCACTGATCCGTGCATCAAGTTGAGGTTCTATATCAAGTTGCAGTTGCCGCATAAATGCTTGGTCACCTTAAGGTTCTTTATTTTGTTTCTGCACATCGATTTTTTCAGATGTTGCAATATCTTGTTGATTATTGATTGATTGTGGTTTGAGATCAAGCTCAATATCAACCTGATCGGTTTGGATTGTAATTTCACCACCACCATGATCAGCTACGGCAACAGCTGGCGTACCATAAATTGTACTCCTTTCATAAGTGTCACGTGCATGTCGGAGCAGTACCACGATTACAGCTGCAACAGGTAATGCAATCAACATACCCAAGAAACCAGCCAATTGTGCACCAGCCAATACAGCGAATACGACCGCTACTGGAGAAAGACCAATTTTATCTCCCAATAAGAATGGCTGAAGCACATAACCTTCAACAGCTTGCCCCACCATGAACACCACTGCAACTAAAAGGAGTTGAGTCCAATCCATACCAAATTGAAAGAAAGTTGCGATCACGGCAGCAATAATTCCTACTGCAAATCCTAAATATGGGATGATACTTGCCAAGCCTGCAATCATGCCAATAATCAAACCAACTTCCAGACCAATCAGTTGTAAACCAACGGCATAAACAATCCCCAAAAGGATCATCACGAGGAATTGTCCTTTTACAAATGCGCCTAGCACGCTATGGCATTCACCTACGATTTCAAGCGTTGAAGCTTCATAAGGACGTGGAATGAGTCGACGCAAACTATTGAGCATTCGATCCCAATCTAAGAGGAAATAAAATGCAATAATTGGAATCAGTACAATTGTCCCACCAATCTGAATAAAATTCAGACCAGATTGTGCCAATTTGAGTGCCATCGCTTGGATACTGTCAGCACTATAATTGGTTTGAACATACTCCATAACAGCTGCTGAAATCTGGTCTACATCTAATTCTAGTGGCACTATATTGAAAGTATCTGATAACCACGGTAAGAAGCTATAATTTACCCAATGAACTACTTTCGGGATACTGGATTTAGCATACATTAGCTGTTCCCAAATTAATGGAACCAAATACCACATTGCCCATGTGATCACGACGCCAATACCAATAAATACCAAACTGATAGACAACCAACGAGGTAAACCTATCTTATGCAATCGATCAACCAATGGACTGAAAAGATAAGCTATTAAAAATGCACCAATAAATGGGATTACGACCGGTTTTAATAAGTATAAAATCCAGAGAAATAAAGCTATCCCTGCAAGGATAAAAACACGGCGTAGGGTACGATCTACCATAGAAACTCGCCTTTTTTAAGATTATTCGTTATGTAAAGGAAAATATTTTAGTAAAGATAACATTTTAGTGCATAAATAACATAAGAGTTTCGTATATTCAGGTTATAATCCCCGCGCGAATGCGGAGACTTCAATATGAGCAACTCAACTTCTACCCCAAACACTGGTTTAAGCTACAAAGATGCAGGTGTCGACATTGAGGCGGGCGACGCGTTAGTCGATCGTATCAAATCTGTCGCTAAACGCACGACTCGTCCTGAAGTAATGGGCGGTCTTGGTGGCTTCGGTGCACTTTGTAAAATTCCTAAAGGTTATGAAGAACCTGTTCTCGTATCTGGCACAGACGGTGTTGGTACAAAATTACGTTTAGCATTGAATTTAAACCGTCATGACACAATTGGTCAGGATTTGGTTGCAATGTGTGTGAACGATTTACTTGTCTGTGGTGCTGAACCACTCTTCTTCCTTGATTACTACGCAACTGGTCACCTCAATGTTGATGTCGCAGCAAATGTAGTGACAGGTATCGGTCAAGGTTGTGAACTTGCTGGATGTGCGTTGGTCGGTGGTGAAACTGCTGAAATGCCAGGCATGTATGAAGGTGAAGATTACGATTTAGCTGGTTTCTGTGTAGGTGTTGTAGAACAAAGTAAAATTATTGATGGCTCTAAAGTTAAAGCTGGTGACGTATTAGTTGGTGTTGCTTCAAGCGGCGCACACTCTAATGGCTACTCTCTTCTTCGTAAAATTTTAGATGTAAAAAATGTTGATTTAACTCAAATTGTTGATGGTCGTCCACTTGCTGATGTCGCAATGGAGCCAACTCGTATCTACGTTAAACCAATTCTAGAGCTTCTCAAACAGGTTGATGTTCATGCGATGGCACACATCACAGGTGGCGGTTTACCAGGTAACTTACCTCGCGTATTACCAAATGGTGCCCAAGCTGTAGTAAACGAATCTTCTTGGGAATGGCCTGAGCTGTTCAAACTTCTTCAACGTGAAGGTGGTGTAGAACAATTTGAAATGTACCGCACATTCAACTGTGGCGTAGGTATGGTTCTAGTTGTTGATGCTGCTGAAGCTGATAAAACAGTTGAAATCTTAAATCAACTCGGCGAAAAAGCATGGACAATGGGCCACATTGTTGACAATGCTGAATCTGTCGAAGGTGCAGACGAAAAAATTCGTGTGATCTTCGCTTAATCTGTTTATTGTTATAACATGATTAAAATTGCTGTTTTAGTATCAGGTAACGGATCAAACCTACAAGCATTAATCGATGCAAACCTTTCAGGTCAAATTGTCGGTGTGATCTCGAATAAACCTGCTGCTTACGCACTTGAGCGTGCTGCTCATGCCAACATTGCAACTGCAGTGATTGAACATAAAAACTTCCCAGATCGTGAAGCATTTGATGATGTTATGCACCAGCAACTGCTCGACTGGGAAGCTGATCTTGTGGTTTTAGCGGGGTTTATGCGCATTTTAAGTGCTAAGTTCGTTAAAGCATGGGAGGGTAAAATGATCAATATCCACCCCTCTCTGCTGCCAAATTACAAAGGAATGCATACACATCAACGTGTATTAAATACTGGTGATCTATGGCATGGTTGCACAGTACATTATGTCACTGCAGAACTAGATGCAGGTCAAGCACTTGCTCAAGGCGTACTCAAAGTTTCTCACCATGATAATGTTGCATCTTTAGCAGATCGTGTACATCAACTTGAACATTTAATTTATCCTCAAGTTGTAGAATGGATTTGTAATCAAACCATTCAAGTCACATCCGAAGGCGTGCACTATAAAAATCAAATTTTGAAAGATCCAATACAGTTCTGTCATATTTGATTTAAAAAACGCAGCTTAGGCTGCGTTTTTTAGTGGCGTCAAAATAGTTTTTAAATGCGCAGCTAATTGCTCAGGATGTTCAAGTGGGAACATGTGTCCACCTTCAAAAATACTAAAAGGCACACCAAACTTTTTCCTCACTTTATGAGGGAATTTACGTGCTAAGAATGGACCTTCAGAAGCAACAATTAATTGAGTTGGAACTTTGAGCTTAGGTTGAGGCAGCCACCATAATGAAGGATTGGTTCTAAAAATATCCACTTCAATAGATTTTGGAATCGCCAATTCAACGCCGCCACGCGTTGGATCTTCAACTAATGCAAATTGAATATAGTTATTAAAACTTTGCTCATCAAATGCTGCATATAATGCTTTGGGTCGAAGTAATGTTGCAGCCTGCTCACGACTATCCCAGTGATCACGTCGACGTTTAGACAATGCCGCTGGCGACATTTGATCCACTACTTTTAACTTTAAAGACTTTGCAATATGCATAGCAAATGATTCTAGCCCCATAATAAGAGGTGGATCGAGAAGAATAGTTTGACTAAAAAGTTCTGGGCATTTCAACGCAGCTTTGAACGTCAAAACTCCTCCTAAGGAGTGCCCGATACCAATCACTTTACGACCATGGGATTTCTGAACAATATTATCAATCACTTGCTGTGTCATACTTTCCCAGTGTTGATCTACAGGATAACGTTGATCAACACCAAGATTGGTCGTATAAATCACATCGAATTGATCAGACAAAGCATCAAAAAATTTTTGATAAACTTTCGATGGAACCCCGTTGGCATGAGCAAAATGGATCAATGGTTTCATTGGATTCGATTCACCTGCTCAGATTGAATCTGCTTGGAAATTGAAGAAGCAAAACCTTGACCAATTTCACTTCCAAGTCGTCCAAGCACAGAATCAAAAGGGCTACGTTGAATAGTATAATCTACCGTTTTTTCGACTTTTAATTCACGTTTCAGTGTGTGAATACTGCCAATCCGATCTGCGATACCGAGCTTCACAGCCTGCTCACCAGTCCAAAACAAACCTGAAAATATAGCAGGGTCTTGCGATTTCAATTTATTGCCACGACCTTTTTTGACTGCATCAATAAAATGTTGATGAACATTATCCAATACACCTTGTACGTGTGCACGTTGTGCAGGATCAACTGGTTGTGTCATCGACAATAATGCTTTGTTCTCACCTGAAGTCATGGTGCGATCTTCAACGCCAAGTTTTTGCATCAAACCACTCACTCCATAGTTTGGCATAATGACGCCAATTGAGCCGACTAAACTTGATGGATTAACAATAATTTCATCCGCTGCAGACGCAATGTAATATGCACCTGAAGCACCTGTGTCACCAATTAATGCATAAAGTTTTTTATCTTTATAAACCGACTTTAAATATTGGATCTCTTGCCAAATTTCATCAGACTGAACTGGAGATCCACCCGGAGAGTTAATATTTAAAACAACAGCTTGCGATTGCTTGCTTTCAAATGCTTTTTTCAAACCTTTGATCGTATCTGCACTATTCACACTTTGCTGGTCTGCAGCAATCGTTCCTACAATATCGACTGTAGCAATATGCTGTGATGACACCGCACTATCAGTGGAAGTCGTTGAACAACTTTTCCCCATGACCAAAACTATAAACAACAGATATGCGAAAGTAAGAAATTTAAAAAAGATTCCCCAACGTCTTGCACGTCTCTGTTCTTCTACAGATGCGAGAACAGCTTTTTCTAAAATTTGCCATTCTTTTCCGTTCGGTTGGTTATTTGGTTTTTGATTTTCATTTTGTGGTTCAGGCGGCCAAGCGGACATACATACCATCCAAATTAAATTTAAGCTGACATTATATACAAGGAATGAGGTCAAACTATTTATAAGTCAAGATTTAACATATAATAAACCCAAATCACAATATTCTATGAACTTACCAAATTTTGAATCTAATGCCTGAAACCAAAACATCGACCACAACCCGCCTGTTAAATTTCTTCAGTCGCCGTCCGATTCGTTTTTCTCGTTTTTTTGCAAAAATGCTTGCAGGGCTGATTAATACGCTAAAAATTACAAAAACTACGAATACCATCCGCCTCAATATCGACATTTGCTTACCGCATCTTTCTGATGAAGAAAAACATTTAGTGACTCGTGCAGCGGTAAGAAACGAACTTCAATCTTATATGGAATTTTTTAGTATTTGGGGAAGCTCAAACGAAACCAATATTTCACGAATACGCAATGTCACTGGTGCTGAATATTTTCATGAAGCAATGGCTGAAAAGAAAGGTATTATTTTACTCGCACCACATTTTGGTACATGGGAAGTCATGAATGCGTGGTTCGCACAATATACTAAGATGACCATCATGTATAAACCCATCAAGAATGAAGAAGCAGATCAATTTGTGCGCCAGGCTCGTAGTCGAGAACAAGCAACTTTAGTCCCTACAGATGAGAGTGGTATAAGACAAATTTTTAAAGCCCTTAAATTAGGGGGGACAACTGTGATTCTTCCAGATCACAATCCTAAACACGGTGGTGAAATGATCGATTATTTCGGCATACCACTCGAGTCCAGTAATTTAAGTGCCAAACTCATCCAAAAAACTAAAGCCAAAGGCCTTTTGGTCTATGCAATTCGCAATGAAACTGAAGATTTTGATGTATTTATTGAACCAATGGATGCTTCGATTTATGAAGGCACTCCCGCTGATGGAACGTTAGTAATTCACCGTGCAATAGAAAGCCTGATTCATCGTTATCCTGAACATGCTCATTGGAGCTACAAACGTTTCCGTGCAAATCCTGATCTACATAACATTTATCGTATCCCTGCAGAACAAGCCAGAGCAAAAATAGAACAAGTCAGAAAAGCAAGTTAATCTATGGGGATATTCCGAGTTAACCACGCTTTTTGATCTCGATGATATCGAAATTGTACATCTCCGTTTTTATCGAAGGTCATTCGAATGCTGCCCTTCGATTGGGTATCGAGTAGCGGAATATTAAGCGCTTTTAAACGCTCTTTGACAACAGGATGTGGATGATTATAGCGGTTATCAAAACCAGCCGATGCAATGGCAATTTTAGGTTTGGTATTTTTTAAAAAGTCGTAAGATGAACTATGTCGACTGCCATGGTGTCCTAAGATTAAAATATCTACTCTAAGTTCAGGATACTGCTTTAAAATACGATACTCTGTCTCCCACCCTGCATCCCCCATAATCAGAATATGCTTAAAATCGTTAGCATAGGGTAATGTCAGATATATTACGCAAGAGAGCTCATTACGATTTTGACTGACAAAATTTAATTGTGATTCAACTGGTGAAAGAAATTGTATATTGATCTTACCCAATTGTACCTGTTGATGCTGTCGACAATAATCAAATTCAACATACTGAAACCTATCATCTTTTTCATTTGAGATAACTTGATCAATTTGTATATGTTTTCCAATAGTGCGGTATGCTCCAGCATGATCTTGATCAAGATGACTGATAAAAACTTGATCTAATTTTGATATGCCACGTTGAATTAAGAAAGGGACAACTACATTTTCTCCGATACTAAATGTATTCTCATCAAAGCTCCCGCCTGTATCAACTAAAGCAGTTTTCCCTGATGACTGTAAGAGTATGGACTGCCCCTGCCCTATGTCCAAAATTTCAATGATATCGTATCCATCATCACGTTTAGGCATCAGCAATGCCACACCTAATACGGGTATCCATAATCGAGGGATTACATTCTTTGGCATAAAGAACATGAATACTGCCAAAACGAGCAATAACATTTGTGCTTTCGTTAACGCTACCCATTTCAATGGATTGTCTAATATTGCTCCCAGCTTAGTCAGTAGCACCAAAAGAACCGATATCAATACATCAGCCAGATGAAATAAAAATTGACCAACAAAAGGAATATAGCTAAGACAATAGCCCAGTACTTCCAATGGCACGATCAAGGTCCCAATCATTGGAACAGCAACTAAATTAGCAAATGGCGCAAGTAAAGAAATCTGTTGAAATATCAGTAAAGTGAGTGGTATCAGTGCAATAAATATTTTCCATTGGGATTGCAAAAGTATTTTAAGATACATTTTTGCTTTATCTAGAAAATGATATTTGTTGATTAAAGCAGTGTTTTGCTGTTCATTAGCGATCGTTTGATATACACGAATCAAAATCAAACATGCGCCGTAAGAAAGCCAAAATGCAGCAGATAAAATACTAAAAGGGTCTAAATAGAGCATTAAGCTCGCACTTATAAGTAATAGCACAAAAGGCTTAATCTTAAATTTGAATAAAATAGCGATACTAATTAGACAAACTGACAATGTAGTTCTTAGTGCAGGAATTTCGAGCCCTGAAAAAAAACTATAAATAATTACCCCACATACGAAAGGGATTAAAAGTAAATATGTTTTGGGAACTTTTAGAAAAATATGAGGACGAAAAATTGATACAAGATACCCCATGAACCACGATAATAAGCCAGCAAAAATTAGAACATGTGGACCTGAAATAGCCAATAAATGCGTAATGCCTAGTTTTTTAAATAATTCTTCTTGTTGCTCCGTCAGTAGACTCTTATCACCTGTGAGTAACGCGACTAGCAAACCCTTATTCCTGAATACTCCCTGTTCGATATCATCCCTAAAAGCTAAACGTGCTTTTTCAATGCTCAGGCTCAATCGTGCGATAAGGCTCCGATGCACATCGGTTGAAGATAAATAACCTTCAGAATATAACACCGCTTCACTTACAGGTACGATCCAATCTACACGCATTGTTCCAGCTATATTTTGCTGCAACAACCATTTCTCTTGATCAAAGACCCCATCTACTGCATAACTATGTGCGGGTCTTAATTTTCCCGTAACTTTATAATAGCGCCCAAGTTCTAATGTCGTATCAAGTTTTGACTCTCGCAAATATAATAATAGCGTTTGAGATTGTCCTTGCTTCTTGTCGATCACCTGCGCACGCTGCTGTATTGATCGACCTTCCTGATCCATTTTCAGCTGATTAATTTTATTGATATAAACAACTATTTCTTTTTCTTCAATATATTGAACACGTTTATCTAAACAATCGTGTAAGGCTGTTTTTGCATGTTGATGCCCCAAAACAAATGTGATCAGACAAATTCCCGTTAGCACAAGCATTCTTGATGATGACTGGACAATACTTGAGGTGTGAGGATAAATGAATCGATCAGGTTGCCTTATTAATCGTAAAAAGTAACCCATGATCAAAATGATACTTGCCATACCCAGCAAGAGAGTTGAATATTCAGCTTCACCCTGAAAGCTGATCGTAGCAACACCAATGATCCAAAAGATGAGAATAAATATTAAAAACATCTAACTTTTATGTTTATTTTTCTTAAATAGATTAAAGCCCACCTAAGTGGGCTTTAACAAGACTGTTAATCGGATTTTGAGCCTATACCCACAATCCATCTTGCATATGCAAAATCTTATCAGCAGTTTGTGCGAGCTGTTCATCATGGGTCACGATGAGCATTGCCATATTAAATTCTTTACGCAGATCGGAAAGCAATTCAAAAATTGTGACGGCAGTTTTACGATCTAAATTTCCAGTAGGCTCATCTGCCATCATCAATTTAGGTTGAGCCACTAAAGCTCGTGCAAGCGCAACGCGTTGTCGCTCACCGCCAGATAACTCACCTGGTTTATGCGTTAAACGATGTGATAAACCCACTTTATTCAACAAATATTCTGCACGTTCTTTTACTTCTTTAAAATTTGCATCTTTACGTAACATCAGCGGCATTGATACATTTTCTAAAGCCGTAAACTCAGGAAGTAAATGGTGAAATTGATACACAAATCCGAGGTGTTCATTACGTAGGAAACCGCGTTCAGCTTCGCCTAAAGTGTCAAAACGCTGCCCATTAAGCATCACTACACCTTCGGACGGACGATCAAGCCCCCCTAATACATGTAACAGCGTACTCTTACCCGAACCACTTGATCCAACAATTGAAACAAATTGTCCTTGCTCAACAACTAAATCCAATCCCTTAATCACTTCAACAGTTGATTTACCATCTGTAAAATGTTTATGAATATTTTTGGCTTCTAAGACAATATTACTCATAGCGTAAAGCCTCTGCTGGTTGAACTTTAGCAGCACGCAGCGCTGGATAAATTGTTGCAAGGAAACTTAGCGCTAGTGATAAGCTAACAATCACCACCACATCTTGCCAACGTAGATACGATGGTAAATAGTTAATGAAATATGCATCGAATAAATTTAGTCCAAAAGCGGTGTTCAGCCAGCCAATAAATCCACTGATGCTCGTTGCAAAGATGATACCTAGTGCTGCTCCTGCCAGTGTTCCTACAACACCAATCACCGTACCCTGTACCATAAAAATCTTAGTGATCGTTGCTGGTGAAGCACCTAAGGTTCTTAAAATAGCAATGTCGGATTTTTTATCAGTAACCACCATCACCAATGAAGATACAATATTAAATGCTGCAACCAAGACAATCAGGAAAAGTAAAAGGCTGACCATTGCTTTTTCCATCTGAATGGCACTAAAGAGATTGCCGTGCGTATAAGTCCAATTTGATGGATAGAAATTGCCTGGTAAATCCATAACAACTTCTTCAGCGACTTGTGGTGCTTTGAAGATATCATCTAGCTTCATACGGATACCTTGTGCACCATCCGGCAGTCTCAACAGTGTCGAAGCATCATTTAGCGCGATGTAACCCATCATCGAGTCCACTTCCGCACCAATACTAAAAATACCGACAATTTTAAAACGTTTAAATCGTGGAACAACGCCAGCGGGTGATGGTGTCGCTTCAGGTAATACCAATGTTACATTGTCATTGAGACTTAAACCTAAAGCATCCGTCATCTGCTTGCCCAAAACAATCCCGAACTCACCTTTCTTTAATGAGTTGATGTCGCCTTGAACCATATGATTTTGAATAATAGATACATTTTTTTCATAGTCAGGCTCAATACCCGTGACCATTATCCCTGCAACCTGTCCTTGGGCTGTTAACATCCCCTGCAACTGTGTAAAAGGTGCAACACCCGTCACATGTTCATGTTGGTCTATTTTCTTTGCAAGCTCAGGCCAGTCTGTTAGAATTTGTGTAGAGGAAACAGTCGCTTGAGGTACCATTCCCAAGACACGGTTTTTTAATTCACGATCGAAACCGTTCATTACAGATAACACAGTAATGAGAACAGCGACGCCCAAAGTCAGACCGATCATGGAAACTAAAGCAATAAAAGAAATAAAGTGATTACTTCGCCGTGCGCGAGTGTATCTCAACCCTATATACAGCGAGATCGGTTTAAACATACCATCTAGTCCGAGGTGTTTTAATGGAAAATCTTCAGCATCAAAGTGGCAATATTGAAAGACGCGTCATGTCACGTATTGATGCTGCCTTAAGAATAAATTATCAGATCATCACTAAAGATGTCGCTTTGAATGATCCCTATGATTCAAATTTTGTACTACCGCGCTATTTTCTCTTACTTGCAGAATTAGATCAATTTGATCATGCGCTTATGTACGAATTAGAACAATTAAATCAAAAAGATCAACAAATTGCTCGGATATTATCCTTATTTAATCAAAAATTAAACCTCATTACGGGCTCACTTTACGACTCTATTGTACAAACCATGTTACCAGTACCTACTCAAGTCAATTTGTCTGAAACGGGTTTTAGTTTTTATGCTGAGCAACATATCCCTGAACAAACCTATATACACATCACATTGAGTCACCCTGAAAATGATTTTCATATCGCTGCAACTGCACAAGTTGTCTACAGCAATCAAGAAGAAAATGGGCTGTTTAGAACCGGTGCATATTTTCTAACGTTACATCCCCAAGACAAAGTAAAGTTAACAGAAGCCTTGAAGCATTTAAAAAACTCACAGAATCGCTGAGCATCCAACTTAAGGCTTTAATACTTTTTGTTTAAATTTCTGATTCGTTTCTATATCCCGATAAAAATACATAAACAATCCCAGAAGTAGGATCATTGCTCCCAGTATCATACCTAGCGTTAATTTCTCATGATTAAATGCAGCACCTACACCAAGAGCTAGAACTGGAGTCATTACATTTGTCAGTGACAATGTCGTCGGTTGGATTTTTTTGACCAAATAGAAATAACAAAACATAGCCACTAATGAAGCCATAACAACAGAATATATGATCGCAAGTAATGACTTCATTGAAGGTAATTCAGTAGGTAAATATTTCCATATAAATGGCACAATTAAACATGCAACAAAGGTAGAAACCAGTATTGAACCTGTCGCCTGTGCCATCGGTGCTACATCAGCATTTATTTTTTTTACCCAAAAAATTGACATTGCGTATGAAAAAACGCTAAGCAACATTAAACCAATTCCAATGGGATGGATATGTTGTGATGATCCAGTAAAACTGATCACTACGAGCCCAGTAATCGCGACGATCATTCCTAACCATTGCAGCTTAAGCAAATCTTGTTGAAAGATAAATTTTCCAATAAGCCCCGCCATAATTGGTGCTAATCCAAACATCAGTGCAATCATGCCAGAACTTAGATAATCAGTAGCTACATAAGTAAAAAATTGTGAACCAATCAAGCTAAATGAACCAGCAAAATAACTATGCAATGCAATTGAATTTAAAGGAAATTTTACCTTTAAAACAATGAGAAGCAATGCCGCGATAGGCAGTGCCACGCCTAATCGAATCACCAATGCCCACATTAAATAAATATCTTCTACACTCCACACAATCGCAAGTGGAGTTGTTGCCCAGATGATGACCAATAAGGCATAAATGAGCATAAGTTTAGGTTTTTCTGGCATGTGAACTCGATTGATAAGATAAATCAGGCAGTTTTTCTTTTTTGTTTTTGAATCGTTTGATCCAAAGCACTTGAAAATTCACGCTTATCTCTTTCTGAAATTGGCGGTGGTCCACCGGTTTGAACGCCAGCCCCTCTCAAAGTTTCCATGAAATCACGCAAATGTAATCGTGCCTTAATATTAGCTTCTGTCCAAATTTCACCACGTGGATGAATTGCAACGCCACCCTTTTCGATGACTTGAGCTGCTAGAGGAATATCCTGCGTCATGACAATATCATGCTCTTTCATACGTTCGATAATTTCTTTATCAGCTTGATCTGCTCCACTCATCACCTGTATTGAATTAATACGAACAGAAGGAGTTATTCCTACATTTTGATTGGCGACAAAAGTTACTTCGAGTTTATAACGATCAGAAGCTCTTAAGATGACTTCACGCAAAATTTTAGGTAATGCATCAGCATCGACCCAGAGTTTAAATGGCAACACGCCTCTTTCCTTCATTGTCTTACCACGTCATCTTATCAAATTTAATAGATGGTTGGTTTGATATGATGAATATAAAGCGGATCGTTTTTTCATAGTGAGGACCTTCTCTCCATACTAATCAAATACATCAAAAAACCTTATTGTTGTCAGTTTAATCAAAATTAAAACTAATTGTTTGTTTTTGCTTAATGTATGAACGATTAAAACTTTTTTTGATACGAAGCTTTTGACAATTGATATGTCTATCCTTAATATACAAGCACCTCGCAACGTCCCTATCGTCTAGAGGCCTAGGACATCGCCCTTTCACGGCGGTAACCGGGGTTCGAATCCCCGTAGGGACGCCATTATCGTCTCATACGATCACTCAATATTCAAAATTACTATTATTTCATTGAAGAATTGTAGTTTTTCACTACAATAACTCGCTTCATTTGTTTCGAATTTTCAATCCTATGCACTCATCTCCGAATGATGCTTCGCATCAGGGCAATTCTGCGCCTTTACAACGCGCTATGAGTACTCGACATCTGGTTATGATTTCGCTTGGCGGCGCAATCGGTACTGGACTTTTCTTAGGTTCGGGTGAAGTCATTGCACAAACGGGGCCTGTAGGTGCCATTATTTCTTATATCCTTGGCGGGATTATCGCCTACATGGTTATGCTGTGTTTAGGTGAGCTTGCCGTTCATATGCCTGAGTCTGGTTCGTTTGGTGCTTATGCCAAAAGATATATTGGACCAGGAACAGGCTATACCATCACTTGGTTATATTGGTTAACTTGGTCGGTTACTTTAGGAACTGAATTTACAGCCGCCGCCCTCCTCATGCAGGAATGGTTCCCAGATAGTTCCATGTGGATGTGGACTATAGTCTTTGGTGTATTCGTATTTGTTTTAAATATGATTTCCACAAAATGGTTCGCAGAATCTGAATTTTGGCTGGCCTTAGTTAAAGTTATTACTGTTGTTGCATTTATTCTCTTAGGCCTACTCGCAATTTTTGGCGTAATTGGCTATCAAGGTTACGAAACGGCGCCTTTATTTAGCAATTTAACTGCTCAAGGTTGGTTCCCTGAAGGTCTATTCCCAATTTTTGCTACGATGCTTATCGTAAACTTCGCATTCTCTGGAACAGAATTAATTGGGGTTGCTGCTGGTGAAACTAAAGACCCAGCTAAAAATGTTCCTAAAGCGATTAATACAGCGATTTTTCGTCTGTTGATTTTCTTCGTAGGTACAATCATTGTAGTAACGTCACTTCTTCCACATCAAGAAGCTGGCTTAGCTGCTGAAGGTGTGAGTAGCTCTCCATTCGTGACTGTTTTCCAGCATATTGGTATTCCCTATGCAGAAGATATCATCCGTTTTGTAATTATTACCGCTTTATTGTCAGCTGCTAACTCTGGTTTGTTTGCTGCGTCACGCATGATGTGGTCTTTATCTTACAAAAAGCAGCTCCCTGCAGTATTTTCTAGAGTGAATGCACGTGGTATCCCCTATGTTGCAGTGATCGTGACAATGATCGGTGGGTTACCAGGCTTATTGTCAGAACAATTCGCACCTGAGACTATTTTTACCAATTTATTAGGTATTGCTGCTTTTACAATGGTCGTTGTGTGGATGAGTATTTGTTTAAGCCAATTTAATTTCAGACGCGATTGGTATAAGCAAGGGCGCAAAAAAGAAGAGCTGGGCTTTGCTGCTCCATTATTTCCAATTGTCCCAATCTTAGGTTTTGTGTTCTGTTTTATCACATGCTTAAGTATGGTATTTGATCCAAGTATGCGTATTAGCTTTTTCGGGTGTTTAGCGTTCATTGCTGTATGCTATGCCAGTTATTACCTGTTTTATCACGATAAATCTTGATTTTGAAATAGCGACTTCGGTCGCTATTTTTTTGCTTAGACAGTTCCTATTTTCCAAATGCTTTTCTAATATTTCTTGGAGATTTGATCTAAATTTAGCCTTTAAATTCAATATTGTTTTATTTTCATACGAACACACCATTTTTTTAATTTTTTTGCTGAAATGCGTTTGACACCCCCCTATTTTCACCCTATTATACGCCCACCTCTGAAACGTCCCTATCGTCTAGAGGCCTAGGACATCGCCCTTTCACGGCGGTAACCGGGGTTCGAATCCCCGTAGGGACGCCAATTTTCAGAAGTAGATTTTATTAAGTCCCTATCGTCTAGAGGCCTAGGACATCGCCCTTTCACGGCGGTAACCGGGGTTCGAATCCCCGTAGGGACGCCATTAATTTCAATTGAAATAACATGGTTTAAAATATATTTCTGCACTGTCCCTATCGTCTAGAGGCCTAGGACATCGCCCTTTCACGGCGGTAACCGGGGTTCGAATCCCCGTAGGGACGCCATATTCGAGATGATACATCTCATAAAAAAGCCCAAGCATTTAAGACTTGGGCTTTTTTTTATAACTTAGTCACCCTAAAAATCGAACACAAAATAAACAACATTATCATCTTTGCAGGTTATGGTGGTTTAAACCCTTAATAACGCTTGGAGAAGATGATGTTGGACAACACCGTACTTAATCCACTAGCATCCCCATCACAATTAAATACAATTAGTCCTAAAACAAATAAAGACTGGGTTGAGTTTTTTTTAGACCCTAAAGTGAATCGTGAATGTAAAACAGAATATGCTGAAACCTATGTTCTTTCACTATTCGATCAACTCAATACGACTCATTTATCGTGGATTGATCAGGTAGAACAAGTTAGGCAACATATACAACACGAACATGATCAAACTTGTTCTAAATTTCAAAGTTATCTAGATCAACGAAAATCAGGCCTTGGGCGTGACTACTTTCCAACCATCTCTCATGCTTTAGAATTTTTATATAAAGTTGCTCCAGTTAAATATGTAGATGGCTCCTGGCTATATTCATCTCTTACGCACCCCTCTCTGTTTGAAAGCAAAGATCTAAGCTATATCTACTTAGAAGAACTTGGCTTGGGAGATGCTAAAGCAAATCATGTTTGCATGTATCAAAGCTTACTGCGACATTTCGAGCTTGAACCTTACATTAATTATTTAGATGATATTTATTTTGAACAAGCCGCTGTTCAACTTGCTCTCGCATATATACCACATGATTTATTTCCACTGGTAATTGGATTTAACTTGGGTTATGAACAATTACCACTACACCTGTTAATCACCAATTATGAGTTAGCAGAACTTGGAATTGATCCTCATTATTTTAATGTTCATATTACAATTGATAATGCACACAATGGACATGCTGAAAAATCAATACAGGCATTTATTGATCATTATCATCAAGCTCAAGATAAATCAAAATATCTTGAATTGGTTAAAATGGGTTTCCAAATGAATGATCTTGGCTTGAGCTCAACAAATATCATCCAAGAAATTGATCTGACTCAAAGCGTTTATCAACTTCTGCAAAGAAAAGCAGTTGTCGGTCAACATATCCATAACCAAAAATGTCAATTTAATGGCAGATCAATTAACGAATGGCTCGCTCAACCTGAATTAATATCTGAATTTATTCAAATCTTAATTGATAAACAATGGATTATTAAAAACAGGCCTGTCGAAGAAAGTCGTTTTTGGAAACTTATTCACGATAGTAATGGCAAAATGTTTGGTGTGTTTAATGCAACTGAGAAAATGCTGATCAAAGACTGGATTCAAGGGGAATCATTAACTGTTCGTTTAAAAAGAATGCCTGTAACAGGAGATCAAAACTGGCTCTCAAAATACAATAATCAACATGAACTTGAACAGATCAAACATCAATGTCATTCATTAGATGATACAAACGATAAACTCACATTATTAATTCCATATCTATCACCTTACTATCATCCACGAGCGATCGGATTATGGGCAACCCAAGAAGTTTCTAAGATACTTTTCCCTTTTCAAACGCTTGCGCTTTAGTTCTAAGTCGCCTCATAAAATAAGGAGCCATCAAGGCTCCTTATATATATTGATTCACACTATGCAGATTTTCTTGAATTAACTTTACCTTGAATGATAGCCTTCACATTTCCTTTTGCATAATTCAGAAAAACTTTTAAAGGTGAAAGTTTTGGATTAGGTTGATTACCCTCACCAATCGCTTTGAATTGTGCCGCATACCAAATAATTTCCATAATTGCCATTTTATCAATAAATGGAATTCCTGTTTTAATTGGTTTTACTGCATACCTAACATCGTGTCCTGCAATCAAACGATCAGTTAAATCCGTTTCTACAGCGAGCGGACGTGCAATTCCAATAAAGTCACATGCACCACTTTCTAAAGCATCATTCATCCCTTTAACGGTTCTGAATCCACCTGTAACCATCAGCTTGCATTTTACTTCTTGACGTATTTTCTCTGCGAAATCTAAAAAGTAAGCCTCACGTGCAATGGTACTTGCTTTACGCTGTTCAGCTTTAGCACCTGCCATTGCGGGCGCTTCATACGTACCGCCTGAAATTTCAATTAAATCGATTCCTGCATCATCAATAGCTTTAAATACTTGAATCACTTCTTCTTCAGTAATTCCACCACGTTGAAAATCTGCGGAATTCAATTTCACTGAAACGATAAAATTATCAGATGTTGCAGCTCGAACAGCTTTATAAATTTCTAATAAAAAACGCATACGATTTTCGATGCTGCCACCCCATTGATCATTACGTTTATTGGTCAGTGGCGATAGAAATTCACTGATTAAATATCCATGAGCACCGTGTAATTGAACACCTTCAAAGCCCGCTTTTTCGCAAATCGCCGCAGAGGTTGCAAATCGTTGGATTAGATCTAGGATTTCCTCATGCTCGAGAGCCCGTGGTGTAGCAAAGGTAGTTGCCAACATAGCACTAAATGGCACAGCAGATGGTGCAACAGTCTCTTTATTTAAGCCTTTAGGACACTGTCTGCCCGGATGAGACAATTGAACAAGCTGTACCATTCCATAACGTTTACCTAGGTCAGCCCAAGCCTTTAATTTAGGTAAATCTCGCTCATTTTCGACCACAACGACACCAGGCTCATTTTTCGCACGCAGATCAACCATCACATTTCCTGTGATTGAACACCCTAAACCACCTCTTGCCCAAGCTTCATACAAGCCTGTGTGCAAATGATTTGGTTCACCAGCAGCATTCGCTAGAGCTTCACTCATTGCGCCTTTAATAATGCGATTTTTGAAAGTTGTATTGCGAATTTGAATCGGCTCAGCAATTTTACTCATCTTGAAGTTCTCAATTTTGTGCTTATCTAAACCTAAAACCAATTAGGCGTGACTTCCCTGAATTTCAGTCTAGAATTGACAATCCTTCTTGTCAAATAACTTTTATAAACTACTTTGTATAAGATGTTGCGTATAAGCATGAATCGGTGCACGGAATAAACGTTCTGTCTCTTGAATTTCTATAACTTTTGCATCTTTCATCACTATAACTCGATGGCATAACGCTTTCACAATTTTCAGATCATGACTAATAAAGATGTAACTGATCCCTGTTCTCTGCTGTATATCTTGAAGTAAGTTCACCAATTTTATTTGTGTATTGCGATCTAATGCAGACGTTGGCTCATCCAGAATGAGTAATTGAGGTTTCAGAATCAGTGCTCTGGCCAGCGATACTCTTTGTCGCTGTCCACCCGACATTTGATGAGGATAACGATCAAGAAATTCTTTTGTGAGATTAACCTCTTCAAGGGCTTGAATCGCGAGATTTAATTTTTCACTCTTTCTCAATTTTTTTAATCTTAACCCTTCAGTTAATAATGACAAAACATCCATTCTTGGATTGAGACTCGAAAAAGGATCTTGAAAAACGATTTGAAAATCTTTTCGATGCGCTCTTAATTGCTTGTCAGACAACTGATTGAGATTGAAACAATTTAACTCAATGGTACCTGTTGACTCTATGAGTCGTGCAAGCGCGAGTGCAGCACTGGTTTTTCCAGACCCACTTTCACCTACAATACCAAGCGACTCTCCTTGTTTAAGCTGGAAACTTAAATCTTCCACCGCTATAAATTGAGTTTTAAATACATTCAGAAAATTCAGCTTAGGTGGATACCGCACTCGAAGATGTTCAGTATTTAAAAGTTCTTTGGCCTGTTCACTGATAGCTGAAATCGAATCAAACTGCTGATTAAGGAGCAGTCGAGTATATTCATGGCTAGGCTGCAGGAATATTTGAGAGACATCACCCTGTTCAACTGTGACACCTTTAGACAAAACCAATACCTGATCAGCATATTGTTGCACCAACCTTAAATCATGACTAACCAAAACTAAGGCCATATTTTTTTGATGCGCTTGGTCTTTAATTAAATTTAAAATTTGTTTCTGTAGTGATACATCAAGGGCTGTTGTTGGTTCATCTGCAATTAAAATTTCAGGTTCTGAAATCAGAGCTGTTGCGATCATCACCCTTTGACGCTGTCCACCAGACAACTGATGTGGATATCGCTTGAGGATGTCTGATGAATTACCCAACCCTACATCACAAAGCACTTCTTCTATTTTTTTTCGAATGTCTTTTCTCTTAAGCCCCTTCGACCATAAAGGTTCTGAAATAATTTTTTCAATTGTATGTAATGGATTAAGTGCCGTCATTGGCTCTTGAAATATCATCGCGATCTTATTGCCACGTATTAAGCGCAACTGATCTTCGTGTTTTAGACGCAGATCTTCATTTTGAAATATGATTTCACCACTTAAGTCTAGAGCGCGATCTTGAAGACCTAGAAGACTTAGACAAGCTAGAGATTTTCCTGAACCACTTTCACCAACAATCGCTACTGTCTCACCCGCATTTAGCTTAAAAGACAAATCAGTTAAGATTTTTTGTTCATTCAACTGAATATTGAGCTTGTTGACTTCAAGTATTGGTTTAGCCTCTTGGATCAAATGCATCTCGAGCTGCCTCTCCAATATAAATAAGAATAGATAACATAACTGCTAGACTAAAAAATCCAGATAAAACCAACCACGGTGCTGATAGATTATTCTTACCCTGCAGTAAAATTTCACCAATTGAAGCTGTATCAGGTGGCAAACCATAGCCCAGAAAATCCAAGGCTGTAAGTGCGGTAATATTAGCGGTAAGAATGAAAGGAAGCTGTGAGAGTGACGAACTTATAGCATTGGGTAAAATATGTTTGATAATAATTTGACTATCTGTAGCACCGAGTGATCGAGCAGCTCGCACATAGTCCAAATTTCTGGCTTTCAGAAACTCTGCACGAACAAGACCAACTAACGCAGTCCAACCAAACATCAGCATAATTAAAAACAGCCAATATACGCTTGGTGTAAACATGCTCACTAAGATCATCACAATAAATAGCATTGGTAGACCACCCCACACCTCTAACAGCCTTTGACCGATTAGATCCAACCAACCGCCAAAGTAGCCTTGGATAGCACCAATGGTAATTCCTATGAATGCAGATCCAATAGTAAGTGCAATGCCGAACAGCAAAGAGATACGAATACCATATATTAATCTTGCCAAGACATCACGACCTTGATCATCTGTGCCTAACCAATTCACGGAAGTCGGTGGAGATGGTACAGCTTCTGCCAATTCATAATTAGGTGTTTGATATGAAAATGGGATGATAGGCCAAATCTGCCATCCATGCTCATTAATCAATTCTTGAACAGCTGGATCTTTATAATCAGCCTCAGTCTCAAAGACACCACCGAATGTTGTTTCAGGATAAGGCTTAAAAATTGGGAAATAAATTTCTTCTTTATAATAAATAAGTATTGGTTTTTCGTTGGCAATAAACTCTGCCCCCAAGGATAAAATAAAGATCGCGATAAATAAAATGAAGCTGAAGAATCCGAGTCGATGTGACTTAAATTTTGAAATTCGTTGATCGAAAAGTGGAGACATTATTATGCTCCTCGACGATCAAAATTGATTCTTGGATCAATCAATTGATATAGAACATCACTGAGTAATCTCAAAATTAGACCGACCAACGTAAAGATAAACAATGTTCCAAAAATCACGGGATAATCACGCTGCTGAATTGCCTCAAATCCGAGCAATCCCAAACCATCAAGATTAAATATAATTTCTACAAATAGATTGCCAACAAAAAAAATTCCGATCAGTGCTTCAGGTAATCCTGCAATAACGATTAACATGGCGTTACGGAAAACATGATTGTATAAAACGCGTTGCTCGGTCAGACCTTTAGCACGAGCTGCCGTCACATATTGTTTATTTAACTCTTCCATAAAAGAGTATTTTGTTAGATATGTGAGGGTCGCAAATCCACCTAATATAATAGTAAGGACAGGCAATGTAAGATGCCAAAAATAATCTTTAACTTTATCAATGAAACTGAGTTCAGCAAAATTTTCAGAGACCAATCCTTGTAATGGGAACCATTGTAAATACGATCCCCCCGAAAAAATCATAATAAGTAGAATAGCAAATACAAAAGTTGGCACTGCATAACCAACCGCCAATACTAGGGAGGTCGTTTGATCAAACAGACCGCCATGTTTATTCGCTTTTCTAATCCCTAGAGGAATGGCGATACTGTAGATCAGTAAGGTACTCCATAATCCAAGGGAGATCGTGACTGGCATTTTTTCCAAAATTAATGTTGTTACTGATTTATTTTTAAAAAAGCTCGTTCCAAAATCGAGTTGAAAATATCCTTTGAGCATTTGCAAAAAGCGCTCATGCACAGGGCGGTCAAATCCATATTGCGCTTTGATCTGCTCGACCATTTCAGGACTGAGTCCTCGTGTACCCTGATAATGACTCTGGACTTCATTGATGTGAGATGTCGAACCATACACAACACCAATGCCTTGAAACTGTTCAGCTCTCTGTATTGCCTGTTCAACAGGTCCACCAGGAGCAATTTGAACGACGGCGAAATTGATGAGTAATATCAAAAATAAGGTGGGAATGATCAGCAAAAGTCGTTTAAGTATATAAAGACCCATAAATTTAACCTTTAACGTGAGCCTTTACTTCGACCAAGATAAGCAGACACTTTGCGAGCTTGCTGTTGATCTACCCACCAATAATCTTCACCAACAGCGAGTTTGGGTTTAATCTGTGGTTGTTTATACATATTCCAATACGCATACCATTCACGATCATTTCCGTAAGTAAGTATCTGATAATATCCTGCACGTAATAAACGATCCAAGATACGTGTATTTAATATTAATTTTTCTCGATCGGGTGCATGAATAATACGTTGTATAATTTCATCTATAACGCTATTTTTCACACCAGAAAAATTATAATTTCCCTCTTCATCTGCAGCATGACTGCTCCAAAATTGCGCTTGCTCATTCCCAGGATTTAGTGATTGAGGCATCACCATCGTGGTTAAATCAAAATCATATTGACGCATCCGCTGTAAATATTGAGGCATATCGACTTGCCGAATCGAAACCTGAATACCCAATTTTTTTAAATTTCGAAGATAAGGCATGAGCGTCCGTTGTAAGCCTTCTTGATGAAGAAGCAACTCTAATTGAATTGGTTTTCCATCACGCGCATGCAAATTACCATTTTTAAATGAATACCCCTGGTCAATTAAAATTTTCCGAGCAGTGAGTAAGCCTTTACGATTGTAGCCTGTACCATCAGTGATAGGATATTTCCACGCTTTTAATACTCCTTCTCGTTGTAAAGGATGTAACCGAGATAAATAAGGTTTTAATATATTTAATTCTTTAGGACTTGGGACTGACTTTGCCTCTAGCTCACTAAACTGGAAATGACTTTGTAAACGTTGATATTGTTGATAAAACAATGCTTTATTTTGCCATTCAAAGTCATATGCATAGGTCATTGCTTGTCTGAAATAGATATCATTTAGTGGTTTTTTCCGTGTGTTAAAAACGATACTTTGTGTCGGAGCAGGGTTTTGTAAAGCTACACTATATTTTTTAACCAACCCTGAGTTAAATGCTGGAAAGTTGTATTCCGTCTTCCATTTACGAGCAAATTTCTCTTGGTGAAATGTATATTGTCCAGCCTTAAATCCTTCAAATGCAATGTCCGAACTACGGTAATAAACATATTTAATTTGATCAAAATTATAACGACCACGATTTACAAGTAAATCCTTAGCCCAATAATGGGGATTACGCTGATAGGTAATACTACGACCAGCATCAAGATTTTTAATTGTATATGGCCCTGATCCTAAAATGGGTTTGAGTGTTGCTCGACTAAAATCTTTAGATTGCCAATCTTTTTTAGAAAAAATTGGCATCTGTGAAAGTATTGCTGGCATTTCAGTATTACTTTCTGATTTAAATACCATTTTTACGGCATGTTTAGACAGAACCTGAATTTTATCTAAATCAGACAAATACATCTGTAAACCGGGATTGGTTTTGGTTAAATACATTTCAAACGTGAATTTAACATCCTCAGCCAGTACAGGAGATCCATCACTAAATCGAGCACGTGGATTTAAATGAAAAATCACAAATTTTGTTCGGGTTGGATCAAACTGAATTTTCTCAGCCAAAAGTGGATAAAACACATTTGGTTCATCTAATGACTTGGAAAATAGCGTATCGAACAAGTAATTTGTACCTTCAACCCAACTTCCTTGCCCATTCATACCGTTTAGATTATCAAATGTCCCATCAGCCGCTTTCACCAACTTTCCACCCTTTGGTGCGTCTGGGTTGGCATATGGCATCGCATCTAAATTCAGATATTTCGGTTTTGACTGTAAAGCAATATAAGGCGTCGTTTGAAGATTTGCCCATGCACTGATATGAATGGGCAAGAAGAGGAAAATAAACTTTGCTTTTGACAAAGTTGATGAAATGCGCATCTCGATATGAAATTCCTGATTGCTTAAGCAGACTTAAGAATGTGGAACTTTAATCGTAGCACCAATCTGTAAAGGTGTGTTTGGTTTCAAACCATTCATTTCTGCAAGCTGATCAATGGCTATACCAAATCGATTCGCAATTCTGTACAGGGAATCACCACTACGGACTTTATAATCTGTAACAACTTTAGGAACTTGAATAATTTGACCTCTTTGCAATCCAGCACGTAGGTTCAACTTATTTAGATCTGCAAGTTCTTTTGCAGTCATATCAAATCGTGTAGCAATAACATGGAGAGACTCACCTGATTTGACAGCATAATCCTCTGTATCACGCGATTTTGATTGACGGACTGGTGTTTTTTCAGTACTCGCAGCCGCCTTTTCAACATCGCCACTTACTTTTAATTTTTGACCAATTTGAAGGACTGATCTCGCATTTAGATCATTCAGCGTAAGTAATGATTGAAGCGGCATATCATATTGTCGCGCAATACTTGCTAAGGTCTCTCCACTTTTCACAGTGTGAGACTCCACTTTCTCAGCAGCCGAATTATTTCGTGTCGAACTCTGCTTAGTTGAAGCTTTATTTTCATCTTCTTTCAAATTCAGCTTTTGCCCAACTTGCAATCCTGCATTCGATCGCAAGCCATTCATTTCTGCTAACTGTGCGACAGAAAGATTATATTTGCTCGCAATGGCATTCAGGCTATCACCTGATTGAACAACATATTGCTCTGGTACTTTAGATCCCACTGGTACTTTAATGGTTTGACCAACCATCAATCCTTTTTCAATATCCAAATTATTCAGTGTCGCCAACTCAACAACGGTTAACTTATTCGCATTTGCAATGTTGTACAACGTATCTCCTCGTTGTACGCGGTAAGTTTCAGTCTGAATTTCAGGTACAGTTTTAGCATTACTCGCGCGAGTTGTTGATGAAGCTGTAGCAGATTGCACTTCTTCTAAAGGAACATTAATTTTTTGACCCGCGTACAGGCTACTATCAGCTTTCAGTCCTGAGCTTAATGACGCTAACTCTTGAGTCGAAATTCCGTATCGATCAGCGATTAACTTTAAGTATTCGCCACGTTTAACCGTATAAGATTTCGTTTGAACCTTTGTTACCGCTTGTTCAGTTTTGCTTGATTTAGATGCTTGAGACTGGATTAGATTTAACTTCTGCCCAACCAGTAAATTACTATTGATAGTTAGACCATTCAATTCAGCCAATTGTTGGACACTCAAATCAAACTGGTTTGCAACACTAGTCAGACTATCATTTGATTTTACAATATAACTTGCTGGCTTTACATCCGTTTTCTGAGCAGATGCTACTGGTTTAGCATCGTACAGATATAGGGTCGCACCTACATATAAGGTTGCATTTGGATCTACTTGGTTCCATTTTGCAATATCTCTCCAACTTACGCCGTTTTTCATTGCAATAATTGCTAGCGTGTCACCAGGGAGTACCGTATAGGTACTACGCTTACCCTTAGGTGGTTCTACAACCACTTCACTTTCAGTTTTCTTAAATGCCTTACCTTGATTAAGCTGGGCTTCCTCAGAAGTAGGCAAAGTACTTTCTGCTACAGATTTAGGATAAGCAAAGCCAACTTTAACTTCTGAACCTTGTCCTGCTGCCACAGATTGACTTGTTTGAATCGCAGTTAATTTAATCTTGCCATCCAACGGATCAACAATCTCAGTACCTTGGGGTGCAATGGCACTAATCTCTCTAACGACTTCCGCTTTTTCTGCTTCAGTGGCCTGTGGTTCAATGACCGAGGCAATAATTTGATCAGAACTCGTAGTTGTTGTGGTTTTTTCAGGTGCAATTGAAGCTAAGATTTTGGCTTTTTCTTCAGCAGTGATTTCTGGTTCTACACGTACAGGTTTAACATTTTGCGCCGGTGTAACAGCAACAGGTATACGAGGTGCGCTTGGCACCACTGCCGAAGCAGCAAAAGCTGCCAATGCATCAGAACCAGAAGGAGTCCTACCCTTCGAAGTTGAAATTGTTGTAGATACTGAAGGTGTTTGAGTATTATTAACTGGCTTCGCTGTTTGAGTTGCCAATACGGAAGCATTTGAAGCTTTTGGTGTATTTACTGTCGTTGTAATTGTGGTTGCTGGCGTAGATGTAGAAACAGGGCTTGAAGCGCTCGCCCATAGACCTGTGCTGCTTGGTTTAAGTGCTTTCAGTTTTCGATCAATATTTGGACTTAAATCTGCTGGAATTAAAATTCGCTGTGGACTTTGAGGATCAATAATATCACCACGATGCCCTGGATTCAGTTGATAAAGTTCTGCACGACTTAAGCCTGTCAGAGAAGCAATTTCGTTTAAACTCGCACCTGCTGGAACTGGAACTTCTCTAAAGTGAGGACGATTCGCAATTGGTGGTAATCTTACGCCATACTTTTCAGGGGATTTGATAATCTGTGCAACCGCAAGGAAACGAGGTACATAGTTCATTGTTTCTTGAGGTAAACGTAATGACCAATAATCTGTAGGCAAGCCAGCAGCCTTATTACGGTTAATCGCTTGTTGAATACGTCCAGGACCAGCGTTATAAGCCGCTAAAGCTAATTCCCATGAACCAAATTGGTTATATAAACTTCCTAAAAACTCGTAGGCTGCACGTGTAGACTCAACTACATCACGGCGTCCATCATACAAATTGGTCTGTCTTAATCCATAAATACGACCTGTACTTGGGATGAATTGCCACATCCCTGCAGCTGCCGCTGAACTCGTTGCAGCAGGATCATAGGAACTCTCAATAACGGGAAGTAAAGCAAGTTCAGTAGGTAATCCACGGCGCTCTGCTTCCTTTACAGTATGATAAAGATAACGAGAAGCTCGAGCGGATAAACGATCCAGATAAGGCTGACGCGTAATAAACCAACTTCTTTGAGCATCAATCCGTGGATCCCACTTTGTTTCATCCATTTTAAAACCAACGGTCATACGTTTCCAAACATCGCCGTGTTTTAAAATAAGTAAACGATCACCTTCAACTGCACGCATATCAGTTGCAGATAAAAGATCTTCAAGTGAATCTAAGCTACTGGCATCTAACATGCCGAGTTGATTCGACTTTTGCGTCTTTGCGGAAGTGGGACTCGCTGTACAGCCAGTCATTACGCCTAATCCGGTTACTGCGGAAGTAATTACTGAAATTTTAAATAAAAAAGTTGCAGATGGCTGCCACACTGCGGTGGTTGTTTTAGACATACAAATTCCGAAAGACGCATAGTAAATTTATTGTATATAAGCCATTTTAGAGGAGCTCGTTGTTCAGGCAAGTCTCTTCTTGATGAGTAATTGCTTATAAATGTTACAAGACATTAAAAAATATCCAGTTATCGCACTGATGTTTCGCATTTACGTATACAATAAAATTTCCGAACTTGATGTTCAACACTTTATTCGATTGATTGGTTCAAACTATGTCTGAAATAACACTTTATGTTGATGGCGCATGTCGTGGTAATCCTGGGCTAGGTGGCTGGGGTGCTTACATCATCACTAAGGATACAGAACATAAAATATGTGGTGGTGAACCAGACACGACCAATAATCGTATGGAGTTAACCGCTGCAATCGAAGGAATCAAATTTTGTCCTGTTGATGCAAAGCTGATCATTTGGACAGACTCAAACTATGTAAAACGTGGAATTACTGAATGGATCAGTGGTTGGAAAAAGAAAAATTGGAAAGACGTAAAAAATCCTGATTTATGGCAAACTTTGGATCAAGTTTGTCAAGGTCGAGACATTGAATGGAACTGGATTAAAGGTCATGCAGGACATCCAGGCAATGAAATGGCAGATCAGTTAGCTAATCAAGGCGCTGACCAAACGGCTGAACAATTTAAAAATTCCCTGCAAGCGAATGATAAAAAAAAACAGTCTGAAGATTGGTTGCTCAATGATCCGTTTGGTTTAGATCTCAACGATCAAGATGAAGAAGTTGAAATTGATTTAGCAGAAAATGATGATCAAGCTGAATACAGCACGGACGAAGTCACCTCAAACTCCTCAGATATTATTAAGGATATTATTAAGACAGTTGATGCACAGGACTTAAATTCTGAATCTGTAGATCAAAGCGTTCCTCAGTTAGCTGAAAAATCGCATCCACATATTGTGGTCACACCTGCTCGTTTAAATTTACAGGGACCACGCCAATTGATTTTAGATACGGAAACTACAGGTTTTTATTATCAAGATACAGACCGTATTATCGAGGTAGGTGCGATTGAAATGATCAATCGTAAACTGACAGGAAGTTCAATTCACATTTATATCAATCCCAAAAAACCAGTCGGTGAATCTGAAGCAATTCACGGTATTTCTGATGATTTTTTGAAAGATAAACCTATATTTGAAGAAATCGCTGCTGAACTGTACAAGTACTTAAAAGGTGCAGAAATTATCGCACACAACGCAACTTTCGATATGAACTTCTTAGATATGGAGTTCAAACGTGCTGGCTTTGGTACGCTTTCAGAAGTCTGCGCAGTCACCGATACACTTGCAATGGCAAAAGCGAAACATCCAGGTCAAAAGAACTCATTGGATGCATTAGTGAAGCGCTACGAAGTTCCACAGCGTGATCGTACCTTCCACGGTGCTTTACTGGATGCAGAAATTCTGTCAGATGTCTATTTAGCCATGACAGGTGGTCAAGTTTCATTTGATATCGATGCACTCTCAGCGCATGATCATCATTCTGAAACTGGACAAAATCAGTACCAAAAAATTGAGGTAGATTTACCAATCATTTATGCTTCTGATGAGGAATTAGCAGCACACCAAAAATGGATCGAAGATTACCAAGAAAAAAATGGCGAGCCGTGCTTATTTGCTAAATAATCTTCCATCTGCTTGATTCATTTTGTAAAGTACGATCAGTTCGGCTATATTCATTTAGAGCAAAAATTCCCCTTATCTGGGCTCTGAGCAAAATTAACGGCCAACATAGGTTTCGATCGATGTCTTATCAAAGTTCAATTTATTTTGACCCTACAGCATTACTTATTGTTAAAAAAGAAATTGATCAAATCATCGATCAGGTCGAAAATACAGTATCAGAGCTTATTGAGGATCAAACACTTCCTTTTGGGATAGATGACGCATTCATTCGACTTGAGCAATCCAATCAAGTTTTTGCCATGATCGAGCTTCCTCATCTCGCACAACTTGCACACTACTGTGCGCAAGTCATGTCAAAGATGATGCAAAATCCAACTGCAAAAAACCTGAAATACGCTGCTGCATTAAGTGATGGTACAACGATGCTAAAGCGATATATCGAATTTATTTGCTTACGTGAAGTCGATGTCCCCCAATTTCTCTTAGATACACTTAACCATCTAGAGCGAGTATTGAACATCCCTTGTACAGCATTGGGTAATGGAATTCAGACCACTCAGAAACAATTAACTTTAACACCGCAAGCATCATCGAATCAGATTTATTCATCTGATTATTGGAGTACACTATATAAAGATTGTTTAATAAAATTAGTGACGCAAAATGAAACTGAAGACGATTTTGATCGTTTTAAACTCATTGTAGATCATATAGCACTGCTCTCTCTTGAAACACCGAGTCAACAATATTGGCTTCTGATGCAAATCGCATTTAATCAACTTGACCAACTCATTCTCAGTGATGCACGCCTAAAATGGTTGGCTAAAGTTGGCAGTCAAATTCGGGAGTTTTTAAATGCACCCCAGCATTTTCAGGTCGATGAAACTGACTTTGCTAATGCTTTAGCGATTTGTATTAGCCAAGAAAACTACGATTCACAAATGCTTCGTGAGTATTTTCAAATCTCGGACAACATTTTGACTGATGTTCAACTACAAATTTTTAGTCGCCATCTGTTTGGACCTGATCAAAGAACAATGGATACCGTTGCTCACTTGATTACAGAAGAATTAAATCAATTAAGATTAGATATTGAAAGTCACTATCAAAGTTTTACCGATGATCAAATTTTAGATATTCGCTTAAAGCTGTATCGTATGGCAAATATCTTTTTAGTCATGAATCTTAATGAAGCTTATGCAGAGATGAAACTGCAAGCAGATCATTTTCATCGAACCTATATTCAACAAAATGCCGATTTTGCTCAACGATTAATGAACAGCATGCTATCGGCTATGAACTCTATCGGGATTTTGAAGCGAAATTTTGCACCAACTCGCATTCAACTTGATGTGAATAATATGAATATATCACTGGATCGGCTAGATGATGCACATGAAACGCTGCAAAAAGAAGCTCGAATTCTCTTGCAAGAACTAGGCGATAAACTTTTTCAAAGCAATGATGTTCAAGACACAAATGATTTATTAAACATCACAACCAATTTAAGACAATTAAGCGGTGCTGCTCTATTTCTTGATGCTCAAGTATTAAGTAATGCGCTAAAAAATAGTGCTGAGGCGGTTGAACACTATTACGATATTCAGAAATCACTCACCCACCAACAACTTCAGCACATTCTAGATGTGCTTGCCAGTCTAGAACTTCATCTTGATGGCTTGAAGTATGATTATCCTATTCATAAATCAGTATCTGAGACTGCACTCATCAGCAGTCAAAAAATTAAAGCGGTTGCCTAATGTCTGAACTCTCTGTTGCTTATATTTTTAAACAACATCAACTTCTCGTCGATGAAAACTTCCAATTACCACGTGTTGAACGTTTAGAGAGTGATCTGATTTTCCAATCTGGTGATCAAGTAATTGCACGAGATCTACATATTGAAGAAGCAATTCCTAAAGGTTATCAACTTGTGCCAATCCGACAGTTGATCACTCAATGGTCTAAGCAACAATTTGAACAAGCGAGTCGAGCAGTTCAATTATTAGAATGGCGTCGTAATCATAAATTTTGCAGTCATTGCGGTACAGAAACAGATGTGCACCGTTCAGAATATGCCATGATCTGCCCAGCATGTAATTATCACCAATACCCTCGTGTTCAACCTTGTGTTATCACCGTAATCACACGAGGTGACAATGAAATTTTGCTGGCGAAAAATGCAAAAAATAAATCCAATATGTATGGATTAATTGCAGGTTTTATCGAAGTTGGTGAAACTTTAGAAGAGGCTGTGCAACGCGAAACCATGGAAGAAATTGGTCTAAACGTTAAAAATATTCAATATCTTGCCAGCCAACCTTGGCCATTCCCAAGTAATTTAATGATTGCTTTTCGGGCCGAGTATGATTCAGGTGACATTGTGCTTCAAGAAGATGAAATTAGTGATGCCCAATTCTTTAAATTTGATGATTTACCAGAAATTCCATTTGCAGGAAGTATTGCGCATGCCATGATTCAACATGTCATTCACAATACTCCTTTCAAATCAGAATAAATCAAATCCGAATCGTTATAGATTTATTTGAAGGACTCTTCTAAAACTTTCAGGATGAGAGATCGAGTTTTGAAGAGTCGATCAAATAATGTGGCAGTTGTTGCCATGATTGATACATGTCCACTACGAGGCACCCGAATGAGCTTGCTATGATTCTCTACAGCTAACAGTGCTTGATGCATCTCTTCAGAATTATGATCTTTTACCAACGTATCTTGATCTGCTAGAAAAATATAGTGCTGAATATTATTTTTCTCTACAAAATAGTATGGCATCACCGCTTTGAAATTTACTGCTTTATCGAATGCATGTTCAGATAAATGATCACCTAGATAGTTAAAGTGATAGGGTCCAGCCAAACCAATCAACGCTTTAATTCGATCTCGTCCTTCAAAGTCAATGAATGAAGGATGGTAAATCAGTGACATCACATTAAAAGCACCAGCAGAATGTCCGATAAGCGCTATTTGATCTGCACAAATACCATATTTATCAGTACTTTTGATTAAATATTGAATTGAATCTGCAAGGTCAGTTACGTAACGAGGAAAAATATGTTCTGGCGCCAGATGATAGTTTATTACGGCGAGGTTATATCCAGCACGTGTCAAACTTTCTCCAAGAAACTTGTAATCGTCCTTACTTCCTCTACTCCATGCACCACCATGCACGAATATAACTAAAGGTTTATTCGCTGGCGCTTGGCAAACATAAAGATCCAGTCGTTGCCGAGCTTTAAGACCATAAGCAATATTTCTTTTTACAGAATAGCCTTTATTTGAGGTCAATTGATTTAATGCCAAACCACCCAAATTATATGGGCGAAAAGCATTCAGTTTTTGATTCAACTGGGTAAGTTTTAACTGAACTGATTTCGGAAAAAATTGCGCAATCTTATTCGACATTATTGGTAACTAACACCAGCATCAGGATCAATTGCAACGGGTGTTTCAACATAAGGTTGAGTACTCACCGCTGAAGGGTTCATAAGTGATGATGATTGAACACCTGCGCCTACTTGAGCAGATTCCACGTTATCAATCAAAGTAACAATTTTCGTGACGTTCCCTACTCGTTGTAAAACTTCAATGAGATCTTGCTCTTCAGCTGTATTTAAGCGTCCCATCACATATAACACGCCATCTTCAGTATGAACCAAGACTTTACTGTCTGAAACAACTGGCGCACGCATAATTAAGCCACGTGTATTCGCTGTCGCAGTCGCATCTTGCATGATGGTAGAGTAACCAATTTGAGGACCAACTGTGATGTAATTATGAATAGATTTCACATCACTCATCGCTCGAACGTTATCTTCTGCTAACTGTTTCAAATGCGCATCAGGCACTTGACCTGTTAACAAGACATTACTGTGAAAGCTATTCACATTGACTCGAGATTGTTTAAAACGAGCATCCAATTTGTATAAATTGATCTTTGCTGTACGTTCAATTGAAGAGTCAATAAATACCTGACCTAAAGAACGAGCTCCACTCACCACCCCAACTGGTTCTGCGCCAGTTCCACCTGAAATAAAACTTGCACAGCCTGAAAGACTAGCAACACACGCCATCGAAATTACAATACGCTTCAACACTCAATCCGTCTCCTCGTGAAACTTGAATTTTTTCTATTGTTGGAAATGGCTTAGCTCATTCGGTTCATAGATTAATCAAGTCTGCATTTATTGTAAATGCATTTTCAATCCACTCAAGATCATAATCCATATCAGAAATTTCATGCTGTAACGGTTTTGCAATTTTTTTATGAAAATCAAAACAAAACACATCAAAACGATAATAAAACTCTGTATAGCTTGGAAATTTTTGAAGAAATGACATTGCTGTTTTCGCAATTTTAATTTGCTTGCTCGATGATATTGATTCTAGGGCTGAAGCATAGGTTGTTTTTGATCTGGCTTTGACCTCAACAAATATAAGCTCAAGATCACGTTGAGCAATCAGATCTATCTCACCATAAAGAGAATGAAAATTTCGAGCCAGCACAATATAACCCTGTGAGATCAAGATTTTTTCAGTTTGGTCTTCAGCCCATATACCTAATTGTTGAGAACTCATCCATTTAAGTCCTCTTAAATATTTTTTAATCTAAACCATGTTTTCTCGAAACACGCAGGTTTTCTTTCGATCCGATGCTCTTTAAAACTCAAATGCCCAGTCTGACCTTGAATTGATATCTGATCAGGATTCTTCGTTTTCAACATCAAATCCGCTAAACGCCAAACATCTTGACCGAAGGCATTGAGACGTTGGAATGCAGCAGTATTTTCTGTTGTTTGATTAGGTTTTTTTAAAAATTGAACCATGACTGGAACATCACAGAATTTAGTTCCCTTCGGAATATCCATATTATGATCAATAGCAAAAGCCTGAACATACAAACGTTTTGAAGGCTTATTCTTCAATGAGTTGATCCACGCCATACTGCCTAAAAGCAACACACCTTCATTTGACTTTATATCAGGCAATTGTTGGACTAGAGAAAATTTACCATGAAAATTTTTAAACACGGCATTTACAAAGCTTAAGCTCTCAGACTCAGTACCAGACTCACGCAAGATATAGAGATGCTGAACTCGATCACTTTCAATCTGTTTAATTAAAACTTGAGCATCATCAGTTTTCGATAAACTAAACTGCCACACTTTCACATGTTTTGAAGGAACTTCATTCAGTGCTAAAACAGGAATTTTAAGCGGTTCTTTCATTATTGCTTCGACATCCTGTCTCGCTAGTGGACCAATAATAAGTTTGGTGTTTTGACTGACTTGCGTCTTTAGGATCTCTTTTATTCGTTTTTGATCCGAATTGACATATCTTATTGGTATTTCACTGTTCGACTTTTGATAAGCCTCATCAATACCATTTTTAATACTATTACTTGCTCGCGCCATAGGGCCTGAATCAGGTAAAATAACCAATACTTCCGCTTGGGCTTGGAAAATCATTCCACATAAGCCAATACCAATGAATTCTTTTTTTATTCTTAATAGATCCAACATGGAGAAACCTTATGAGTGCTCAGTTATTTGTTGTAGCGACGCCAATTGGGCACTTAGATGACATGACTTATCGAGCAATTGATGTTTTAAAGTCTGTCTCTCTTATCGCGGCAGAAGACACACGTCAGTCCGCTCTTTTAATGAAACACTATAATATCTCAACTCCGCTTACAGCGTGCCATGATCACAATGAAAGTAACAAAATTGATATAATTATCGATAAGTTAAAAAATGGTGAAAATGTTGCACTCGTCAGTGATGCAGGTACACCATTGATTAGTGATCCTGGTTTTAAATTGGTTCGTGCAGCTCAGGAGCATGGTATTCGTGTCGTTCCTGTTCCAGGTGCATGTGCAGCTATTGCAGCATTAAGCGCTGTAGGTCTACCCAGTGATCACTTTAGTTTTGAAGGATTTCTATCTTCGAAACAATCACAACGTCTTATTCAATTAAATAAACTGAAAGACAACACGCATACCATGATCATCTATGAGGCACCACATCGAATCCTAGACTCTGTAACGGATATGGTCTCTGTGTTCGGGGCTGACCGTGAAGTCGGGTTTGCACGTGAAATTACCAAAACCTTCGAAACAATCAAAAAAATGACCCTTGGAGATTTACAATCATTTATTGCAAATGATCATCA
The DNA here is from genome assembly GCF_056784015.1 of Acinetobacter sp. ANC_7655. Taxonomy (NCBI): domain Bacteria; kingdom Pseudomonadati; phylum Pseudomonadota; class Gammaproteobacteria; order Moraxellales; family Moraxellaceae; genus Acinetobacter; species Acinetobacter sp. ANC_7655. The sequence goes on along the minus strand of NZ_JBWYJB010000003.1, from coordinate 196,932 downwards.
CCAGCAAAAAGGTGAAATTGTACTGGTCATTGCTGGAGCAGCCACTGAAAAAGACATGCAGCAAGAAGAATTAGATAAATTACTCAATCGCTTATTGCAAGATTTATCTGTAAAAGCAGCATCTCAACTTGCAGCTGATCTCACCGGAATCAAAAAGAAAGTCGCATATCAACGCGCGCTAGAGCTCAGTGGTGCGAATGATTAAGCAAAATAAAAAAAGCACCATATTGATGGTGCTTTTTTTATTAATCTTTTATTGATTCATCAGGTGGAACTTCAGTAATACGACCACCACGTGCTAGAAAAGCAGCAACTTCATCTTCCAGTGCCTGACGTTGTTTGAGTTTAGCTGTCACTGTTAATGTTTCAGCTTCCGCGACATCGGCATCAGATACAGTAACGTCACTTACGGCCGCACCTTTTTCTGCTGCTTGTGATTCATTTTCGTCTACAACACTGTCTTCGTTGTCATCAAAATCATTTGCGTCTGTCATTTCAAACTCCCCATCAATGTTTTCACGCACCTGATTGGAACGTGCTTTGATTTTTAGAGAAATGTATCAAGCTCTTTATCTTTCGCATAGTATCTAAAGCACCTCATTTGTATATTTTTTAATCATATTGGTAAAAAAATATATACTGATGATTCTTTTTAGATCAGATTTCAATTCACTTGATATCTTGTATTACTGAGCTGACTCAAACCATTCGCTTGCGACATAAACGCCGATTTTAACGCACTGATATTTTCAACTTGTTTCAACCCAAAGTTTCTCGCCCAAACAATAGGAAAAACAGGAGCAGATTCCATCCACCCAATCATAGACATACTATGCATCATGGCATCGTTTTGAAATTTACGGCGATGCTCATATTTCAATAAAGTTTGCTCATGAGCCCAAACGCCACGTGCGTAGTCCGAAAGTAGCGCATCGCATAGAATTGCTGCATCAAGACAACCAATATTCACCCCCTGACCAGCAAGTGGATGAATAACATGGGCTGCATCACCAATTAGCGCTAAGCCATCTTTAATATAACGTTGAGCAGCTCGTGCTTTCAGTGGGAATTTTGCTCGAGGCGTTGCGGCTAATACTTTGCCCAACATATGATGACTCTCTCGTGTCAGTAATTGTACAAAATCTTCATCTGAGAGTGACGCAAATTCGTCTGCATAATCATCTGGTAAAGTCCATACAATGGACTGCCAATGACCATATTCTTGATCTTCTAAACTTGCCATTGGGAGAAAAGCCAGTGGCCCTGTTTCTAAGAAAATTTGTCTCGCAACATGTTGATGCGCTTGTTCCGTCTTGATCGCACAGCTAATACCAGCCTGATGATAATCCAAAACATCCAAATCAATCATGGCTTGTTCACGTACGAATGAGTTTGCACCATCCGCACCAATTAAAAGTTTCGTTTTCAATTGAGTTTGATCAGCGAGATGAAGAATCCAACAACCATTTCCTTGCTCAATACGTTTCACTTGAATCTGAGTACGGTAATCATCAATCTGGTCGATCATCATGCTCTGAATCGCAAGGTTCAAGATACTTGGTTCGACCATTGAACCTAATATTTGTGCTTGATCAGGTTTAGAATGCGCTGATGTTCCAAAATTGATTTCACCAAAGCCATTTTTGTTCCACACCTGCATTCCCGTGTAGGGTTGTTGACGAGCTAACTTTCCCCATACATCAACATGCTTAAGCAAATGAATAGTGGCTTGACTCAATGCAAGTACACGAGGATTCAATGATTTTAAGGTCTTCTCGTGATCCAATATCGGTGCTGCATCAAGTACAGTCGCTTGAACTCCACCTTTAGCCAACAATAAAGCCGTTAATCCACCAACTAAACCACCACCCACAATCACGACATCTAAAATAGCATCATTCATGCTTTTAACCCCATTGCATAATTGGCAACGAGTGGCTTAATACCTGGAATATTTTCAAAGCACATTAGACCTGTATTTCGCACAAATTTTAGAATTGGATTTTGATTACTAAAGCCTCGCACCACAGAATCACAAAACTTAATCACACGTTGCTGATCTTTGAGTCGAGATTTTTCATACTCTTTCAGTACAGCAGCTTCACCTAAATCGGCATTTTTGATGACTTGTTGTTTTAAATATCGGGTCAATACATATGCATCACGCATACACAAATTAAAACCCTGACCTGCGACTGGATGAATCGTATGAGCAGCATTACCCATAAGTACAACACGTCCTACTGCTTGTTTTTCAGACAAAACTTGAGATAAAGGAAAACTAAATCTACGTCCAGTTTTCTCAAATTTTCCAGCTCGATCGCCATACGTTTTTTGAAGAGCATCTAAAAAATGCTGATCATTTTCATCACCTAACCACTCTCCCTCAGTGCCTTTAGGCACTGGCCAAACAACAGAGCGACGGTATTCACCAGGTAAAGGCAACAATGCTAAAGGCCCAAGTGGGCTGAAACGCTCAAAACCGACATGGGAGTGAGGTTTGGATGTCTGCACTGTAGTGACAATCGCCACTTGATCATAATCATGCTCTGATGCACCGACACCGAGTGCTTTTCGACAGAAAGAATCACGTCCATCTGCTGCTATGACTAATTTGGATTGAAACTGCAAATGTTCATTCGCTTTTGATGCTTCGAGATAAGCTAAATTCTCATCCTGTTTAAGCGACGTCACTTGAACACCATCAATTAACTCAATGAGTGGATTTTTTTTGACTTCTGATAACAATACTCGTCCAAGCCATGCATTCTCAATCACTTGACCAAAGCTTTCTACTTTCTCTTGAGCCGCGATTAAACGTGCCTTACCGAAACTTCCTTCTTCTGTGATATTTACTTCTAAAATAGGCGTTGCATATTGTTGCAGTGAATCCCAAATTCCCAATTCTTGATAAATTTGCACGCTTCGACGTGACAGCGCACTATTACGGGCATCAAAACTTGAATGATATGGTGCAAGGTTAGCATCATCATAGTTAGGATAGCTGATCGCCTCTAACAATTTCACTGCAATGTTAGTTTTAGCCAGCATAAGAGCAAGGCTTAATCCGACCATTCCACCACCGACAATGATGACTTCTTGTTGCATGTTTTGATCCTTATAAAAGCAAGCAATAGCTGCATACACATAAATTTTTAATCAAATTCATCTTACAATAAAGTTTTTACTTTTTATAATGAATTAGCGTTATTGAAGATGAAGCCATAATTCATTTTTCAATATTGAATATGACATTGAAAAAAAGCCGATGTTTCCATCGACTTTTGAGATTTGTGAAAATGGTTAACTCGCCATCAAGGCTTCGATATCTTCAATGGTTTTCACTACTTTAGCAGTCAGGTTTCTCGGTCCATCTTGAGTGACCACAATATCATCTTCAATGCGAATACCAATCCCTCTCCATTTTGGATCGACAGTTTCATCATCAGGGGCAATATATAAACCTGGTTCAATGGTCACCACCATACCTTCTTGATATGTTCGCCATTCTCCATCGACTTTATATGCCCCTACGTCATGAACATCCATGCCTAACCAGTGACCAGTTCCATGCATATAAAATTGACGATAGGCTTCTGTCTCAATGATTTCATCGAGATCACCCTGCATGATTCCAAGATTAAGCAAGCCTTGCACTAAAATACGAACAGCAACGTAGTGTGGCTCTTTGTAAGAGTTACCAATTCTAACCGCATCTATTGCAGCGATTTGAGCATCAAGCACTATATTATAAAGCGCCTTTTGTTCAGGATTAAATTTACCATTTACTGGAAATGTCCGAGTGATATCTGACGCGTAAAATTCATATTCACAAGCTGCATCTATTAAAACTAAATCGCCGTCATTAAGTTGTTTGTTATTTTCAACATAGTGCAATATACAAGCATTTTCACCACCACCCACAATACTGTTATACGATGGTACACAACCATTTTTACCAAAAATATAATTCAGCTCCGCTTCTAAAGCATATTCCATCATTCCTGGTCGTACAGATTTCATCGCTTGCATATGTGCTTGAGCAGAAATATCAGATGCGATTTGCATTAACTCTATTTCTTTTGGCTCTTTGTGTAGACGCATCTCATCTAAAATTGTATCTAACTGAATCAATTGTGTCGGTGCAGCGGTACCACGTCGGCTTTCACCACTTGCTTCTGCAATCCATTTTGTAATTTTTGCATCAAAACTGGCTTGTTGACCAATTCTATAAAATAATCTTTCTTTTCCTTGAAGCTTTGCGATCATTTCTTCGTCTAGTAGATCAATCGCATAAGCTTCATCCGCATCATAATCATCGACTGCACCATCAATCCCTGCACGGTAACCTGTCCAGATTTCCATCTCTCGATTGCGTTCACGACAAAATAAACTGTAGGTATAACCTTCTTCTTCAGTATCAAATGTTTCAATTACAGCAACTGCTTCAGGCTCTGCAAATCCCGTTAGATAAAAAAAGCTACTATCAGCGCGATATTTATAATCAGCATCACGATTTCTAAACATTTCTTCACGTGTTGCAATAATTGCAATGCTTCTTAGGCCTATTTCAGCGGCTAATTGATCACGTCGTTTTTGAAAATCTGATTGAGTAAGTTTCATATCTTTTCTGCAGCTTAGGCTATTTAATTTAAGAAAATACAGTACTACTTATATGTTAAGTAGTACTCTTGATTAAATGTAATCAACTTGGTCGATGAGGTGTAAACATCTCAACGACACTTTGCTCATTTTTTTTCGAAATTGTTGGTTTTACATGTTTCAGTAATGAGCTTTCTTCAACAGCAATCTTGGTTCGTCCAACAGATAAACTCACTGGAATTAATCGAACAAATTCATAAAGTTCTTGATAGCTAATTTCACCTTCTTCATCATTATCAGAATCTTCAAACTCGACTGCTGCAATATCTTGCAAGTGTTCAATCAACTCAGCTTCATCAGCACGAATATGCCCAGACGCTAATCCAAACCCCAATACCACTCCTGCACACCAATCTGCTAAAGCTTGAACACGCTCAGACAATACATGTTCATCATCAGGCAAAATGGGTAAATAATCTAATTCATCTTCTGATAAAGCATGCGAAACATCTTCAGATTCCTCAGCCAGTAAATTAAGAGCAGTAGGTTCTAATTGAGGCACATTCAATGTAGACAAAATTCGTATCCACTCCTCATGAGATGGCGGTTCAGTTACACAAACAATACCTGTAAGTAGACCATGTAACTCACTAGGACTAGTAATTTCCTCAATTGAACCGAATTGTTGGTTCCAATCTGTCCAACCTGAAATATCGTCTTGCATTCGCTTTTCCAATCTCTATACTTCTGTATATATTACCTTTGATTGCGAAACTACGCGACCTCGTTATGTTAGAACAATTACAGCGTTTACAAACGCATTTAGGCACGCTTAAACATCGTTTGTCCGAAACCGAACAAATGAATAGTTCTCTTGAAGCTAAGCAGAAAGAACTTCAGGAAACTCATCAAACTCAAACTGCTCAAAAAAATAGCGTCATCACTCAAAAGCAAGAACAGATTGAAAGTCTAAATGACAAATACAATCAATTGGATGGTATTTATAAAACTTTAAATCAAGATGCTACTGCTTTAGCAGAACGTTATAGTCGTTTAGAAAAGAGTTGTACTGATTTAAAAAATAGATTTCAGGAAATCTTGGCTGAAAGGAATGAGTTGAGAGTCATCAAAGAAAAAATGTTGGCTGAACAACGTCAAGCTCAAAAAGAAATTGATGAATTGAAGGCTGAAAATCAACGTTTAATCAAAAAAAATGAACTCGCTAAAACTAAGGTTGAGCAAATCATTCAACGATTGGCCATTTTAGGTACTGATCAAGATCATCATGCCCAAGAAATCCAACAATTAGAAAATCCGGCTGAACAAAATGAGGAAGCATAATTATGTCTGAAGTCGTTACAGTCGAGTTAAGACTAATTGAACAAACATTTAGACTTTCAACCACTCAAGATCGGAAAGATGATTTACAACGTGCTGGTGATTTGCTGAATGAGAAATTTCAAGAATTTCGTAGAAAAGCACCTAACGTAGAACACAATAAGCTCGTTATCATGGTGGCTTTAGAGCTTATGCAAGAAGTTTTAACAATGAACAAATCCTTACAAGAATATTCTCATTGTGAACGCTTACTTGCAACAATCTTGGAAGACGTTGAAAAAACTGTATAAATTTGATCTAAGTTTGCACAGTCAGTTTTACTGAGTGAATTATCACGCAAATAATGGGTACACCAAGGTTTGCCAATCTCACTCATTTCGTTATACTTAATTTAACTCTGGGATGTTCGCCAGCGGGTCTATTCCCCTGCCGATACTTAAACTTATGGATTGTGTTCTGTATATTTAGAGCGTATGCCCACCTCGAGTGGGAAACCCAGCAAGTATACGTCGCGTCCACCTTGAACTCGTCGGGTTCAGGGTAACGACACATGCAGCGGCATCTCCGGAGTCTTTATTTTATTTTCTCTTTTTTCTTATTTTTGAATAAACATCCTTGTGCTTTATCCCAAATTAATAATTTTTGATTTTTATCACATTATCATCACCATAAACAAATTATTACACACTTTTCTAAAATAAATATATTTAATCCTCAATATTATTTAATTATTTAAACCTATTGCTTTATATATATTTAACAATATAAAAAAATTGACATATTATTTGTAAATTTGGTTAATAATGACCTAGTAACTTTTCTAAAATTTAAATTATTATTCCCCATAATAGAAATTACACAAAAAGTATTTCATTTTAATGTCTTCTTATTGTTTAAAGACTTCATATTATTAGTCAAACATTATAAACAATGAGAATACATTTATATTTAAAGGAAGAGAATATGTCTAAATTAGCAAAATTGGCTGGGGTTGCGAGTATTGCTGCAATACTAAGTGCATGTGGTGGTGGAAGTGAATCGAAGCTTGACACGCCAAATGATAATTATATTAAACCAGGCGATGTGAGCTCTACATTTATACCTTTTAAAGATAAGGATTTTTTAACAAAACTTAAAGAAAAGCTTGGTTTTTCAGAATCTTTGAATGTCATGGATGATCGATTTAATCAAGCATTAGGACATATGATTGGCGAAACATTGGGTGATGGACCCATTACTCGTACAGGTAGAGTAATTGAATTAACAGATCAAGGAACAAGTGCATTTACAATTTTTAGAAATTCAATTTGTACTGAGCTCACTAAAAGTGGAACTACTCAAACAATCAAGCTAAAAAGTGGTAATGATTCTTGTGCAACTAGTTTCGGCAAGGAAGTCGTAACATTTAAAGGAGGATCTATTTCGCTTACTGAAACATTAAGCTCTACCACAGTTGAGTTTAATAATGCGCTTTATACACCGTGGACTGATACATCTAAACTATATTTAGTCACTGGTAAAATTGTAAAAGATACAGTTGGTTCTAATGGCGCAATTTATTCTGTAAAAGATCCTTTAAAATTCCAGATTGTAGATAAAAATAACCCTAGCACTACATTGGAATATATGGGGCTACAGGATTATGAATACCGTTTTTTTGATGATCAATTACAAAGTGTGTCAAGTAAAGGTACAATCGTTGGCCAACCTAAAGATGCTAATTTTTCATATGCATTTAACTTCAGTGTAACTCAACCATTCGAAAAAGAGTGGTGGAGAATTTACCCGAAAGCAGGCGGTAAGTTAGAAATTATTGATGAGTACAATCAAAAGATTGTCGTTGAACAAACTAAAGATTATTCATCATCCGCATCAGTTCGCTTTAACTCAGGCGTGCCAACTAATGTGTCTTGGAGCGATATCGTTAAAAAGAAATAGGCATAAAGCCCCCATCTGGGGGCTTTTTTAACCATTTAATTCCATGTGTTGCGCGTTCTCTGACATTCTAAGCTGCTCATAATGCACTGGATCATATGCGCATGCACTTATCAACAAAGTATAAGTAACTACTGCGATAAAAATTTTCATCTCACATTTACTCATGAACCAATATGTGGGTAATTTAAAGCACGGCTAAAAACAAATAAAACCGATTAAAATTATAAAAACCATCTATTTTATAGATTATTAGTTACTCATCTTGAAGCGCACACTCATAATTCTTAGGATCATCACTACATCGTATCTTTTTAAGGATAGACATCATTTCAGGATGATAATGCCCTTCTTTTGTCATCTGAATTCTAGCTTCGCGCATAATTTTCAAATATCCAGGTTTCTCAGCATCTCTAATATTCATCCAAAATTTAGGATCAATTTTAGATTCAATTTGATCAATAAATTTATAAGCTGGTGTTAATTGCTTGGAAATAATCTCCCTTGCTATGGGCCCCATTCCAGCAGGAAATTTATTTCGATGCATAATCAATGTACCCGTCACTTGAACCAGTGGAAAACGAATAATTGCGCCTCGTAGCTCGCCCTTGTTTGTCATTCCACGATAGAGTTCCAAAGGTTCAAATAAGATTGCAGGTGCTGCGATAATATCAACTTCCTTATTGTTGAATTTTCCGCCTACAGAAGTTAAATCCACTGAAACTGGTTGAGCACCAACATTTTGGACTAATTTTTTTTGGGTTGCGTCAAAACTCATTACAGCAACTTTTTTCCCAGCTGCTTTAGATAAAGTATCAATTTTACGATCATTTACCATAATATAAGCAGCACCTAAAGGCACAATACCGACAACCTCATAATCCTTATTGACCATTTTCGAGTCAAATTCAGGTCTTGCTAACAGCTGAATCACTTTAGTCAGTTGTTTATAGTTTTGAACTGCACCTATTGCATCAATACTTCCAACAAAAGAGTTGAATTGCTTAGCACGTAAATTACTTATTCCAGCACCATCACAACGTTTACTTCTAAAGTCTTCAGTTAAAACCCGTTCATCTGTATAGACTTTTAAATTAACTTCAGTGGATGTTTTTTGCTTTAATTTTGGATAATTCAAATCTATCTGCATTTGTAGCTTAGCCGTACGATTGACCGTCATTTGCACGCCGAAATCTTGAGCAACTTTAGCAATTCGTGGTAATTCACTCATATAGCTCGTCGCCTGCTCAAATGCTTCACCATGAGCACCGCTCGGTGAATACACACATAAGGTGACTTGTTTCGGAATCTGTTGCCAAACTTTTGGATCATTCAGTAGTTTTTTTATTTTATTCACAGAATGGCTGGACAGTGATAAATCCAACTTAGAGCTAGTTTGAGCATTTACATGATTTGTGATTAGACCAGAAAGACTAATTACTGTCGTGAGCATAACCATACGATAAGCATGCTTGCTCTTTTTAAATAGACTACCGTTTTTTTTATTTTTCATTATCGTTCCCTTTTCTATTCTTTATGATCAGAGCTTCATTGATCTGATAGAGTTCAGCTTATCGGCTTCAATTAAAAATTAAATTGACCCCAATCTTTTATTTGTTACACCTAGAGTAAATGAAAAATATACTATCGAAAATATTCAAATCAGGTTGAATAAACCTGAGTAAAAATCGATAAACTACTTACCCTTACACATGCACTTAGATTGGTACAGTTTGAAATGCAGTTGCAGACACAACTTTTAAGAAAAAATCTACGTTCTCGTAGAAGACAACTCTCAATTTTTACGCAACGACGTTCTGCTTTTCAGATTTTGTCAAAAATCCAATCTCATTCTAAATTTAAATCTGCACAAAAAATTGGGATTTATTTAGATGCATTCGGTGAAGTTCAAACACATATCCTAATCATGCATTGCTTTTCAAAGCATAAAGTCGTCTATCTCCCAAAAGTCTCCAGACTTGATTCAACTTTAAAATGGGTTCCAATTTCAAAGCATCAATATCTAAATAAACGTTTTACTAAACATAAATTAGGCATGTATGAGCCTATGCATAGATTGGGGCAAAATGTAAAACAACTTGATGTACTGTTGATGCCCCTTGTTGCGTGTGATCATCATGGAACACGTATGGGTATGGGAGGTGGCTTTTATGATAGAACGTTAAAGCATGCGAGCAATCACCCCTATCGCATCGGTTTAGCGCATGACTTTCAATTAATTTTAGATCCTTTAAATCGCCAGCCTTGGGATCAGCCATTAGATGAGTTAATCACCCCTAAAAAACGATTAAAATTCAAACGGAGAATATTAATTCACCCTAAATCCAACTGAATTTATCAAGATTAGTAGAAATAAATCGAATTTTATCGATTTTCACCCTTGTATTTTTTAATTTACACATCACTATAAAAATATGGCAACACCGTTGTCACTCATTAGGAGTGCTCATGACTGATATTATTATGAATGAAGAAAACTTAGAACTTCAGACCCCTAGCGTGTTACCGCTATTAGCTTTGCGTGATGTTGTGGTTTATCCACACATGCAAATTGCGCTTTTTGTCGGCCGTGAAAAATCGATTAAAGCAGTTGATGTAGCTCGTAACAGTGACAATTTAGTTTTTGTAGTAGCTCAACAAGATTCTCTTACAGAAGAAATTGATCACGACAATTTATATCAATACGGTACTGTCGCGAAGATTGTGCAAGTCGTAAATCATGAGAACGATGAAAACTGCATTAAGGTTTTAATCGAGGGTATTTATCGCTCTAAATTGATTAATATTTACGATCAAAACGATTATTTAGAAGCTGAGCACAGCCTTAGCCCAATGACGATCCGTATGGAATCGGCAACTCAACAAACTCGCCTCGAAGAATTACGTGGTCTTTTCAGCCAATACGCTGAAGCAAAACTACGTAATGCGCGTGAGTTAATTAATGCTGCAAATAAAATCGATGATTTATTGCAACTCATGTTCTTCGTCGCAACACGCGTGCCGTTAAACATTGAAGTGAAACAAAAATTCCTCGAACACGATGAATTTGAAGCTCATTTACAAGAGTTAATGACTTATTTGCTTCAACAGTCTGAAGAACAACAGATTGAGCAAAATTTACATGACAATGTAAAACGTCAAATGGAAAAGAATCAGCGCGAATATTTTCTAAATGAAAAAATGAAAGTTATTCAGCGTGAACTTTCTGACATGAATGGCGGTGCTGAAGATGACATTGCTGAGATAGAAAAACGCTTAGCTGAAGCGGATCTTCCTGAGCATGTTCGTAAAAAAGCAGAAGGTGAATTCCGTAAGCTCAAAGCAATGCAGCCTGCATCGAGTGAAGCAGCCGTAGTTCGTAATTACATCGAAACTATTTTAGATACACCATGGAATAAGGCAAGCAAAGTAAGTATTAATCTTGCTAAAGCTCAAGATATTCTTGATGCTGATCATTATGGTTTGGATGAAGTTAAAGAACGTATCGTTGAATATCTTGCTGTTCAGTCACGTGTAAAAAAACTACGTGGACCAGTATTGTGTCTCGTAGGTCCTCCTGGTGTAGGTAAAACCTCATTAGGTGAGTCTGTAGCTAAAGCAACAGGTCGCGAATTCGTTCGAATGGCACTTGGTGGTGTTCGTGATGAGGCTGAGATTCGTGGACATCGCAGAACTTATATTGGTGCGATGCCAGGTAAGATTGTGCAATCACTTTCTAAAGTTGGTGTAAAGAACCCTTTATTCCTACTCGATGAAATTGACAAAATGGCTCAAGATCATCGTGGTGATCCTGCATCTGCCTTGTTAGAAGTACTTGATCCTTCACAGAATCACAAATTCAACGATCACTATCTTGATCTTGATCTTGATTTATCTGAAGTCATGTTTATTTGTACTGCAAACAGTATGAATATCCCTGAAGCTTTGTTAGATCGTATGGAGGTCATTCGGCTCCCTGGTTATACAGAGGAAGAGAAAATCAATATTGCTGAGCGTTACTTAGTACCTAAAGCAATCAAGAATAATGGCTTACGCGCTAAGGAATTAAGTGTACATGAAGAAGCAATCCGAGATATCGTACAACGCTATACACGTGAAGCTGGTGTTCGAAGTTTAGAGCGTGAAGTCTCTAAAATTGCACGTAAAGTGGTTAAAGAAGCGGTTAGTAAAAAAGCGAAAAATCTTCAAATTGAAGTTAATTCGGCAAATCTACCTGACTACTTAGGGCCACATAAATTCGATTTTGGTATGGCGGAAGAAGAAGCTCAAGTCGGTCGTGTTAATGGTCTAGCTTGGACTTCAGTTGGTGGTGAACTACTGACAATTGAAGTTGCAGCAATGAAAGGTAAAGGCAAATTTGTAACCACTGGTTCTTTAGGTGATGTTATGAAGGAGTCTATTACTGCAGCGATGACCGTAGTGCGTACACGAGCTGATGCTTTGGGTATCGATTCTACTCGCTTTGAAGAAACCGATATTCACGTGCACTTACCTGAAGGCGCTACGCCTAAAGATGGTCCTTCAGCTGGTCTTGCTTTGACGACAGCATTAGTTTCAGCGTTTACTGGCATTGCGATTCGACCTGATATTGCAATGACTGGTGAAACTAGCTTGAGTGGCCGTGCAATGCGTATTGGTGGTTTAAAGGAAAAATTACTGGCTGCACATCGTGGCGGTGTAAAAATGGTCTTTATTCCACAGGAAAATGCACGCGATTTAGTCGAAATTCCTGATAATGTGAAAGAAGGTTTAGATATCAAAGTTGTAAAATCAATTGATGAAATTTTACCACTAGCATTAACCTCTATGCCCAAACCATTAGTCAAAACACCCATTGTTAAAGCAGTTGACGAATCAAAATCTGCACGACACTAATCGGTCTTTTAAGTGAAGAAAGAGAGCTTAGGCTCTCTTTTTTATAAGATGTCAATGGATGCAAAATTAACAACCCATTATGTTTTAACTTTTGAATTTATAAATTCATCACTTTGAAATGTATAATATCGTGAAACTTCTAGTGACACATTTTCATGAAAATTCGTATCTTGACCATTGGTCAAAAAATGCCAGCATGGGTTCTTACTGGTTTTGAAGATTATTTCAAAAGAATTCAACCTTTTGTACAAACTCAAATTGTTGAGCTTCCTATGGCGAAACGCGGAAAGAATGACTCTGAAGCTGATATTTTAAAATACCGTAATATCGAAGGCGATAGCATTTTAAATGCACTGAAAGGAAATGAACTTTTAATTGCACTTGAAGTGGGAGGAAAAGAGTTTAGTACAGAAAAATTAGCTGAAACCATGAAAGGTTGGATGCTTGAAGGGAATGATGTTGTGCTCGCGATTGGTGGACCTGATGGACATTCTGATGCAGTTCGTAAAGCTGCTGCTTGGCACTGGTCTTTATCTAAATTAACGCTACCCCACCCTATGGTTCGCATTCTGTTGATTGAACAACTTTACCGTGCCATGAGCATTAATCATAACCATCCGTACCATCGTGCTGGATAATCGTTCCGAATTTGCAACATGATGTTCAAATTTAAATGGTTATTCTGACTTCTAAAATTTGCGATGATCACCTCATACATCTAAGAATGGAACCACCCTCATGACTATTCAAACGCTACCTGGCTTATTCATCTCACATGGCTCTCCAATGCTGGCTTTGAATCCTGAACAGGTTGGTCCAGCTTTACATCGCTTGAGTCTCAATTTGCCCAAACCTAGAGCGATAATCGTCATGTCTGCGCATTGGGAAAGCAAAGCACTCGAAGTAAGTACGGGGACTAGACCTGAAACATGGCACGATTTTCGAGGTTTCCCAGATGCACTTTATGAAATTCGCTATCCTGCCCCTGGTGCTCCAGATGTTGCTGAACAAGTTTTAAATTTATTCGCTGAGGCACAAATTACTGCACATGCCAATAGTACAAGACCTCGTGATCATGGCGTATGGATGCCTTTATTACATATGTATCCAGAAGCTGATATCCCCGTAGTCGAAATCTCTTTACCCATGACGATGTCTGCTGAAGCGATATTTAAAATTGGTCAAGCTCTCGCTCCATTAAGAGATCAGCAAATATTATTAATTGGCTCGGGAAGCATTACTCATAATTTAAGAGAGCTTGCTTGGCATGGTGAAACGAGTGAAGTTCCAGAATGGGCATCAACTTTTAGAAACTACGTGGTGCAGCAGCTCACTCATTCGGATTATCCTGCTATTTTAGCGTGGAATACGATTCCTTATGTTCATCGTAACCACCCTACGATAGAACACTTTGCACCTTTATTTTTCTCTATGGGCACTGGTGATCGTTTTAGCATTGTACATAGTAGTTTTACCATGGGTGCTTTAGGAATGGATATTTATCGCTTTGATTGAGAGAAAATAAAATATCATTTTTTAAATGACCATCACGAATTAATCATCGATCAATGGATACATTTTGATACTGAAAAGTGCAGAATGTATCCATATTTTTTTAGATGCCCTGCGTTATCCTTCTTCTGATCAATACAATTTAGAAAACTTGTTATGAAATTAAAATTAATTGCCTTGGCTATTTTGCCTATCACACTTGCTGCGTGTCAGACTTCCGATCTACAAAAAGCTGGGGATTTAGCTGTGTCTGTGCTTCAACAACAAAATGCTGATCAAACTCTCTCTGCATACCAATGGCAAGCCAATCCACAAAATGCGCCTCAACCAATCACTTTAAACTTCACCGCTGATAAAAAACTTTCAATTCATACGAGCTGCAATACTTTATTTGGCGGGTTTGAGCTAAAAAACAATACTATCGTAGCTGCTCAACTTGCATCTACCATGAAGGGATGTAATGGTTTGGCTGCCGAACAAGAACGCTTTGCTGGAAATCTATTTTCCCAAGCTGCTGTTCCTTTCGTGCTTAATTTAAATGATCGTGATAATCCAACGTTGACTTTGGTACAGCCGAATGGTGAAAAGATTATCTTCACGGGTAAAATGACACCTGAAACCAAATACAAAACTCAAGGTGAAACCATATTTCTTGAAATTTCGCCAGAAACTAAACAATGTACTGGTGTAGCTCCCCAAACTTGTCTACAAGTCAGAGAAATAAAATACAACGATAGCGGTATTAAATCGCAAGTCGATAAAGACTGGACTTTATTCTACGATCAAATTGAAGGTTTTTCACATAGTCCGAATGAACGTCAAATCATTCGTGTAAAACGTTATGAAATTAAAAATCCTGCTGCAGATCAATCAAAGTATGCTTATATTTTTGATATGGCTGTAGAACGTGAAGCTGTAAAAGGTTCTTTATAAAGAATAAAAAACCGAGGCTAAGCCTCGGTTTTTTATTTTTGAATATATTCTTAGAATACACCCTGAGCTAACATCGCATCAGCAACTTTTACGAAACCAGCAATGTTCGCACCATCTACATAATTCACAGTACCATCTTCTTGAGTACCGAATTTTACGCAGTTACGGTGAATTTCTTTCATGATTGCATGTAAACGCTCATCTACTTCTTCGAAAGACCAACCTAAACGAAGCGCATTTTGAGACATTTCAAGACCAGAAGTTGCAACACCACCTGCATTAGATGCCTTACCTGGAGCATACAGAATTTTTGCATCAACGAATTTTTCAACTGCAGCAAGTGTAGAAGGCATATTTGCGCCTTCAGCTACGCAGATCACACCATTTGCAAGCAATTTATCCGCATCATCAGCATCTAATTCATTTTGTGTTGCACATGGAAGTGCGATATCACACTTAATACCCCAAGGACGTTGCCCTTCAAGATATTCAAAACCATGCTTCGCTGCAAACTCAGAGATACGACCACGTTGAACGTTTTTAAGCTCCATTACTTCAGCTAAAAGCTCTGGAGTTAAACCGTCTTTAATGTATACAGTACCAGCTGAATCTGAAAGTGAAACAACTTTTGCGCCCAAATACATTGCTTTGTCAGCAGCAAACTGTGCAACGTTACCCGAACCAGAGATTGTAACTACCTTGTCTTTGAAACTGTCGTTACGAGTCTTAAGCATTTCCTCAGCGAAATACACTGTGCCGTAACCAGTTGCTTCAGGGCGCGCTAGTGAACCACCAAAAGTTAAACCCTTACCTGTAAATACGCATGAAGTGTCATTGCTGAGCTTCTTCATCATACCCGCCATGTAACCAACTTCGCGGCCACCAACACCAATATCACCCGCAGGAATATCTGTGTCAGATCCTAAGTGACGGTATAACTCGATCATGAGTGCTTGGCAGAAACGCATGATTTCGCCTTCTGATTTACCTTTAGGGTCAAAATCAGAACCACCTTTACCACCACCCATTGGTAGTGTAGTTAACGCATTTTTGAAAGTCTGTTCAAAACCTAAGAATTTTAGGATTGAAAGGTTCACTGAAGGGTGGAAACGCATACCACCTTTGAATGGACCAATTGCTGAGTTGTACTGAACACGGAACGCACGGTTAACGTGTGTTTGACCTTGATCATCAACCCAAGAAACGCGGAATTGAATCGCACGTTCAGGTTCAACTAAACGTTCTAATAAACCATGAGCTGCATACTTAGGGTTCTTTTCAATAAAAGGCCATAAGCTTGTCATCACCTCTTCAACAGCTTGAAGAAATTCTGGTTGATGTGCATCACGTGTTTTAACGTAGTCTAGGAAGTCGTTAAGGCTGTTGTATTTCAACGCTTAATCCTCAGCAGAAAATGGATCAAAATTGGTCAAAATTTCAATATATTGATAAGTTTTGGCGCAAAGTATTAAATATCTTTTACAGGCACTGTACAATAGTTTTCATAATTTTTTTTAATATTTTTTTAATTTCAATTACTTAATTATAGTATTTAATAATTTTAAATTATCAAATTCATTACTTTTAATTATGAATTAATGCTTATTCGGCGCTTTTATTGCGCGATAAATGACCCATAACAGCGCACCCCAAACTAACACTAATCATGTTAAAATCATTCATATTTCGCACCTATGATCTCCTTTTCGCTTGATTAAGTTTTAACGTACATGCACGCACAAATCTCATTGATACAACAAGTTGATGCTTTCCTACCTCAAACCCAATGTGGTCTATGTGGCCACCGTGATGGTTGTTTACCTTATGCTAAAGCTATTGTAGAAGGAGAAGACGCGAATAAATGTGTCCCTGGCGGTCAACCTGTTGCTGACGCAATTGCTCACTTACTGAATCGCCCTAAGCTTAAAGCTGAAGAAAGCGTTTGGCCAATTCAATCTGATGGTCGCCCACAGCGTATGAAAGCGATCATACGTGAAGACGAGTGTATTGGTTGCACTAAATGCATCAGTGCTTGCCCTGTAGATGCCATCATTGGATCAGGAAAGTTAATGCATACTGTGTTAACTGATCTTTGTACTGGATGCGAATTATGTATACCACCTTGTCCAGTTGACTGTATCGATCTTGTTGAAGATTTACAGCCCATACCAAATGAGCAAGCCCGCATCCTAGAACAAAATGATCTTAGAAATCGTTATTATGCTCATATTCAACGTGAGGAAAATCGCAGTCTTCATCGCA
The DNA here is from genome assembly GCF_056784015.1 of Acinetobacter sp. ANC_7655. NCBI lineage: Bacteria > Pseudomonadati > Pseudomonadota > Gammaproteobacteria > Moraxellales > Moraxellaceae > Acinetobacter > Acinetobacter sp. ANC_7655. The sequence goes on along the minus strand of NZ_JBWYJB010000003.1, from coordinate 179,454 downwards.
AAGGTCCTGTCGTTAAAGCTGAAATTGATACTGCGCTTTTTGCTCAATTTTCAAAACAATTACAATCAGTACCTACTATTCAAACGATAAAAAAAACAGCGCTTCATAAGACATTAGATGCAAAATCTACAATCGAACTTGCCAAATTACGTACACAAATTAAAAAGCTTGAAAAACAACTTGCTGTACGTGAGAGTGTCGATAAGCAAGAGCAACTCAATACTTTATATGAAAAACTCAATTCAATTGAGGGTGTTTAAATGAACGTTAAAACACCTAAAACTGTAAAAAACATGACAAAAAACCAAATTCAAATTTTTTTTGAAAGATTAAGAGCTCAACGCCCAAACCCTAAAACAGAGCTGAATTATTCTTCACCCTTTGAGTTGTTAGTTGCTGTGACCTTATCAGCACAAGCCACTGATGTAAGCGTAAATAAGGCCACAGATAAGCTTTTCCCTGTAGCAAACACACCTGAAGCAATCTATGCCTTAGGTGTAGAAGGATTAAAATCTTATATTAAAACAATAGGTCTCTATAACTCTAAAGCTGAAAATGTCATCAAAGCTTGTGAAATATTGATTAAACAACACAACAGTACTGTTCCTAACAACCGTGCTGATTTAGAAGCACTTCCGGGCGTAGGTCGAAAAACTGCAAATGTGGTATTAAATACCGCTTTTGGTCAACCAACCATGGCCGTTGATACCCACATCTTTCGATTAGGTAATCGTACTGGACTTGCGGTAGGAAAAAATGTACTCGAAGTTGAACACCGTCTAGTTAAAGTGATTCCAAAAGAGTTTATTGTAGACGCTCATCATTGGTTAATTTTACATGGACGTTATTGCTGTATTGCGCGGAAGCCAAAGTGCAATGAATGTGTTGTGAGTGACGTGTGCAACTGGCCTGAACGTTTCGAATATGGAGCGACAAGACAGATCGATTTAAAACAGGTTTAACGATCAAGAGATTTTTTTTGATCTTTTTTCTCTTTATCTAATTTCATCTGTTTTTGACTATCGCGAAGTAATTTAAAACTTATAAATACCAAAAAAGACAATACTGCCAAGCATGCAAGCATCAATAAAATAATGGCAATATTTTGCACTTGTTTACCTTAACATCATAAAAAAGAAGCCCTAATATGACTTAGGGCTTCTTTTTTGTCAAAGCTGAATAATGGTTATTTAGTTTGATCTAAAATTGCAAAAAGTTCTTTTTGAACTTCTTCAATAGGACGAAGTCCATTCAACTTATCATACGTTGGCGCATTTTCACCTGAAGCTGCACGCCCTTGGTAAAAGCCAACCAACTGTTCAGTTTCAGTATGATACGAACCTAAGCGCTTACGAATTGTTTCTTCTTGGTCATCTGGACGCTGAACTAAATCTTCACCAGTTTCATCATCTTTGCCTTCCACTTTTGGTGGGTTGTAGACGATATGATAAACACGACCTGATGCTGGATGTTGGCGACGACCCGATAAGCGTTTAACGATTTCTTCATCAGGCACATCAATTTCGATCACGTGATCAATATCAATGCCTTCTTTTTCCAAAGCTTCAGCTTGAGGAATCGTACGAGGGAAACCATCAAAGATACAACCATTTGCACAATCTGGTTGTGCAATACGCTCTTTAACCAGACCAATAATCAGTTCGTCAGAAACTAGACCACCATTGTCCATTACAGATTTTGCCTGTAGACCGAGTTCAGTTCCTTCACGAATTGCAGCACGGAGCATATCACCGGTTGAAATTTGTGGGACATTGTAGCGCTTGCAGATCAACTGAGCTTGAGTACCTTTACCTGCTCCAGGTGGTCCGAGTAATATAATGCGCATAAATAAACATCCTCATTTTAACTATATCGACGATACTTGGTTAATGTCTTTGGTAGGCACCAATCCAGCATCTATTTATAAGAAAGCCACAAATAAATGAATCAGACCCGCGAAGAAACCTGTTACCCCACCTAGCACAATTAAGATCCATTCGTCTTCCTGGAATGCAGGACGTAATAGATTTTGAAACTCGCGCGGCGTTAATTCACGGATACGTTCTTTAAACATTTGATAGATTTTCTGTGCGCGGCTCGCATTAAAAGCTGGGTCGCATACAGGCACCATCGTAATTTCAATTGAGCGATCGATCAAGTCTGTCTTGAGTTTTGCATACTCTTTTGGACCTAAAGATAGCTGTAATGATGTACGAACCAATGGTGTTTCCATGATTTCATTGATATGACGTTTAACAATACGGCGTGTTTTGTCTTTTTTTCCACCATACATCATTTCCATCATAATAGATTTCAATGTAATCAAATCTTCAGTCACTACACGTGCAAATACATCAGATACTTCTTCTTGGCGCTTCATAAACGCACCTTGAATATTATAAGAACCAATGCGTGGAATGACAGGTTTTATCCAAGGGAATTTACGATCTTTCGTTAATTCAAAGAATTGGGGATAACGTATATAGTGTGGTTCAACTGGATTAAATACCATCCAAATTGCAATCCAATTTGTTAAAAAGCCCCAAATTGCTGCCCAGAATGGTACAGTCCAATGCCAAGGCACCACAAACCAAACGATCATTTGGAAGATACCGAAGAACATACCGATTAATGCACTGATATGCCAAATGAAGTTAATTTCTTTTTGACCCACTTTTAGGAACATATTGACCATCAATTGACGGTCGCCTTCCATTTGACTCACTACCATCGCACGCATATCCACGAGCGACTCAACATTTAAAGTTAATTCGGTTACGAGCTCTTTCAAAACATTTGGAAGTTGCTTATGTGCTTGCGCATAAATACGTCTCTTGATTGAGTAAGGTAAGTTTTCCCATAGAACCGCATTGCGATCCATCATCACTTCATCAATTAAGTGCTCTAACTCAAAGCCAACCTGTTCACCAATGATACGAGCAGTATCCTCGGGATCCATCGCATCTAAGAACTCTCGTAAGGAGCCAAGTTTTGATAGTGTATTGTCGGTAATAATACCCGATATACGTCCTGCCTTACGTGGAACAATTCCTTGCCATCCCACCGGAAGCGGACCTAAGTGAAAACCCCAAAACTTAATTGGATAAAACACCATCTTGAGTGCCATCCAGACGTGAGCCCAAGTCACAAATGCGGTTACTGGGATAATACTCAGTACTGCATAAAAATCAGGTCGATTGACGAAGGCTTGCCACAAATCACTCACATATCCAAACATTCATGACTCTCATATTCATATATCTAATTGCAGTCGAACTTGAGGTATAAAACCATAAAGCTTTCTAAAATCCTACACTTAAGGTGTAAGCAAACTGTAGTTCTGGTTTAGTTTCAAAAATCACTTGGTTTCCTTGCGTGATTTCCTCTCCTGCTTTTATCCCTACACTAAATGTACTAATTCTTTCTTTATTCAGCATGACATAAGATAAATCTATACCACCACCGAGTTGAGATTCCTTTTCACCATTGACTGTTTTTGATTTTAGATGACCAGCAAATGCACCTAAATAAAATCCATTTAAGTCCTTAGTTCCGAGAATTATTGGGTAACGAAAACCGACTTGAGCACCCACATCGTGGTCGTCATTTAAGAAAGCGCCAAGCTTTCCGTATCCAATACCGTATGGAGTGACGTATTCTAAATTCCCATGCGCTAACCGTTGTGTAACACCAGCACCCACATTTATTTTAGAAAATTGTTCTGGTTTCAATTTTGCTTCAGGATAAAACGATGAAAAATCTGCGTATGCTAAATTCCCTACCCACATCATGACAGCAAAGGAAACGATTTTTCTCATTATTTTCTCCATTTTCTCAAACTGAGAACAATATTATTATTCATCCATAGTGATTCGACTTTAACAGAATAATTTTCGTTCTTATATACAACAAGCTTTAAAATTAGTGTCTATTTGGTCAAATTTTAATTTTTATAACATACGAACTATTTATTAATTTTACAAATTTTATAGTCAATCTGAGTTAAAATACTTTGATATAAAGTCAGCTTTTACCCGCAAAAAAGTAAAGATCTATGAAGCAGCAGTTCCCACTGAAGAATGTACAACAAGAAAAGCGAATTTTTCGTAGTCGAGTGGTGTTTGCTATTTGCGTGGTAATCTTTTTTTTACTTGTTCTATTGTCTCGATATGCTTATTTGCAAATTGTGCATTACGACCAGTTTAAAGATGCATCGGACAAAAACCGAATTCGTTTACAACCGATTTCCCCTGCCCGCGGTTATATTTTTGATCGTAACGGCATTCTACTGGCTGACAATTATCCAGTTTTTACGGCTACATTAAGTAAAGCGGATGTGCCTGATATTGAAGACACGGTAGAACGCCTTAGAAAGATTATTAACTTGAGCGAAGAAGACATTGAACGCTTCATGAGTCGTGTAAAAACCGCAAAAAAGACTGAACGTGTAACGCTTAAACTAAACTTAACTGAAACAGATATCGCTAAATTTAGCGAAGTAAAGTTTAAATTTCCTGGTGTTTCCATTGAAACCCAAATGACGCGTTATTACCCACACGGTGAATTATTTGCCCATGTTATTGGGTATGTCGGTCGTATTAATGATAAAGAACTTAAAAGCATTGATAAAGATGCTTACGCAGGCACCAACCTGATCGGTAAAATTGGCGTAGAAAAATTTTACGAAGACCTGTTGCATGGTTCACCTGGCTTTGAATCTATTGAGACAGATGCATTTGGTAATGTCTTACGGAAATTAGGGCGTAAAGATTCTGTACGCGGTAATGACCTCTATTTATCACTTGATTATGGCCTCCAAACAGTAGCTGCTGAGCAACTTGCGGGGCGTCGTGGTGCAATTGTTGCAATGGATCCACGTACAGGTGAAATTTTGGCACTCGTTTCGAGTCCGAGTTTCAACCCCAATTTATTCGTGACTGGTATCAGTCATACAGACTATAGTGCACTGCGTGACAATCTAGATCAGCCGTTGTATAACCGCGCAGTTCAAGGGACCTATCCACCAGGTTCTACCATTAAGCCTATGGCTGCATTAGGGGGTATTCACTACGGAATTGTCGATTGGTCAACTGCTATTTCAGATCCAGGTTATTTCCACTTACCAGGAGACTCTCACAAATTCCGCGACTGGAAAAAAACGGGGCATGGTGTAGTCAATATGCATAAATCCATTGTTGTCTCTTGTGATACTTACTATTACGTTCTTTCTTACCAGATGGGGATTGATCGTATGAACACATGGATGCGTCAGTTTGGATTTGGTGAGAAAACGGGTGTAGACCTTCCTAGCGAAAGCACAGGCTTGTATCCTTCGCCAGAATGGAAAATGCGTACTCGCAATTCTAAATGGCTCAAAGGTGAAACAATCTCAGTCAGTATTGGGCAAGGTGCGTTCACTTCTACCCCTTTACAACTCGCGATGGCAACTGCAATTACCGCAAATCATGGCGCCCATGTTACACCGCATGTATTACGTGAAACCAAAGGAACAAAGCAATTCAAAGTCCACAATGCACCAGATTATAAAATTGCCTTCAATGGTGCTGATGAAGATTGGATAAAGATGCGTGATGCCATGGTGGATGTGATCCAATCTGGAACAGGTAAAGGGATTCGTGGTGGACTGCAATATCAAATTGCGGGTAAAACAGGTACCGCTCAGGTCAAGAGTATTGCGCAAGGTAAAAAGTATAACGAAGCTTTATTAACTGAACGTCAACTCGATCACGGCTTATTTGTAGGCTTCGCCCCTGCCGACAACCCAGAAATAGCGATTGCAGTGATATGGGAAAATGGTCGTGGAGGTTCAGGAGCAACCGCACTCGCACGACCTGTATTGGATTATTGGTTACTCCATCGTGATCGTAAACCAATAAAGCCTATGAATCATGTTGTCAGTGGCGGCCTAATGACAGCAGGCATTAAGCCTGGTGAATTACCTAGCGGATCTACCAATTTGTCAGCCGATCCAAATGCACTTCCTCGTGAACTCCCAACATCACGTAACAGCAACAGTGCAACGAATGCAACGAATGCAACGAATGCAACGAATGCAACGAATGCAACGAATGCAACGAATGCAACGAATGCAACGAATGCAAACACTGACACTCAACGTAACACGAGTCAATAAATGAAAAATCAACTCCGCATCATTGGTGGTGAATGGAAACGCCGTGTATTACCTTTTGCCACTATTGAGGGTTTAAGACCAACACCAGATCGTGTACGCGAAACTTTATTTAATTGGTTAATGTGGGATATTCAACAAGCGCAGGTGCTAGATGTTTGCGCTGGATCTGGTTCATTAGGTTTTGAAGCGCTATCTCGAGGGGCAGCTCATGTCACGATGATCGAACCTAATTTAGAGCAAAATAAATTTTTAAAATCAAACTTAGCGCTTTTAAATGTGAATAATGCAAAACTGATTCAAAGCACTGCCCAAATCGCGCTAAAACAACTCTCAAACAATCAATTCGATGTAGTTTTTTTAGATCCTCCCTATAGTTTAAATCTTTGGGAGGAGTTGGCTTCATTGATTGACCCAAAACTCAAAGCAGATGCATTTATTTATGTCGAAGCCGATCAACCATTGTCATCACTTAATCTACCTTCTTCATGGAACCTCATAAAAGAAACCAAAGCTGGAACAGTTAAATCAGGCCTTTATCGAAAAATAGATTAGACATTTAAAATGTCTGATTCCAAAAAATCCGAATCAATCTGCCTCGATCGTAGGGAAACGAGGATAAAAACTCGTACCCTATCGTTTGATTCTGTTTCAGCAAATACTCAACACCATATCCAAACGTAATGCTTAATTGTTCCAGATTTGATAAGTCAAAATGACCTGTATCAAGTTTATTCTTCAATTCATTCCGATCAAAAGCCGTGAAATTAAAAAATTGAATACGTTCGGATTGAAAAATTGAATGCGTCAATACATCAAATCTCGAATATTCTTTCTCATTTAATTCTGCAATCTTGGTCTGTTCACTATTTAAATCTTCTATGGCAGGCTCATAGTGAAGTTCTTGCTGAGCTTCAAAAAAATTAAAAATGAGATTTTGATCATTCGTATTTTCATCATGATCCAAGGAATTCGCGTGAACAGCAGAAATTGAAAAAAACATCAAAGCTTGTAAATAAAGTTTTAAATTTTGAATCATATTAATTTTACGTTTCTATATCTTATTATTATGCATGAAAAAAAGCCTCCACTCAGGAGGCTTTTTTACTTAAAGCATTAAGCTAGACCTTTTTCTTTAAGTACTTCTAGCATCGTTGAACCAAGTTCAGCTGGGCTACGTGTATATGCCATTCCAGCACGTTCAAACGCAGCGAATTTTTCTTCTGCTGTGCCTTTACCACCTGAAATAATAGCACCAGCATGACCCATTCGCTTACCTTTCGGTGCAGTCACACCAGCAATATAACCAACAACGGGTTTGGTCACATTTGATTGGATATATTCTGCCGCTTCTTCTTCAGCTGTACCACCAATCTCACCAATCATAATAATTGCATCTGTGTCTGGATCATCTTGGAACAGTTTCAAAGCATCAATCTGATTCATACCAGGGATTGGATCTCCACCAATACCAATACACGTTGATTGACCTAATCCTAACTTCGTAGTTTGTGCAACAGCTTCATAGGTCAACGTACCAGAACGCGAAATAATACCGATTCGTCCTGGCTGATGAATATGTCCTGGCATAATACCAATCTTACATTCACCCGGCGTGATAACACCTGGACAGTTTGGACCCACTAAGCGAGTGCCATTTCCATTGGTTTCTAGATAGCGTTTCGCTTTCAGCATATCAATGGTTGGTACACCTTCAGTGATAACAACAATCAGTCCAACGCCAGAGTCAACTGCTTCAACGATAGAATCCAATACAAATGGTGCAGGAACGTAAATGACCGATGCATCAGCACCAGTCTCTTTCACTGCATCTTTCATTGTATTGAATACAGGTAGATTTAAATGAGTTTGACCGCCTTTACCTGGAGTCACACCACCCACAACCTTAGTACCATAAGCCAAAGCTTGTTCTGAGTGGAATGTACCATTTTTACCCGTAAAGCCCTGTACCAATACTTTAGTGTCTTTATTAATTAATACGCTCATGATTGATACTCCTTATGCTTTTACTGCAGCAACAATTTTTTCTGCGGCATCAGATAAGCCGTTTGCAGAAATTAGTTTAAGACCAGATTCATCAAGTAATTTTGCACCTAGTTCTGCATTATTCCCTTCTAAGCGAACAACAACAGGCACTGTTACATTTACTTCTTGAACCGCTGCAATAATTGCTTCAGCAATCATGTCACAACGCACAATACCACCGAAGATATTGATCAGCACACCTTGTACTGACTGATCCGCTAAAATGATCTTGAATGCTTCAATTACACGCTCTTTGGTTGCGCCACCACCTACATCCAAGAAGTTTGCTGGTTGACCACCATAGAGTTTAATGATGTCCATGGTTGCCATTGCAAGACCTGCTCCATTCACCATACAACCAATATTACCTTCTAAAGCAACATAGTTAAGGTCAAACTCAGATGCCTTGAGCTCACGCTCATTTTCTTGCGATTTATCTCTTAAAGCAGAAACTTCTGGCAAACGATATAAAGCATTCGAATCAATACCGACCTTGGCATCAACACACAAAATTTCACCATTTTCACGGACTGACAATGGATTAATTTCAAACAATGCGAAATCATTTTCTACGAACGCTTGATAAGCTGCAGACATAATTTTAACAAATTGATTAATCTGTTTATCTTTCAGCTCTAAAGCAAAAGCGACTTCACGAGCTTGGAAAGGAAGTAAGCCAACCAATGGATCTACTTCAACTTTAATAATTTTTTCTGGAGTTTCTTCAGCGACTTTTTCAATTTCGACACCACCTTCAGTAGAAGCCATGAAAGTAATACGACGTGATGAACGATCAACAACTGCGCCTAAATACAATTCACGCTCAACTGGATAGACATCTTCTGCAACGAGTACACTGTTAACTGGTTGCCCATTTGCATCCGTTTGATATGTAACTAAACGAGTACCAATAATTTGCGAAGCATATTCTTTTGCTTCATCAGCTGACTTAACGACTTTAACGCCGCCAGCTTTTCCACGCCCACCGGCATGTACTTGTGCTTTCATAACAGCGAATTTGCCGCCTAGCTGTTCAAATGCTTTTACTGCTTCCTCTGCATTTGTAGCGATGATGCCTTCCTGAACTGGCATACCATATTTTTTTAACAGCGATTTCGCCTGATACTCGTGTAAATTCATTGTTTTACCTTTTACTACTTTTCACTTTTTATGACACACCAATATTTAAACTTCCTTCGCAATAAATATTGGCATTTATTAAATTTAGTATTCTAGTTTTAGATGATTATTCAAACAAAAACAACCACCAAATGCAAAAAGAGCGGCCTCAGCCGCTCTTTTTTGTGTTATTTACGTTTACGCTGAATCGCGTGAATCGCTCGCCCATCTACTGCTAACGCAGCTTCATGAACTACTTCAGAGAATGTTGGGTGACCAAATGTCATTAATTGAAGATCTTCAACGCTTGATACAAATTCAAGTGCGATCATACCTTGGTGAACGATATCAGACGCAGCAGGTCCAATCACGTGCATACCAAGCAAACGATCCGTTTTAGCGTCAGCAACAAATTTCACGAAACCAGCGTTTTCTCCTGCTGCCATCGCACGACCATTCGCTGCGAAACCAAATTGACCTGTTTTAACTTCGTGACCTTTTTCTTTCGCTTGTTCTTCTGTTAAACCAACCCACGCCGCTTCAGGGTGTGTATAGATCACAGAAATAATCGTGTCATAGTTCACTTGAGCTGCGTGACCATGAATACGTTCAACAGCCATTACGCCTTCTTCCATTGCTTTATGTGCAAGCATTGGACCACGTACTAAGTCACCAATTGCATATACACCTTCAACAGAAGTTGCACACCAATCATTTACTTCAACCAAACCACGTTCAGTAAGTTTAATGCCAGAATCTTCTGCTAATAAACCTTCTGCATACGCTTTACGACCCACGCAAACGATCAATTTGTCGAAAGTCTGAGTTTTGTCTTCGCCACCTTGAGTGTACTTAACTGTCACTTCACGACCATTGATTTCTGTACCAGCTACTTTTGCGCCAACACGAATATCAAGACCTTGCTTCGTTAATACTTTTTGGTAATCTTTAGCCAAAGCTTTATCAGCCATTGGTAAAAATGCATCCATTGCTTCAAAAACAACAACCTCTGCACCCAAACGACGCCATACTGATCCTAGTTCAAGACCAATTACACCTGCACCAATTACACCTAAACGTTTAGGTACTTCTTGGAATTCAAGCGCACCGGTAGAATCAACGATAAGATCTTGATCTACAGGAGCAACAGGAATATTTACAGGAACAGAACCAGAGGCAAGAATGACATATTTAGGTTCTAAAATTTGAGTTTCACCTTCATGTGGAACAAACTCAACTTTTTTACCAGCTAATAATTTACCTGTACCCTGCAACCATTCAATACCGTTACCTTTCAATAGGCCATCGATACCCATTGTAAGTTGGTTGACGATTTTATCTTTACGAGCAAGTAACTTTTGAAGATCGAATTTCACTTCGCCCGTTGTAATACCATGATCATCTAAATGATGAACAGTATCTTCATAACGATGTGAAGAGTCTAAAAGTGCTTTAGATGGGATACAACCCACGTTCAAGCAAGTACCACCTAAAGATGGTTTTCCTTTATGAATACGCTTTTCAATACATGCAACTTTGAAACCCAGTTGTGCTGCACGAATAGCAGCTTCATAACCACCTGGACCACCGCCGATTACTACTAAATCAAATTGTTGAGACATTCTTCTCTCCAAAAATGGGCCTAGAGGATCGCTCTAAGCCCATGGATTTATTCTTTAGAATTAAAGATCAAGGATAAGTTTAGCTGGTTCTTCTAACAATTCTTTGATTGTTACAAGGAAACCTACTGCTTCTTTACCATCAATTAAACGGTGGTCATAAGAAAGCGCTAAATACATCATTGGTAAGATTTCAACTTGACCATTTACCGCCATTGGACGCTCTTGGATTTTATGCATACCCAAAATTGCAGTTTGTGGCGTATTTAAAATTGGTGTTGAAAGCAATGAACCGAAAGTACCACCATTAGTGATCGTGAATGTACCACCTGTCATATCTTCAATGCCGAGCTTACCATCACGTGCTTTGAATGCGTAATCACGAATACCATTTTCTACTTCAGCATAGTTCATGCGATCAGTATCACGTAATACTGGAACTACTAAACCACGGTCAGAAGATACCGCTACACCGATGTCATAGTAACCGTGATAAACGATATCATCACCATCAATTGAAGCATTTACAGCTGGGTAGCGTTTAAGTGCTTCAGTTGCAGCTTTAACAAAGAATGACATAAAGCCTAAACGAGCACCATGACGCTTTTCAAAAGCATCTTTGTACTGAGCGCGCATGTCCATGATTGGCTTCATGTTGACTTCGTTGAACGTCGTTAACATTGCTGTTTCTTGCGTTGCAGCAAGTAAACGCTCAGCCACACGCTTACGAAGACGTGTCATAGGAACACGTTTTTCAATACGCTCACCTACAGCTACGCTTAATGGTGCAGCAGCAGGAGCAGCAGGTTTAGATTGGTGATTCGCCACATCTTCTTTAGTGATACGGCCACCACGACCTGTACCTGAAACTTCTGATGCATTGATACCAGTTTCAGTTAATGCCTTACGAACAGCTGGAGCTTGGTCTTGAACAGGAGCTTGAGCACGTTCAACAACCGGAGCAGCACCCGCTTCTGTAGCAGCCGCAGCTTGTTCAACTTTCTCTTCAGATTGAACAGCTTGAGTTTGAGAAGCACCAGAAACAGCACCTGCTTCAAATGTAGCAATTACTTCATCAGAAAGAACTGTGTCGCCTTCGCCTTTAATGATATTTGCAATCGTACCATCTGCAGGAGCAACAACTTCAAGTACAACTTTATCCGTTTCGATATCACAGATCACTTCATCACGTGATACCGCTTCACCTGGTTGTTTGTGCCAAGTTGCAATTGTTCCGTCTGCAACTGACTCTGGGAATACCGGTGCTTTAATTTCGGTTGCCATTCTTAAGATTCTCCTGATTATTCTGCTACGATCGCAAGCGCTTCGTTAACGAGTTGTGCTTGTTGTTTTGCATGTAAATATGGTGAGCCACAAGCCGGTGCAGCAGATGCTTCACGTCCTGCATAGCTGATTTGAATTTGTTGACCTGACTTCATAACACCTTCGTATAAACGTGGTGCGATGAATAACCATGCGCCTTGGTTCTTCGGTTCTTCTTGCGCCCAAACAAGCTCTTTCATATTTGGATATTGTGCAAGTACTTCCGCTAAACGTGCTTCTGGATATGGGTACAATTGTTCAACACGAACAATAGCAGTGTTGTTCAATTCATTTTCACGACGTTTTTCAAGTAAATCGTAATAAACCTTACCACCGCAAAGCACTACACGAGTCACATCCAACTTATTAATGTTATCAACTTCATCAATCACAGTTTGGAAAGTTCCGTTCGCCAATTCATCAAGATTAGATACCGCTAATTTGTGACGTAATAATGACTTTGGAGACATGATAATCATTGGTTTACGAATTGGGCGAATCGCCTGACGACGTAAAGCATGGAAAATCTGTGCAGGAGTTGTAGGCGTCATCACTTGCATGTTTTCTTCAGCACATAGCTGTAAGAAACGCTCTAAACGTGCAGATGAGTGTTCTGGGCCTTGACCTTCAAAACCATGTGGAAGAAGCATCGTTAAACCACAAACGCGCTCCCACTTTGTCTCACCAGAAGCAATGAATTGGTCAATAACAACTTGAGCACAGTTCGCGAAGTCACCAAATTGTGCTTCCCAAATAATTAAGCTCTTAGGTAGAGTTGTTGCATAACCATATTCGAATGCCAATACTGCCATTTCAGACAATAATGAGTCATAAATCGCTGTACGCGGTTGATTTTCTTTAATATGGCAAAGTGGAATATACGTCGAACCGTCTACTTGGTTATGAAGCTTCGCATGACGATGCGAGAATGTACCACGACCAACATCTTCACCAGTTAAACGAACAAGATAACCCTCGTCCAATAACGAAGCATAAGCTAGAGTCTCAGCTGCACCCCAGTTCAATGGCATTTCACCAGTTTGCATTTTAAGACGATCATCGATCACCTTAGAAACTTGACGCTGCATCACGAAGCCTTCAGGAAGCTCACGCATTTTGCGACCAAGTTCTTTTAAACGCTCTTCAGGGAAAGTAGTATCCCAAACGTCAGTGTATTCGTGACCTAAGTATGGCGTCCAGTCAACGAACATTTTTTTATTCGGTTCAAGTACAAGTGCATTAGCAACATGTTTACCTGCTTCTAAATCAGCACGGTAATCTTCGATCATCTGATCTGCAGTCGCACGATCAATTACACCTTCTTGTACTAATTTGTCAGCATATAATGCACGAGTCGTCGTTTTCTTATTAATGACTTGATACATCATTGGCTGAGTTGCTGCTGGCTCATCTGCTTCATTGTGACCGCGACGACGGTAACAGAACATATCGATAACAACGTCTTTACGGAAAGTATGACGGAAATCATGTGCAAGTTGAGCAACAAACAATACAGCTTCAGGATCATCACCATTCACATGGAAGATTGGTGCCTGAATCATTTTCGCGATATCAGTACAGTATTCAGTAGAACGTGCATCACGTGGATCTGATGTTGTAAAACCAACTTGGTTATTGACAACAATATGAACTGTACCACCTACCGTATAACCACGTGTTTGTGACATTTGGAAGGTTTCTTGGTTCACACCCTGACCAGCAAATGCAGCATCACCATGTACGATTACTGGTAATACGTCATCACCACCAATGTCTTTACGACGAACTTGACGAGCACGTACTGAACCTTCAACTACAGGCCCTACGATTTCTAAGTGTGATGGGTTAAATGCCAATGCCAAATGAACTTCGCCACCTGGAGTCATTACGTTTGACGAGAAACCTTGGTGATACTTAACGTCACCAGAACCTTTCTTGTGAAGTGATTTACCTTCAAATTCACCGAAAAGATCTGCTGGGTTTTTACCCATGATATTGACAAGCAAGTTGAGACGACCACGGTGTGGCATACCGATCACAACTTCTTTACATCCCACAGAACCTGCGCGTTGAATAACAGCATCAACCATCGGAATGAAAGATTCACCGCCTTCCACACCAAAGCGCTTAGCACCAACATACTTATTGCCTAAGTATTTCTCTAAGCCTTCAGCTGCAGTTAAACGTTCAAGAACATGTTTCTTTTGTTCTGCTGAAAAACCAAATTGACCTTTCACACCTTCAAGACGTTGTTGAATCCAACGTTTCTCTTTAGTGTCAACAATGTGCATATATTCAACACCAATAGAAGCGCAATACGTCGCCTCCATCGCATTGACCATTTCACCTAAAGTTGCTTCAGTTTTGCCAATTGCAAGATTACCTGTATTGAATACAGTATCTAAGTCAGATTTGGTTAAACCATGAGCCGCTAGATCAAGATCAGGCACTTCTTCTCGTTTTGCCAAACCTAATGGATCTAATTTTGCTTTTTGATGACCGCGGTTACGGTATGCAGCGATTAATTGTAATACGCCAATCTGACGACGCTCGTGCTCAGAACTAACTGAACTTTGAACGACAGGCTGAATACGGTTTGAGTTACGACCCAATAAAAGGAATTGCTCACGTACATTGCTGTGTGGTTGATCCCCTTTTGGGAACTTACCAAAGTATTCTTGCCAATCAGCACCGACTGATTCTGGAGCAACTAAATACTGCTCATAAAGTTCTTCAATATACGCTGCACTGTCAGCGGAAAGTTCAGTGTCAAGACGCAATGCGTCAGCAACTTCTTGCATTTGTGGACCCATTTCCTATTGCAAAACATTACAGGGAGCTTTCTAAGCTCGCCCATGATTGATAATGCCAAATCGGTAAATTGACATTCACCCATCTGGTACAAAAGACCATGGGGCGTATAGCATTAGAGAGTTTCTAATACCAATGACGAATCATAACGCCCTCATTGGCATCATCACTCATCTTTATACTCGATAAAATTACCGAGCAATTTTTGCAAATTGACTTAGAAAAAAATAAAAATATTAGTCTTTTCTAAAGCAACTTTTCAATTTGATTATCCCTGCTTTCAGCTTAACACCAAACCACCAAAATGTTGATTTAATGTACAGATTGAATAATATTCATGCTAAAAATTTTGTTCAAATCCTACCATGAACTTCACTTCAAACTGATTTTATTGACACATACCATTCATAAATTAGCTAAATACAACTATAAACCATTGAGATAATATAAGGTGCATTTAGATAAATTCTATTAAAATTCATAATTATTAGACTAAAGCCTAAAATTATAGATTTAAATACATGCAACTTGGATCATAAAACCGATATCTTAACATTTTAAAAAGATATTTGCAGATGCAAAACGTTTTCATTTATCCCTAAAGTGCATATTTTTTTATGATTGGGGCAAATCTAACCACTTCAACCAAAATATCTCGAAAACTAAATTTAACATCAAGTTTTGATTAAAAAAAAAGCACACCTAAGTGTGCTTTTTTTGGAACAGCATTATCCAGCTTGATCTAACAACATGCTACGAATGTGACCAATCGCTTTTGTTGGATTTAGACCTTTAGGGCATACTGATACACAGTTCATGATACCTTTACAACGGAATAAACTGAAAGGATCGTCTAAACGAGCCAAACGGTCTTGAGTAGCAGTATCACGCGAATCAATAATGAAACGATATGCATTCAACAATGCTGAAGGACCCAAGAATTTATCAGGGTTCCACCAGAATGATGGGCAAGACGTTGAACAACATGCACAAAGAATACATTCATACAAACCATCAAGATGCTCACGCTCTTCTGGAGATTGTAAACGCTCTTTAGGTGGTGCAGGTTGATTATTAATCAAGAACGGTTGAATTTTGTCGTACTGATCATAGAACTGATTCATGTCTACAACCAAGTCTTTGATTACTGGAAGACCTGGTAATGGACGAATAGTAATTACTTCTGGCAAATCGTTTAGGTTCCAAAGACACGCTAAACCATTTTTACCATTGATGTTTACACCATCTGAACCACAAATACCTTCACGACATGAACGACGGAACGTTAAAGTTTCGTCTTGAACTTTCAATGCAAGTAGCGCATCAAGCAACATACGGTGCTTATCAGTCAACTCAAGCTTGAATGTTTGCATGTACGGTGCTTTATCCTTATCAGGATCGTAGCGGTAGATATTAAATGTACGAGTACCTCTACTCATCTTACTTCTCCCAATTAGAATGTACGTGGTTTAGGTGGAATAGCATCAACTGATAAAGGCTTGTAACGTACTGGCTTGTACTCAAGACGGTTATCAGCAGAGAACCATAAAGTATGCTTCATCCACTCATCATCACGACGGCCGTAAGGATATGCTGGATGATCTGGAGATTCTTCAAAATCTACAACAGTATGCGCACCACGACATTCTTTACGTGCAGCAGCAGAGATTAAGGTTGCTTTTGCAACTTCGTATAAGTTTTCCACTTCAAGTGCTTCAATACGCGCAGTATTAAATACTTTTGATTTGTCTTTTAAGTGGATATTACGGATACGAGGCTCAAGTGCAAGAATCTCTTTCACACCTTTTTCAAGAAGTTCAGTTGTACGGAATACACCTGCATGATCTTGAACGATATCGCGAATTGCATCAGCAACTTCTTGCGCATTCTCACCAGAAGTTGACTCATCTAAGCGACGGATACGCTCGACAGTTTGCTGAAGCACAGTTGTTGGAAGCGGCGCATATTCATCACCGTGATGCTTAGTCACATAGTCAATGATATGTTCGCCAGCAGCTTTACCAAATACAACTAAGTCAAGCAATGAGTTTGTACCTAAACGGTTAGCACCATGTACAGACACACATGAACATTCGCCAATCGCATAGAAACCTTTCACTGGTTTAGTGAAATTGCGATCCGCAGCATTGGTAGAATAAGTATCGCTGTCTTTGTCGTAATGTGCTTCTAGCGGAGTAGTTTCACGCGATTCAGGAACAACAACTTGACCATGAATGTTAGTTGGAATACCACCCATTTGGTAATGGATTGTTGGTACAACAGGAATTGGCTCTTTTGTGATGTCAACGTTCGCGAACTTCTTACCAATCTCAAATACAGATGGAAGACGTTTCATGATCGTATCAGCACCCAAGTGCGTCATATCAAGAAGGATATAATCACCTTTAGGACCACAACCACGGCCTTCTTTGATCTCTTGGTCCATAGAACGTGATACGAAGTCACGTGGTGCCAAGTCTTTCAAAGTTGGAGCATAACGCTCCATGAACGGTTCGCCGTCTTTGTTACGAAGGATTGCACCTTCACCACGACAACCTTCAGTTAACAATACGCCTGCGCCTGCAACGCCCGTTGGGTGGAATTGCCAGAATTCCATATCTTGTAATGGAATACCTGCACGAGCAGCCATACCAAGACCGTCACCAGTGTTGATATATGCGTTTGTAGATGCGCGGTAAACACGACCAGCACCACCCGTTGCGAACAATGTTGCTTTCGCTTGGAATACTGCAATTTTACCTGTTTCTTGGTCAATTGCTGTAACACCAAGTACATCACCTGCTTCATTACGGATCAAATCAAGCGCGATCCATTCTACGAAGAATTGTGTACCCATTTTCACGTTGCTTTGATAAAGCGTGTGAAGAAGTGCGTGACCTGTACGGTCGGCAGCAGCACAAGCACGAGGAACAGCTTTTTCACCATAGTTCGCAGAGTGACCACCGAATGGACGTTGGTAAATTGTGCCGTCAGCGTTACGATCAAATGGCATACCTAGATGTTCAAGTTCATATACAACTTGTGGCGCTTCACGAGTCATAAACTCAATTGCGTCTTGGTCACCTAACCAGTCAGAACCTTTTACTGTGTCATAGAAATGGTAGTGCCAGTTATCTTCTTGCATGTTACCAAGAGAAGCACCAATACCACCCTGTGCAGCTACAGTGTGAGAACGCGTTGGGAATACTTTAGTCAATACCGCAACTTTCAAACCAGCTTGAGCAAGTTGGTAAGAAGCACGCATACCAGAACCACCACCACCAACGATGACAGCATCGAAAGTTTCGTGTGGAATATTTGTATAATCTTCTTTAGGGTTTATAGCGCCCATGATTGTTTCCTATCAATTCGCCCAAAAAATCTGGATTGCCCAGATCGCATATGCAAATACAGCAATAATAACTGCTGAAGTCAGTACAAGGCGTAAACCTGATGCTGATGGACCCATTTGACGAGTCGTCACATAGTCAGTGAATACTTGCCACATACCAATCCATGCGTGTGCAACAAGAGATAAGACTGCCAATAAAGATAAAATCTTCATCGGTAATGTCATCATAAAGCCGTACCACTGTTCGAAGTTGAAACCACCATTACAAAGGATCCAACCAAACACCACAACAGTATAAACAGCTAAAACTACAGCACTTACACGCTGGATAAACCAATCGCGAGAACCTGAACCCGTTAAACCAGTAGCACTTTTCATTAGAGTACGATCCATACAAATGATGCAACGATACCAATTGCAGATAAAATTAATGCGATTGTTGCTGCTACACGACCACTTTGTAACTCTTCAGCGATACCCATATCAGCAAGCAAATGCTTGATACCTGCGATGAAGTGGTAGATTAAGCCAGCGACAAATACCCATACGATGAAGCGCACGATAAAGCTATCAAAAATAGCTTGAACTTGTGCAAAGCCCTCAGGAGAAGACAATGATTTGTCTAAGATCCATAAAAGAACTGGTACGAGTAAAAATACGATGACACCTGAAAGACGGTGTAAAATAGATGCAATAGCCACAGGGGATTTTAAGTTTACGTCTAAAACTTGACCCATGGACAAATTGACAGGTCTGTTGCTTTTCACAGCGGGCATCCTGTAGTTAAAAACTCCATCCGGAGTTTGTTGGAATTAATTCGAAGGAAAGCTGGCATTTGTTAGACAAATAAATTGTCTAAACCTTTATACGACACGGAATTATAAAACGTGCAATTTCAAATTACAAACCTACGAAGCAGGCGTCAACCATAAAATATTTTTAAATAAGAATCATTTACATCTACTTTCTTACAGTTAAGTCATCTCTCCATTTAAATACAAACACTAAGCCATTAATATTTATATCAATTTATTTTAATTTAGTGTTACTGAACTCAAATGTTCGATTTGTCTTAATTAGACTAAAGCACAACTCACTACAAAAATATATTTTTTTAAGAAATATAATATTTATTTTATTTTTCAAAAACTTAAAGAAAATTAAATCTCAAATAATTTGTACTTTTAAAACTAATTAGAAAAATGAATATTGCTCACATGGTCATTGTTTTTTTATCTAATTGAATTGAGTAATTTCAAATGTAAAAAAGGATAAAAATCATATGCACTTATAAATTAATTACAAAATAAACTTCATTTTCTAATGTTGAGCTCACCACTTAAAATGTAATGAAACATTATAAATTAGACACTTTTTAATCAATTAGTAAATAAAGTGAAAAAAAATATTTCATTGTCATTATTGGTCTATTTATTCAGTCTATCATCTTAAAAAAACAGACAAATTCTATAAACAATCGCTTTTAACAACCTTCAACATATTGATAAAAGGTATTAATAATCAAGCATTACTTGGTTTAAATCATCAAAATATGCACGTTTTTGTCTTTTTTTTTATGCCACTACCGTTGAAATTGTCTTATTATACGGCGGCGCTAGTGAAAAGCAGATAAATTCCTACTGATTAACTGAGTTTAGAACCAGTCACTTTAGGTCGTCATTTTTATCCATAAGTATAATTGACAATTTTTGACTACTCACTAAGCTTAGAGCAAATTTTGAAACCGTCTAACTCACGGATTACAACAGATTATTTCGGGTTAGATAAAACATTCACCAGGACAGGAGATCTATTGAATGTCTGAAGCAACTGGCAAAAAAGCCGTATTACAGCTTGATGGCAAAGAAATTGAATTACCAATTTACAGCGGCACATTGGGCCCAGATGTAATCGACGTTAAAGATGTATTGGCCGCAGGTCACTTCACTTTTGATCCTGGTTTTATGGCTACAGCGTCTTGCGAGTCTAAAATCACATTTATCGATGGTAATAAAGGTGTTCTATTACACCGTGGTTATCCAATCGACCAACTAGCTACTAAAGCCGATTACTTAGAAACTTGCTACTTATTATTAAATGGTGAGCTTCCTACAGCTGAGCAAAAAGAAGAGTTTGACGCTAAAGTTCGTAACCACACTATGGTTCACGATCAAGTTAGCCGCTTCTATAACGGTTTCCGCCGTGATGCACACCCTATGGCGATTATGGTGGGTGTTGTTGGTGCGTTATCAGCTTTCTATCACAACAACCTTGATATCGAAAATGTTGATCACCGTGAAATTACTGCGATCCGTTTGATTGCTAAAATTCCTACCCTTGCTGCGTGGAGCTACAAGTATACTGTTGGTCAACCATTCGTTTACCCACGTAATGACTTAAGCTATGCAGAAAACTTCTTGTACATGATGTTTGCTACTCCAGCAGATCGTGATTACAAAGTTAACCCTATTCTTGCAAAAGCAATGGATCGTATCTTCACGCTTCATGCTGACCATGAACAAAATGCTTCTACGTCTACAGTACGTTTAGCTGGTTCTACTGGTGCTAATCCGTATGCATGTATCGCTGCTGGTATCTCTGCACTTTGGGGTCCTGCTCACGGTGGTGCAAACGAAGCTGTTCTTAAGATGCTTGATGAAATCGGCTCTGTAGAAAACGTTGCTGGCTTCATGGAAAAAGTGAAGACTAAAGAAGTTAAACTCATGGGCTTCGGTCACCGTGTTTATAAAAACTTCGATCCACGTGCTAAAGTAATGAAAGAAACTTGTGATGAAGTTCTTGGTGCTTTAGGTATCAATGATCCACAGTTAGCTTTAGCAATGGAATTGGAGCGTATCGCACTTTCTGATGAATACTTCATCAAGCGTAACCTTTATCCAAACGTTGACTTCTATTCAGGTATCATCCTTAAAGCGATTGGTATCCCAACAGAAATGTTCACTGTAATCTTCGCACTTGCACGTACTGTTGGTTGGATCAGCCACTGGTTAGAAATGCACAGCGGCCCATACAAGATCGGACGTCCTCGTCAACTTTACACTGGCGAAGTTCAACGCGATATCGTTCGTTAATTCGAACTACGTCGACAGTCAAAAAACCACCCTTTGGGTGGTTTTTTATTATCTGATTAACAACAAAATATTGTTTTCAGCCCTGATGAAATAGAAACCTCGTATATATAGAATATCTACAAACAAAAAAAGCCTGATTAAATCAGGCTTTTTGATCAGTGTTGTGAATAATGATCCAAGTTTAATGAGCTTAACTGCTGTTTTAATTTTGCAAGAGACCATGGCCATGCTGCAAAGTTACGACCATTTTCATCCAAATAGTAACTCTTACAGCCACCTGCATTAAATACAGTGGTTTTAAGATGTTTTTGAACCAATTGATTATGTCGCTTAACAACGTCGTCTTTAATCACAAGCTTGTTAATGTTTTGCTTTTTGATCTTTAGTAGGCCATCAAGAATATAATCTAATTGAGCTTCAGCAATACCAATAAATGAGTCATAAACCAGAATATTTGGTCCTAACACCAAAAATGCATTTGGTACATTGGTAATACTTGCACCTAAATAAGCTTCTGGTGAACTATTTTTCCAGCGATCCGCTAAGAGCTTCCCATCCATATCATAAATGCGCTTACCAATTGGCGGATGCGATACCTCAAAACCCGTACCCCAAATGATGACATCTACTTCATGACGCTCACCATTGGCCGCAACAACCGTATTCCCATCAATCTCAACCAACCCCTCATTGATTAGTTTCACATTATCTTGTTGCAATGCTGGATAATAATTGTTGGCAAATAAAAGACGTTTACAACCAATATCAAAATTTGGTGTGACTTTTTTTCTTAATTCATCATCTTGAATTTGCAACTTCAATAATTGTTTGCTTAAGAAATTCACAGGTTTCAGCACTTTTGGATTACGCAAACCAAAGTTAATGCCATTTAAAATTTGGGCAATACTGCTCCGCCAAGTGGATTGAATAACGGGAAATTTCTGGATCAGTGATTTCGCTTGATCATTCAAATTCATATCAGCTTTTGGCAAAACCCAAGGTGCTGTACGCTGAAACACAAAGAGTTCTTTCGCTAATGGCTGAACCTGAGGAATAAATTGAATCGCTGAAGCACCTGTACCAATAACAGCAATACGTTTACCTTTAAGATCGTACTCATGATTCCATCTTGCAGAGTGAAACATTTCCCCCTTGAAACTTTCTATGCCCTTAATTTTTGGAAATGATGGCTCAGTAATGGGTCCCGTTGTAAAGATTACCGTTTTTGCTAGATACTTTCCTTGAGAAGTTTCTAACGACCACTGCGCCTTCTCGTTATCCCAACGTGCTGCTTTTAATTCATGATTAAATTGGATTTTTTCATTCAGTTGATGCTTCTCAACCACTTCCTCAAGATAACTTAAGATTTCTGGCTGCTTGGCAAACAAATGACTCCATTTGTGACTTGGCGAAAAGGAAAAAGAATATAAGGCTGAAGGAACATCACATCCACATCCTGGATAATTATTATCGCGCCATGTACCACCAACTCGGTTCGCTTTTTCCAGCACAATGTAGTCGCGATATCCTGCCTGATTCATTTTATATGCCGCAGCGATACCGGAAATACCTGCACCAACAACAATCGTGTCATACACCTTTTGTGATTGTTCGACTTTAAGTTCTTTATCTGCGTTATTTTTTTTCTTTACTTTTACTTCTGCTTTTTCAGATTGATCAGCAGTTTGAATTTTTAAATCTGCATTGCTCTCTAATTCGTTATCAAGTGTCATTCTTTTATCTCTCTATTATTTTACAAAACGCTTAAACCATGGATAACCTACACCTAACATTTTGGTATATAAGGTCGGTGAAGCACGCTTCATCAACCAAAATAATTTCGCGTCTGGTTGTGGAATCGTATAAAGAATGCCTTTATCTAAATTGTTTAAGGTTTTTTGTGCAACTTGATCGCTTGTGACAAATGCATGATTCTGCAATAAATCATCCGCTAAACCCGAGTAATTGGAAGGTAATCGCCCATTCTTCATAATATTAGTAGGTACTAAAGTTGGGCAAAGCACATTCACACGGATATTATCTTGATGTAGTTCTGCAGATAACGTTTCAGATAATGCAAGTACACTAGATTTCGTCACGTTATAAGCTGTCATTTCAGGTGCAGCTGTAAATCCTGCTGCTGAAGCAACATTAATAATTGCCCCATAACCTTGTTGTTTAAACTTCGGTACAAAAAAGTGGCAACCATGAATCACGCCCCATAAATTGACATGCATACACCATTGCCAATCTTCTAGTGTCATCTCATCAAACTTACCACCTAACCCCACGCCAGCATTATTAATCACTAGTGTCACAGGATGATTAAAAAGGTTTTCTGCTTGATTCGCCACTCGCTCAACATCTTCCTTTTTTCCCACATCGCAGGATTCAGCAAATGCTTTTTGCCCTGTGGTCTGAGAAATCAGCTGAACAGTTTCTTCAGCTGCAGCTAAATTAATATCAGCACACACCACTTGACCACCACGTTTTGCAATTTCCAATGCAAAACTGCGTCCAATACCACTTCCCGCACCCGTTACCACAGCATAAGCCTGATGGCTCGGTTTAATTTTCTTCTTAAAAAAAAGCATGAACTATCCTTATTCTTATACCTTTAAAGCTGGCATGAATTCCTTCGTAAAGTATGGTGTCAAAATACCATCCACTGGATTTAATAAACGTTCTTTGTAGTACTCTAAAAATGCTGATGTATCATGATCATTCGGATGGAAGTCTGGTTTGAGATATTCGAAAATATGTTTGAGCGAACTGCCATAAACACCATCTTTTAGACCAAAAATCAAACCTACACTTCGATACATATCTTTGTAGTAACTTAAACTGATTAGATTTGATGGCTTACGATAAAATGGCACAATTAAGGATGCAGCAGAAATCAGCACTAAAATCGTAATAAGCGCTGGGAAAAAGCCTGCTATTCTTAAAGCATAGTTACTCGAAAGAAGTTGGAACACATCATATGCAATATCTTTATGCTCTGATTCCTCAAGCATATGCCACATCCAAATTGCGCGTTGTTTCTCATCTTGAGATTCGAAGAAAATATGCTCATGATTCATCATGTATTCAGCAAGCACTGCGGTAAAATGCTCAATCCCAGCCATAAGCGATAATTTCATTGGCTGAGGCAACCGATTAAAACCATATTCAAAAACGTGATGCGCCAGAAATCTAAACAATTTGACAGGCAAATCTGCCTTTAAAAAAGCGTCATTTAATTCTTCATGAAGTTTAGAATGTAAAGCTTCTTGCCCAATCAGTGCTGTCACTCTTTGCTTGAGTAATGGATCTTGAATAAAGTCACGATGATAACGTGCTGTATCAATAACGAGATCCTCACCATAGGTTAAAAAAATTGAAAGTGAGGCAAAGTAAGCACTTGCTAATTCCGCATTCAAATAAAATTTTGGATCAATCTTTTGATGATCAAAATCAAATTTCATATGACGAATTGGAATAGCTTTTGATTGATTCTCAGGATCAAATTTAGAACCGTTTAGAAATTTAGAAATTTTTTTTAGTGGCTGAGTTAATAACATGGCGAACCTTCTCTTTTATCTCAGTGAATAAATTCAAATAATGTGAATTCTTCGACGTTTCTAAAAAATTAAGATAAAAAGACGAAATAGCCATTTGCATAATAAATCTTTAGAGATGGCATAATTGCTCATTCATCAAGATTGTCTAACAAAATTATTAAGTTTTAATCAGTAAATACCATTTCATTATCATTAAAGGTCAACACCATTTTTAACAAGTAATGATTCCAAATAGTGATATTTTGAATGTCACATAAACTTTAAGTAGATTAAGAAATAAGTACGATGTTGTGGATGCCACTTATTTTAAAATGGATAAAATTTGACGCTTTTAGATGTAGATCACTCACCCAAGGTGAAATCACGTTAAGCCAAAGTGTCTTTGGTGATCTTATAGATTATGACAGGGTGAAAATCATGAATCATCCGTTTCTACCGTGGCAACCCTCAGCGGTATTTATGGCACCAAAGGGCTATTTGCATATTCGTAACAAACATTTCAAAACTGACTATTCGAAAGAAAATAAAATCTATCAAGGAATTTTCATTCACGAGATGACTCATATTTTACAACACCAACAAGGACAAAATGTTTTGCTCAAAGGCGCTTTTCTGCAAAGTGCGTATTTTATTTCCTTCAAAAAGTATAATCCTTATGCCTATAAATTTGACCCTAAAAAAAATTTCAATGACTACAACATTGAACAACAAGGCGATATAGCTAGAGATATATTTTTGAAAAAGATTCCGAATATTATTTTGAATCAATAAAAATTGTAAAATTAAAAGAATATTTTTTATTCAAGCTATTGATTTGTGAATCAGAAACACCATATCAGCTTTGACATCTGATTTACTGTGTCGCAAATCCATTACGATTTAATTTTTTATGTACAAACAATGGCAAAAGCTAGTATCTACTTTTATTTTAGATAGAATACATATGAATCGTAGTTTTTGCTGTGCAAAAAATAAGATCTTTTATCATGTTTGAATGATGTAAATTTGAGCCATTTGGCAGTTATGTAATATCACATACACACAGCTGAATAATTACTCCAATAAAATCAGCACGTGCTGTATATAAACCTATAGGATAGGACTTGGTTTAAATGAATAGTTTTAAAGTTTCTCTTGCTCAATTCTCTCCATTTGTCGGCAATATAGAAGCCAATGTTCAACGAATGATTGAACTCGCTAATGAAGCCAAACAGCAAAATGCCAATATCATTGTGTTTCCTGAACTTTCGACCATTGGTTATCCTGCAGAGGATCTCCTACTTCGTCCAAGCCTAAGCAAACGTACAGCATCAGCTTTCGAAAAACTGGCTGAAGTGAAAGACATTGTGATGGTATTTGGTTTTGTTAATCAAGCTGATTCGGGTGCACGCTATAACTCTGCAGCCGTTATGAAAGATGGGCAAGTATTAGGTATTTATAACAAGCAAAATTTACCAAATTATAGTGTTTTTGATGAAAAGAGATATTTCGCTGAGGGTCATCAACACCTTGTATTTGAGTATTTAGGACATAAATTCGGTGTATTAATTTGCGAAGATGTCTGGACACTTGAGAGTGTTCAACAACTTGCCAAACTGAATGTTGAAACTGTTCTTGTGTTAAATGCCTCACCATACGAAGTTGGAAAGCCTCAACACCGTGTTGTTACGCTTAAAGAGTTAGCTAAACAATTGAATCTCAATCTTGTTTATGTCAACCAAGTAGGCGGGCAAGATGATCTCATTTTCGACGGAACAAGTTTCGTTGTGAATGCAAATGGTGAAGTTGTACTTGAAGCACCAAGCTTTAAAGAAGACCTTTTTCATGTTGAATATGAAGCAGAGCTTAAATCTTTTAAAGCCACTACCAAAGCACCTGCATTAGATACGATTGCTGAAATTTACCAAGCTTTGGTTTTGGCAACACGAGATTATGTACAACGCTCAGGTTTCCCTGGTGTCATTCTTGGTCTCTCTGGTGGTATCGACTCAGCACTCACCCTTGCAATCGCTGTCGATGCTATTGGAGCAGATAAAGTTCAAGCGGTTATGATGCCTTACACATATACCTCTCAAATCAGTGTTGAAGACGCGACTGAGCAGGCAAAACGTATGGGAGTCACTTTTGGTATTGCGGAAATTCACCCAATCGTCAACAGCTTTATGCAGACATTACACCCATTCTTCGGCAATTCTCCTACTGATGCAACTGAGGAAAATTTACAAGCTCGCGCACGCGGCACCTTATTAATGGGTCTGTCGAATAAATTTGGTAATCTTGTTTTATCTACAGGTAACAAATCTGAATTATCTGTTGGTTACTGCACACTGTACGGTGATATGGTCGGTGGTTTTGCTGTACTTAAAGATGTTTATAAAACGATTGTATTTGAGTTAGCGAAATACCGTAATAGTTTGGAAGATACGCCTGTAATCCCTGAACGTGTGATTACTCGCCCACCTTCTGCTGAATTACGACCTGATCAAAAAGATCAAGACTCATTACCACCTTACGATGTTCTTGATGCAATTTTATATGCATATATTGAAGAAGATCAGAGTCTTGAAGATATTATCTCTAAAGGTTTTGATCGAGATATCGTGACTAAAGTCATTGGATTGGTTGATCGCAACGAATATAAGCGCCGTCAGGGTGCAATTGGTCCACGTATATCCTCTCGTGCATTTAGCCGCGAACGCCGCTATCCAATCGTAAATGGATGGAAAGCAGGTGTCTAACTCGACACAACTCAATCAATTTGCTCAAGCACTTATGCTTGAGCAAATTCGGTTTACCCAACAACATTTATTAAATGCTGAATCAAATGCGGTATTAGACACGTTTGTTTCACAAGCTTATGCTCAGTTTAATCGAATCAAATTAAAAGATATTGTAAATATTGAACAACTTCATGCTGTTGTTTCGAAATATACTTTTGAGTTAAATCTTGGACCTGATTTACTAGAGTTTATTGGCGCTGTTGCACAACGTATTTACCTTCATTTAAAGAATTCAAATGCTTTAATCGGAGATTTAATTTCAGACCATGATTTTGGGCTATGGCTAAATAAAATTCTTGAATTAGATCAAGTACGTTATGGTTTAAAACAACAAATTTTGAGTAATGAGAAGGCACATGCAGTGAGCCTTCAATTAGCAAATCAGATTTTAGAAAAATATACACCTTGGCTGGATAGGCTTCGAAAAAATAAAGTTCAAAATCATACGGTCAAATCAAAGATTTTTAATTTTCTCCAAGATCAGCAACATACATTAGAGTTAAAACTAGAATCCCAACTTGCAAATGCAATATTGGTTCAATTAGGCGAAATTATCACGCTGCCTCAAAATGAACTTTATGAAATCATTCAACATATTTGGTCAGATCTCCAATTTCAAAAAATTTCAGCTCAGCTTGAGCAGATTGAAGCCATTGATGTCGAAGATTTTTTTATTCTGGTCTATGAAACCTGGAGAAATTTACGCCAATCCGCTGAGATTCAGTCCATCATTTTAGAAGTGGTTGATGAGTTCTATGAATATTTTGGTGATTACAGTTTACAAGCTTTACTTACGGCTGTTGGACTAACTCAAGAAGATTTAGTGATCGAAGCCCATCGTTTTGCACCTCAACTTATCACCATGTTAAATGATTTTGGCGTTCTAGAACAATTAATTCAAAGCTTGATTCAGCCTTTTTATCAAGCACAATCTACACTTGATATTATCTCAAAACATTTTGAGAAATAAAAAAAAGACCATGCGGTGAGCATAGTCTATAAAAATGGTGGCTATGACGGGACTTGAACCTGTGACCCCCGCATTATGAGTGCGGTGCTCTAACCAACTGAGCTACATAGCCGTAAACTGTGTGCGCATTATCTTAAGTTATCATTGTATCGTCAAGCATACGAAAGCACTAATGATCACCCTTTATACAAATAAACCTTATTTGAACAAAATTAATCCATAATTATATGATTTTATTGTAATAGTAAGGTTTCAATAACATCAAAATCATGCTCAATCCTCAATATTTTATTCTCATATGCTGTTTAACCCTTGTGAGCGGATGCCAAACGATTCATCCCATATTTGTGAATTATCACGGTGTACGCATGGATGTCGCTCAATGGATCAATGCTCAAAACTTTATAACCATGCAACAAAAACGAACTCTAGTTCAATTAAGCCGTGCTCAACAAAAGCTCGTGCATATTGATGTCATTCCTGAAGATCATAAACTTGCCGTGAGTAAAGAGAATGCGGTTGCTCTTCATTGTGCACAGCTTTATTTGTCTGAGCAAAAAATTGAAAGCTTGCAAAATATTGTGTTTTCAAATGTAAATCAGAGAGCCGTTTTAGCACAATTTGAACAAGGGTTTCCAAAAATTAAGCTAGATTCTCAGCTTATTCAGTGCCAATGAAAACTCAAGATTTCACACATAAAAAAAGACCACACTAGTGAGTGTGGTCTATAAAAATGGTGGCTATGACGGGACTTGAACCTGTGACCCCCGCATTATGAGTGCGGTGCTCTAACCAACTGAGCTACATAGCCGTAAACTGTGGGCGCATTATCTACTTGATTGATGTATCCGTCAAGTAATATCGGCACTGTTTGATCAAAATTTGTTGAAGTGAGCCGATAAGCCGGGTTCTGTCTAGAACGATCATTCCTCTAGGCATACAATCACTCATATGCTCAAGCGACCTACCCGAATCCAGTATGGGCCATACCTTAAGGATTCCTATTTGGTCTTGCTTCAGGTGGGGTTTACCATGCCATGAACTGTTACCAGTCATGCGGTGCGCTCTTACCGCACCCTTTCACCCTTACCATATTCTAGGCTAAACCGAAGTTCAGTTGCAAAATGGCGGTCTACTCTCTGCTGCACTTTCCGTAGGCTTACGCCTCCCAGGCGTTACCTGGCACCTTGCCCGATGAAGCCCGGACTTTCCTCCCCTGCTTTAGTCACGAAGACCTTCACAGCAGCGATCGTCTGGCTCACTTCAAGTGGCGCATCTTAACAAACTTTGAGATCAATTGCTCGTGCTTTTTTGAGCAATTAGTTTTTTATACTTTTCCAGCAATTCATCCTCAGATTCCACATGATTAGGATCTTTAGGAATACAGTCTACCGGGCAGAATAATGAACACTGGGGTTGGTCATAATGACCAATACATTCAGTACATAGATTCGGATCAATTTCATAGATCAGTTCACCCATATAAATCGCTTCATTTGGGCATACAGGCTCACAAACGTCACAATTGATGCACTCATCCGTAATAATTAAAGACACTCTACCAACCTTGCTGATGCTTACGTTCAAATGCCTCAACAACTGCTTTTGGCACAAATTTCGTCACATCACCTTTCAAACGTGCAATTTCACGAACTAATGTGGATGAAATAAACGAGTATTGCTCTGACGGCGTTAAAAATACAGCTTCAAAATTTGAATCTAATTGACGATTCATATTTGCAAGTTGAAACTCATATTCAAAGTCAGATACTGCTCTTAAACCTCTGAGTACAGCTGTTGCCTTTTGCTCTTGAAAAAAATTCACCAACAAACCATCAAAACCAACAAATTCTACGTTATCTAAATGGCTTAATGATGATTTTGCAAGCGCAACTCGCTCATCTAAACTAAACACTGGATTTTTGTGATGACCAATTGCAATCGCAACTACAACTTCATCAAACATTTTTGCAGCACGAGAGACAAGATCAATATGACCATTGGTAATAGGATCGAATGTTCCCGGATAGATGACACGAGTTTTAGACATCCATTTATACTCTAAGATTATTATGTAGGCGCATAGTTTAACAAAAACTCAATTCACACGCACACTTGTTGACAGTGAAATGACTTCACCTCAAGCCAAGTTTGAGGCAAAATAGGCCTAATCTTGGAATATTTGTATTATGTCGAAATCGATTGTAGTTAAAAAAAATAATAGTGGCACTATTGCGCTAAATAAACGTGCACGTCACGATTATTTTATTGAGGAAAAATTTGAAGCTGGTTTAGCGTTACAAGGTTGGGAAGTAAAATCTCTTCGCGCTGGACGCATGAGTATCACGGAAAGCTATATTATTTTCAAAAATAATGAAGCTTATTTATTTGGTGCTCAAATTCAACCTCTTCTTTCTGCTTCAACTCATATCGTTCCCGAAGCAACACGTACTCGTAAGCTACTTCTTTCACGTCGTGAACTCGAGAAACTCCAAGGGGCGATCAATCAAAAAGGTTACACATGTGTACCTTTGGCGTGCTATTGGAAAGGTCGTTTAGTCAAACTCGAAATTGCACTTGTTAAAGGTAAACAATTACACGATAAACGTGCCACTGAAAAAGACCGCGATTGGCAGCGTGATAAAGCAAGAATTTTTCATAAATAAAAAAACCGCTCATTTGAGCGGTTTTTTTATTAACAAAACCTTAAATTTCCATAACAGTTTGGAGCAAAGGTTTGATTTTTAAGTTGTAAATCTTTTAATGGAAAATTTACATTGGTATTCGGCAAATGAACATTCCCAACACCAAGTTTGTCACCGAACAGACAATCAAGTGCATTACAAGATGGAGGATTTCGACTGATATAATCACTGATTGGTCCAACCACTTGTTTTAACACATCATTCGTAATATCGATACGCTTCTCAGGTGTTACATCCCCAATATTAATCGAATCATTAAACGCCATCCACCAGCCCTGTTGTGCAGCAACGTCAGCATTTGGCCACCAGATTTCACTGTTTTGCACAGAGAGCGAGAATGGATTGTTTACAGGGATTTTATGAATTAAACCTAAGTTTTGATCTACCGTAATGTTGGCTTTTAAACCTGTAATGTTACCACTGACCTCTTTTTGCAAATTCAGTAATCCTACCCCTAGCACTTGGATATTAGCCGTGAGATTACCACCAAAATTCAATTGATTAATATTGGCAACACCTGTCAATTGTGCAGAACTCATTCGAGTACCAGAGACCGTAGTTCCATTAATCTGAATTGGTGCCGTCGTTTCTTGTAATGCTAAATTGTAATTATTCGATTTAAAATCGAGTGTCAAAGTAGGTGCAATAATACAAATCAAACAAATTCTTGCATTCACTTTTCCATCGATAGTTTGACCAGTATCGGCATAGGTCATACTTCGAGCATTAGTATAACCCATACCCTGAGTGGGATTAATTTTTAAATAACCACTGAGTGAGTTAATACCATTCGGTTTATCAGAGTTTTCATCACCAAGCGTCAGTAAACCTAATACTTTTTCAGCACTGAGACGCAAACCCACAACTTCTCGAGTTGATGCCGATGTTGGATTTTTTACCGCAAACTCTAAAAATGGATTGGTTAGCTTGGCTGAAGAACCCGCACGACCCTCTCTAGTGTCTGACATACCACTCAAACTCAGATTTTCGATATCAATATCACATCCACCTGCTCCATTAATACCACCACAGCCAAGTTGTAAATGCTTAATATTTGCATTGAGTTCTATATCTGCTTCCATTCCAAGCTTATAAAAGCCAACACCTTTACCTCGCATATTGTTTGCCCCATCATTGGGATCAATGTAACTCATACTTAACAAAGCTTGGCCATTTGTCGCTGATAACTCTTCATCACTCATCATTTTTAAATCATTATGAATGTTATTAGCCGTTGCATACAAAGGAATCAACACTAAGCATGATGTTGATAAAATCAATTTGATAGAACCAAGTAAACTCTTCAACATTAGAGTCTCCATATTATTTTTATTCAGGCTTAATCCATAAGCAACAGCATTACTATCTATAAATTAATGAAAAAAATAAAGAGGCTTAAAACTTGCTAAATGAATTAAAATATAGAAATTAAAATAAAATTTAATATTTTCTAGAGACTTACATCACATTATTAATTTTTAAAATGTGATGTATATTCCAATTTATCCGATGAAATGCAAACTTAAAACTCAAGTATATCTATTATTTAGCAGAATTTTAAACTTCCATAACAGTTTGGGGCAAAGGATTGATTTTTTAACTGTAAGTTTACCAAATCCATATTCACTATTGAATTTGTTAATGGAACCTCACCTAATCTAAAATTACCTGCTAAACAACTTGTTGCTAAAAAACCACATTCGATTGGATTAGCCTGTAAATAATTACTAATTAGCGGTACAACTTGTTTAATCACTGCATCTGTCACAACCACTTTTTGACTCGGAGTAACATTACCTATATCAATTGGGTCCTCGATTGAAAGCCACCAACCTGTCTGAGCAGCAACACTCGCTCCAGTCCAATGTATATCTTGTTTTTGCATCGATAGAGAAAATGGATTACTCAAAGGTAAGCGGTGAATATATCCAAGGTTCTCTGAAACTTTAACATCTACATTTAGGTTTGAAACATTACCCGTAATGTCACCAGATAGTGGTATAGGCACAAGCCCCCAGAGTTTAGCATTTGCAGAAATTTTACCTGACAATGCAATGTTATCTATTCGAGCAACACCTGTTAAATAGACATTTGACATTCTGTTACCACTAATAGTTTGGCCATTAATTTTTAAAGAGCCGCTTCCCTCAGCTAAATTTAAAGCATAATCATTAGACGTAAAGTCTGCACTTACGAAACCTGTTGTACTCTTTGCTTTTCCGTAAACTAATTCTCCAAGATTGTTAAAATTTACACCAGAACGAGCTGCTGTTGTCGCAGTTCCAACAGCGTTCTTAATCTTCAGATAACCACTTAAACTATTGATACCATTTGGTTTTTCAGAGTTCTCACTACCAAGCGTTAATAATCCTAGTACTTTTTCTGCACTTAAACGAACACCAACCATTTCACGTGTTGAAGCTGAATCTGGGTTTTTTATAGCAAACTCTAAAAATGGATTGGTTAGTTGGGCACTTGATTGGACGCGTCCTTCACGAGTTTCTGCAACCCCTGACAAACTTAAGTTATCGATATCAATATCACAACCGTTTGCACCATTGACTCCACCGCATCCAAGTTGCAATCTTTTGATGTTAGCATTTAAATCTAATTGGACTTCCATTCCCATTTTATAAAATCCAATATTTTGACCAGGATTCTTATTGACGGAATCTGCAGGTGAAATATAGCTTAAGCTCATGAGTGCTTTACCTTCAACATGTGAAAGTTCAGCGTCAGTCAGTTCTTGCATTGGAGCAGCATACGCTAATGTTATTGAAGTCAATCCATAGATGACAGGAATACAAAAATTTCTTGATTTCGCTAATCCTATTAAGATCATCATTGTCTCCACAATTTTTTATTTTTATGTCTTGTCTAATAAAAAGACAATGTAATATTCACTATTATATAAATTTTTACTATAAAATTGTGATTGATCTAACATTTTTTGTATTTAAATAATTCATATTTCAAAAAAATGGTCTAGTAATGAATCACTTATATCAACTTAGCAACTTGTAAATTAATGTATTTTTATTTAAATCTTTCATTTAAATAAACAACAGATCGAAGTGATTAAATAAAATCTCAAACATAAGTAAAGATGATGAGCTTTAAGAAAGTCATCACTTAAATACCCAAACGATCTGATTGAAACTAAATAAATTCTGTTCACTCCATGAAGACAAATGTCGCCATACGTCCAGTTTTGGAATTACGGCGATGAGAATAATATATTTGATCCTCCGTGTAGCTACATCGCTCACCTCCAAGAACCTGTTCCACCCCTAAACTTTTCAATATATGGCGAGCAATCGCATACAGATCTGCGTAATACTTACCCTCTAGATCTCCCTTTTGAAATGCTGAGCTCAATTCTGGAAGCCTATCGCAGAATGTGTGCATTACTTCTTCACCCACTTCAAAGCATGGCTGACTAATTGCCGCACCTAACCACGCCCAAGAGGGTTGAGTGCTCATGGCCTTGACTGTATTTTCAATAATACCATTTGCCAATCCTCGCCAACCTGCATGCAAATTAGCGACTTCAGTACCATCTTTGTTACCGAGAACCACCGGTAAACAATCTGCCGTCATCATCATTAATGCATGATGTTTTTGTTGTGTCACTAAACCATCGCCATTTAGGGCGCGTAAGCTCATGTCATCATTTACAACATGACAAATTGTACTGTGCGTTTGGTTCATCCAAGTCAATCGATTCACCCCATAGACCGAGAAGTCATTTAACAAGTACATTCGATGCTGATGAACACGTTCTGGCTGATCATTTACATGCAACGCCAAGTTAAAACCTTCTAAGTCAGTCTGTGGTGTTTTAAGTGCGTGAGGGTGACTTAATTCTGTTTGTCCTACCACAACACCTTCGGGCAAACCTTGCACAATTTGCATGTAAACTTTCCTTTAATTTAGTAAGCCTTATTTTCCGTACGAAGAGTATCAAGTAATGCTGTGAAATCTTCAGGCCATGGTGCTTCAAACATCATTTCTTCACCTGTACGTGGATGTACTAACCCCAATTTTGATGCATGAAGTGCTTGACGTCTAAACTCTCGTAGATGAGTAGCAAGTTTTTCCGAAGCACCTGCAGGTACTTTGACACGACTGACATAAACTGGATCACCGACCAAAGGAAAACCAATATAAGTGAAATGAACACGAATCTGATGAGTACGTCCAGTTTCTAATTGTGCTTGAACACGTGTGAAATTTTGGAATCTTTCTTTCACATTATAGTGAGTCACGGCATCACGACCACCTGGTAAGATCGCCATTTTTACACGATCTACAGGATGACGTTTAATCGGCTCATCAATTTTACCGCCTGCAATAATATTGCCATAACAAATTAAATCATAAATTCGATAAACTGATTTTTTCGCTAACTGTTTACTTAAGGAAAATTGAGCTTCTAAATTTTTAGCTACAACCAAGAGACCACTAGTATCTTTATCGATACGGTGTACTAGACCAGCTCGAGATAATTCTGCTGATTTAGGAAAATGATACAACAGTGCATTAACCAAAGTACCATTCGGGTTTCCTGCGCCAGGATGTACAACCATCCCCACTGGCTTGTTAATGACTAAGATGTCATCATCTTCATAAATAATATCTAAAGGGATATTTTCAGGTTGACTGGTGACTTGGGCTTCAAGCTCTACATCAAGCGTGAGTAGCTCATTCCCTTCACTTTTATATTTTGGTTTCACAACTTGACCATTTACCAACAAATGACCATCCTTCAACCATTGTTTCAATTTTTCACGCGAAAATTCGTTCCAAGCGAGCGCAGCAACTTGGTCTATTCGCTGACCAAGAGAACTCTCATCCACTTGAAATTGCAACGATAAACGTGTTGCAGTTGGGGCTGAAGTATGGTTATCTGCATCCTCAGAATCTTCAAGTAAATTGATGTCGATTTCTGGGAAATTAGAATTAGAAGTTTGTGCTGAAGTCATTTGCTCATTCGGACAAAAGTGGTTTAATAGTGCAATTGTAGCCTATTGCCCGTATAAACAGAGGAATTTTTATGTCGCTACCACGTTATAAAGTTACAATGCTTGCTTTATCGCTAGGCTTAGCAGCAACATTTGTGGGCTGTAGCAGTAATCCCAAGAAGGATGTTGTGGATACTGGACCTAAATCAACCGAACAATCTTATTTCGATAAAGCACAAAAAGCATTAGATCGTGGTCAATATAGCGATGCAGCACAATCATTAGAAGCAATTGAAACTTATTACCCTACAGGTCAATATACTCAACAAGCTCAACTCGATCTTTTATATGCTCGTTTTCAACAAAAAGACTATGAAGCTGTTATTGCGCTAGCAGACCGTTTTATTCGTTTAAATCCTCAACATCCTAATGTTGATTATGCTTACTATGTTCGTGGTGTGGCGAATATGGAGCAAAACTATGATGGTCTCATCCGCTATACATCACTCCAACAGGCTCATCGTGATGTCAGCTATTTAAAAGTTGCATATCAAAATTTTGTTGATTTCATTCGTCGTTTCCCAAGTAGTCAGTATGCTGTAGATGCTGCTCAGCGCATGAAATTTATTGGTCAAGAACTTGCTGAAAGTGAAATGAATGCGGCTCGCTTTAACTTAAAGCGTAAAGCTTGGCTTGCAGCAGTTGAGCGTGGACAATGGGTTATGGAACATTTCCCTCAAACACCTCAAGTACCAGAAGCGCTTGCAACGATTGCTTACGGATACGATAAACTCGGTGACAAGGCAACATCTCAACAATACGTTGAAGTGCTAAAGCTAAACTACCCTCATCTTGTGAAGTCTAATGGTGAGGTCGATTTACGCGCAGCACGTAAAGATGGAAGTTGGTTAAATCGTGCAACCTTGGGTATTTTAGGTCGTGAAGCACGCAGCCAAACAACGGCAGAAGTATCAGCAGAGCAATCTGACAACACCAATACACAACCCGGTTTATTGAATCGCTTAAGCTTTGGCTTGCTTGGTAATAAAGATCACAATGTGGAAAGTGCGCCAGCAAATGAAAGTATGTACGACCCACAGCGTCAATAATCCATTCTTACGAATCAAAAAAGGTGGGATTACCCACCTTTTTTATTGCATGGCTTTATTTATCGTCTTAAGTGTTTAGGATAGACTTAATTCAATCACTTTATTCCTCATTCTTTTGGCTTTTTAATTATGGCAATTCCACAACATACGATTGATCAAATTTTAGATCGAACTGACATCGTCGATCTTATTGGCCAACGTGTGAAATTAAAAAAGTCAGGTCGTACCTATTCAGGCTGTTGTCCTTTTCATCAAGAGAAAACACCTTCTTTTCACGTCTACCGTGATAAGCAATATTTCCACTGTTTCGGTTGCCAAGCCAATGGAAATGCAATTCGCTTTATGATGGATATTGATAATCGCAATTTCATCGAGGTGATTAAAGACCTGGCAAGCCAAACCGGTATCGAATTACCTAAAGACAATCAAGACAATAAAAAACTCTCATACAAGAGAGAACCTATTAAACCTAACCAAGAAAAGCAACCGCAGGCACCCATTGAAGCAGATGCAGCAGAAATCATTTCTCCGCCTACTTCAGCTTTTGATGTAGATCCTTTTGAAGCATTTCAAAACTATGAATTCGATGAGTATCAATTTAATACAGATGACTTGAATTCAGTTGAGGTCGCACCTGAAGGTAATTTATACGATCTTCTTGAAAATGTTGCTTTATTTTATGAAAAACAACTTCCAAATAGCAAAATTGCGCAACAGTATTTTCAGCGACGCGGACTAAGTGATACCACAATTAAGTATTGGCGATTAGGTTATGCCCCAGAAGATTGGCAACATCTTGAAAAAGCATTTCCGCAAGATATTGAAGGATTAAAACTACTCGGTTTGATCAGAACCAGTGATTCTGGTCGTGATTTTGATCTACTACGAGAACGTGTCATTTTTCCTATACGTGATGCAAAAGGTCGCGTTGTCGGTTTTGGTGGACGAGCATTGAATGACGAGATCAAACCCAAATATATCAACTCGCCAGACTCTGAAGTTTTCCATAAAAACCAACTACTCTATGGCTTATATGAAGGTCGTAAGCTCAAAGCCAATCATTGGTTAATGGTTGAAGGTTACATGGATGTCATCGCATTACAGCAAGCTGGCATTCCTGGCGCAGTTGCCACCTTGGGGACGGCGAGCAATGCTGATCACTTGAATCTATTATTTAAACAAAATAATCAGTTAACTATTGCTTTTGATGGTGATTCGGCTGGTCAAAAAGCTGCTCGACGCACTTTAGAAATTGCACTTCCCCTCTTAAATGATGGTCGTGAACTGAAATTTTTTATTCTACCTGCGGAGCATGATCCTGACTCATTAGTTCGTAAGGACGGTGTTGAAACTTTCAATCGACTTTGGCAACAATCACCACTCTTATCAGAGTTTGCTTTTTCACTTCTCAGTCAACAATATCAAATCAATACACCTGAAGGTAAAAGTCAGGTCATGGCTGAGCTAAATCAACTCACCAATCTGATGCCTAAGCAAGGTTCGTATCGCTATTTGATTCGTCAATATTTCAAAGAAAAATTAGGATTCAATAAAAAGTGGCAGCCTCAAGTGAGTCTTGACGCTTCATTATCATTTAATATTCGCACACGAGATGAAGATTTCGCAGTGGCAATGTTAATGTACCATCCTTTTCTTTATATTCATTTTGAAGTATTACGCGCAGTGATTCCTGAAGATGAATTGCTTGCAAAAGTATTAAAAATTTTTAATGTCATTTTTGATGATCTGCCAGATGACCAAGAGTTGGCGAGTTATTATATTTTGGGTGCATGTAGCCCATTTCATCATGAACTCTCTGAGATTTTAAAACGTACTAATATTCAAACACTCACTGAAGCCCCTGAAATGGCTGATAAACTTGCCTCAGAATACTCACTTTCACTCCAAGAAAAATATCTGAGAATCAAATTTAAAGCAGCAAAATCATTAAATGAGTCTAAAAACTTAAGACAACAACTGAATGAGCTAACCAAAAAAATTGGACTACGCTTACTACATGAATAAATAAAAGCGGTCAGTGACCGCTTTTATTTTTTTAGTTTTCGCTGAGCACTAAAAATATCTTCTAAATGTTCTTTAATCGTTTCATAGACATCAGGATTTTCATCTTTAGCGACTTCTCTGAGTAAGATGGATGTAGGATGTAATAGCTTTTGCGTCAAACGATGCGCCATTTCCTGCATGACAATGGCTGCATCATCGCCAGAGGCTAAACGATCTAATGCATGCTCTAATTCAAATGCTTTAACTTTATCTCCATGAGCACGATACTCACTAATTGTCGCTCCAGCTTGTGAAACTTTCTGCTGAGTCACCAATTGTGTTGCTAGTTGATTGACCATCACTTCAGCTTCAACAGCGGCTTGGCGTCGCTGCGCTAAGTTTTCATCAATAACACCTTGAAGATCGTCCACCCCATAAAGGTAAACACCATCCAAACTTTCAACCTTAGATTCAATATCGCGAGGAACGGCCAAATCCACCATCAACATTTGACGGTAACGACGTTTTTTTAGTGCTGACTTAACATCTTGATAGGAAATGACCTGATGTAAACTTCCTGTACAACTTGAAATCACATCAGCGCGATGTAAATTTTGAGCTAAATCAACAAAAGAAATAATTTCTACCGCAACACGATGTGATATTTCTTGCGCTAAAAGTTCAGCCCGTTCCTGACCACGGTTACAAATTAAAATTTTAGCAACACCCATTTCAGCTAAGTGCTTTGCAACCAAGCTATTCATTTCACCTGCTGCAACCACCATAACGGTTAATTGTTCAGGCTTACTAAAAACTTGTAGTGCTAACTGTGCTACCGCATACCCCATGGATACAGCATGACTACCGACCGCTGTTTCTGAACGCACTTTCTTAGCAGCATAAAATGCATATTCAAAAATACGATTTAAATTTTGTGAAACAACTTCAGACTCTTTTGCTAAATTAAGTGCAGACTTCACTTGCCCCATAATCTGAGGCTCTCCAAGCATGAGTGAATCTAATCCTGATGCAACACGCATCAAATGTGTCACAGCATCTGTATTTTCATAACGGTAAATATGATTTTGTAATTGTTGTACATCAATGCCATTTTTTTGAGCGAGCCAATCTAATACCATCTCCGCATTATCAGCGATGGCGTAGACTTCAGTACGATTACAGGTTGACACCACAACCATATCGTTCAGCTGGTCATGGTGACTTTGTTCAGCCAACAATAGTTTTAACTTTTCAGGGTTAAAAGCAACTTGCTCTCGTAATTCAACTGAGGCTGTTTGATGGTTGACACCCAATGCAAAGAAAGACATATCAGATCATCAATTGGCTAAATTTATGCTATTGTGCAATAACGGTGTCATAAAAAGCAGTACTTGGATAAAAAAATTGCGTCAAACAATGAGCCGCACAACCGGCATGACAATTCGACAGTATTCTACCACACTCTTGTTAGTGAGTAGCATGACTTACAGTGCTCATATTAGAGCATCTGGAGAATTTTACCATGCAAATTTAAATCATAAAGTTTTACAACAGGCTATGGTTGCAGAATTTGCTTTAGCTGCACATGACACACCGACTGCTTTACACAACTATACCGTACTTGCAATCCAAACCAGTTCAACAGCTTTAAAACAACGTGCACTTAACGTCGCACTCGAACAAAACGACTTACAAGCCGCTTTAGATATTGCAACCCATTGGGTTGTGCAAGAACCCAAAGATGTACCAGCAAAATTCTATCTTGCGCATATCGCATTAAAGTCACACGAATATGAACTTGCTGCTGATGTGCTCGATGATATTTTAAATTTAGACCCTGAATCAGATTTAGAACAAATTCTTGAAGGCATTTCTCCGGAATCTCCTGAGGATCGAGCATATTTATTAAACACTTTGCGTAATAGTAAAACGCGTAACAATCCTTCAATTCTCGTCTTGATTGCGAGTTTACAAGCACAAAATAATGAAATCGAAAATGCCTTAATTACTTTAAATAAAGCGTTAAAAAAACGCCCCAAATCAACAGGGTTTATCTTACTGAAAGCCAACTTACTCATGGCTTTAGGCGACGAAGAAGAGACGCTAAAATGGTTTGAAAAAAGTGCACGTAAAAATCGTAATAATTTAGAGCTCAGTCTGGCTGAAATCCGCTACTTAATTAAACTGAATAAAAATGAACAGGCTTTAAGCAAATTAAAACGCATTATCAAAAAATGGCCTGATTCGGAAGAAGCTCTTTTTATCGCTGGTCTAACCTCAATTGATCTCAAAGAATATGAGCTTGCTGAACAGTATTTGGTCGAACTACGTGCATCTGGACAGTATCAAAATGATGCTTATTTTTATTTGGCATTAAATGCTGAACGAAAACAACATTTTGAAACAGCTAAAGCTTATTATCGACTTGTAGATGGTAATTTATATATGGTTTCTAGACGAAATCTAATTTCAATTTATGACAAACAAAATCGCTTAAGTGATGCGCTGCGCTTTCTGACTCAGGAACGGGTGAATTACCCCCAATATGCGAGTTTCTTATATCAAGCACAAGCTGAAATACTCAAAAAAATGGGCAATAACAAAGCTGCTTTGGGCTTACTCAAAGAAGCTGCTAAAAACTTAACTGATGACCCTGAAATTTTATATTCTCAAGTCTTATTACTTGATCCATTTACAGATCGCGATCAATTAGATGAATTACTTAAAAAATTACTCACGATTGAACCGAATAGCCCAACATATCTAAATGCATATGCATATACACTTGCGTTGCAAAATCGTCGTTTAGATGAGGCGAGACAATATGCCGAACAAGCTTTAGACAATGCCCCAGAACAAGCATCTATCTTAGATACCTTAGGCTATATCTGCTTTCTTCAAAACGATTTTGACACTTCCACCCGTGTACTTGCGAAAGCATATCAACTCAGCCAAAGTCCAAATATCGGCATTCGATATGCTAAATCGCTTTATATGCTGGGTTCACTGGAAGAATTTAGCCAAGTGTTACATCAACTCCATCAAAATCATCCAAATCATCCTCAATTGGATCAACTCGATAGTTTATTGTTGCCACAAAATATCAAAAAGAGTTAATACTGTATGATCTTAAATTTAAAATCCTTATTGCTGATTGCCACAAGTAGTGCGCTTCTTGGGTTAACTGGCTGTCAATCAATTCAAACTCAACCATCACCACCAACAGCGCAAAACATTGAACAATCGAATCAATTTAATCTTCAGGGTAAAATTGGCGTTAAAACCCCTAAGCAATCAGGCAGTGCTTTTTTTACTTGGCAACAGCAAGATGAACAGTTTGATATCGAGTTAAGCGGAATTCTTGGAGTCGGTAAAACTCAAATCTCAGGTCAACCTGGTCAAGTAACACTGAACAGTGCCAAAACTGGTGAAATTACAGCCAACTCACCTGAAGAGTTATTGTTTCGTGCAACAGGTTGGGAAGCACCAATTACTTATTTAGTCGATTGGGTACAAGCTAAGCAAGCGACTGAAGAAGCTGAAATTCAAAAAGACGAATCGATGCGAATCAGTGAAATTAAAGAACAAGGTTGGCATATTCAATTATCTTACAATGGTCAATCTATACAACCAAACCGTTTGATTTTGAAGCAACAACTTGAAGATGGAACTGAAAATCGTATTACAATGGTAATTCAAAATCGTTAAGTTTGATCGTTTATGATTCGTGTACCGTCTCCTGCAAAACTGAATTTGTTTTTACACATTACGGGTCGCCGTGAAAATGGTTACCATGAATTGCAAACCATTTTTCAGTTGATAGATCTTTGTGATTGGATGGAATTTACTCCAATCTCTAATCAATCTATCTCCATTGTAGGCCTATCAGAAGTAAGTCTTGAACAAAATTTGATTTATCGTGCAATGATGATGCTGAAACCCTACGCCAAAAATGAAAAATTAGGCATTCATGTCAACATCGAAAAAAATATACCGATGGGTGCAGGACTCGGTGGTGGCTCTTCAAATGCGGCTACCGCGTTATTAATCATGAATCAACTTTGGCAATGTGGCTTAAATCGTGATCAATTAGCAGAAATTGGTGTACA
This sequence comes from Acinetobacter sp. ANC_7655, assembly GCF_056784015.1. Classification (NCBI taxonomy): domain Bacteria; kingdom Pseudomonadati; phylum Pseudomonadota; class Gammaproteobacteria; order Moraxellales; family Moraxellaceae; genus Acinetobacter; species Acinetobacter sp. ANC_7655. The sequence goes on along the minus strand of NZ_JBWYJB010000003.1, from coordinate 135,737 downwards.
ACTGGGTGCTGATGTTCCCATCTTCATCCATGGTCGTAATGCATGGGCAGAAGGTATTGGTGAACACTTAACATTCATAGACTTAGATCAAAAACAATACATTGTGTTAAAACCTGACTGTTTTATCAGCACTCAACTGCTTTTTTCACAAAAATCGTTGACAAGAGACACGAAGACCTCTAAATTTTGCGCCTATCAGATAAAGCCATCTGATTTCAGAAATAACTTTGAACCTCTGGCAAGAAGTCTATATGCTGAAGTCGATGAAGCAATGCAATATTTAGATCAGTTCGGTGTTGCAAAACTTACAGGTACAGGTGCTTGTGTTTTTACTGAAGTAACGACTGAAATGAACATTGATGACATTCTTGCTCATTCACCTTGTAAAGCTTACTTAGTGAATAGTTTAGAACAATCACCATTGAATCAAATCATCGTTTAAATGATAGGGGCGTCGCCAAGTGGTAAGGCAGCGGGTTTTGATCTCGCCATCCGTTGGTTCGAATCCAGCCGCCCCTGCCATCATTTTCACCTGTAAGATGTATCGTGTTTTAGGGGCGTCGCCAAGTGGTAAGGCAGCGGGTTTTGATCTCGCCATCCGTTGGTTCGAATCCAGCCGCCCCTGCCATTAAACACAACATCGATTTAGGGGCGTCGCCAAGTGGTAAGGCAGCGGGTTTTGATCTCGCCATCCGTTGGTTCGAATCCAGCCGCCCCTGCCAATTTAGTTCAAAAAGACAGAACATTGGTATCATGAGTTGAGTCAAACAACCTTGACAAACCCATATAAAACCATTAAAGTTCTGCCGCATTAGGGGCGTCGCCAAGTGGTAAGGCAGCGGGTTTTGATCTCGCCATCCGTTGGTTCGAATCCAGCCGCCCCTGCCATCTCATTCTATACATTTCAACCGCCAAGGGTGCTTCATGCCCAATCTTGTCGTTTTTAGTGGAACTGCGCATCCACAATTCGCCCAAAAAGTCGTTAGCCACTTGCATATCCCTCTAGGTGCTGCATCTGTAGGTCAATTCTCTGATGGTGAAATCGCTGTCGAAATCACTGAGAATGTCCGTGGTAAAGACGTATTCATCGTTCAGCCTACTTGTGCTCCAACTAATGATAACCTTATGGAAATCTTAGTAATGGCAGATGCATTGCGTCGTGCAAGTGCTGGTCGTATCACTGCTGTGATTCCTTATTTCGGTTATGCTCGCCAAGACCGTCGTCCTCGTTCTTCACGTGTTCCAATTACTGCAAAAGTAGTAGCAGATATGCTAACAACTGTAGGTATTGACCGTGTTGTGATGATCGATCTTCATGCTGACCAAATTCAAGGTTTCTTCGACATCCCTGTAGACAACATTTACGGTACGCCAGCGCTTTTAGCTGACTTACGTCAACAGTCTCATGACAACCTTATGGTTGTTTCGCCAGACGTTGGTGGTGTTGTTCGTGCTCGTGCTGTTGCGAAACAAATGGGCGATATCGATTTAGCTATCATCGACAAACGTCGTCAAAAAGCAAATGAATCACAAGTGATGCATTTGATTGGTGATGTTAAAGATCGCGACTGTGTGATCGTTGATGACATGGTTGATACAGCTGGTACTTTATGTAAAGCCGCTGATGCATTGAAGACTTTTGGTGCGCGTCGTGTCGTAGCATATGCTACTCACCCTGTTTTATCTGGTAAAGCGATCGAGAATTTGAAAAACTCTGTTATCGACGAACTTGTTGTGACAGATACAATTCCGCTTTCAGAAGAAGCTTTAGCTCTTGGTAAGATTCGCCAAGTTTCAGTTGCGAGTATGGTTGCTGAAACAATTCGTCGTATTAACAACGAAGAATCTATTAGCGCAATGTTTGATTCTTATCTATAATAGAGCGCTAAAATTTTAAAGCCCTGCCTTTTGGTAGGGCTTTCTATCACTAGATCGGTCGCAGATCTAGTTCACTTAACTTAAATAGGATGTCTCTCATGGCAAACTTCGTATTAAATGCAGTAGCACGTGAAGAAGCAGTACAAGGGAAAGGTGCGAGCCGCCGCCTTCGTCTTCAATCTAAAGTTCCTGCTATCATCTATGGTGGTGATGCTGCACCTGTAGCAATTACACTTGAGCTTCGTCAGCTTGTTAAATACTTAGAAGACAACGCTTTCTTTGAAGAAGTAATTGAAATTGATGTTGATGGTAAAGTTGAAAGCGTTAAAATCCAAGCTTTACAACGTCACCCAGCTAAAAACACTCCAATGCACGCTGACTTCAAACGCGCATAAGTGTTGATGGTGTAAATTAGTGTCTCATATTTCACTGATTGTTGGTTTGGGCAACCCTGGTAAAGAGTATGCTCAAACCCGCCATAATGCAGGCTTCTGGTATGTAGAACGTCTTGCAGAACAATATGGCATAACACTTAAAAATGACCCTAAGTTTAATGGATTAAGTGGTCGCGGTAATGTAGAAGGACAAGATGTTCGACTTTTATTACCTTCAACCTTTATGAACCGTTCTGGTCAAAGTGTTGTACCCTTCGCAAAATTCTACCAAATCTCTCCAGAAGCAATGCTTATTGCTCACGATGAACTTGATATGGATCCAGGTATCATTCGCCTCAAAACGGGTGGTGGTCATGGTGGTCATAACGGTTTACGTGACATTGTTCCTCATACTGGCCCTAACTTCCATCGTTTACGTATTGGAATTGGACACCCTGGATCAAAAGACCGTGTATCAGGTCATGTTCTAGGTAAAGCACCCTCAAGTGAACAAACGCTCATTGACGATGCAATTCAATACGCACTAAGTCGTACAAAATTATTAGTGAATGGTGAAATTCAGCAGGCAATGAATCAAATAAATGCCTACAAGCCGTAGTTGATAAATTTAATTTTTGTTCAACAATTTTTCTTGCCACGATGAAAATTTGAGGGCAAAATGCGCTTTCAAATGCTTCACCCAAATTAAAAAACTGTTGTTTCTAGATAATAAAACAATCTTAGAACAACTCAGGAGACGCTTCCCATGCTATCTCGTTTATTAAAAGCTAAAATCCACCGTGCAGTTGTAACACAAGCTGAACTTCATTATGAAGGTTCATGTGCAATTGATGGTGTATTACTAGATTTAGCTGGTATTCGTGAATATGAAGAAATTCATATTTGGAATGTAACTAATGGCAAGCGTTTTACAACTTACGCAATCCGTGGTGAAGAAAACTCAGGCATTATTTCTGTAAATGGTGGTGCTGCTCACCAAGCAGATTTAGGTGACATTATTATTATCGCGACTTTCGGTGATTTTACTGTTGCAGAAGCTGATGCACATAAACCACGTTTGGTTTATGCAAATCCAGATAACACTGTGAATCACACAGCAAACTGTATTCCTGTCCAAGTTGCTTAATGATTGACTAAAAACTCGCTTACTTGAGCGAGTTTTTTTATAACAAATTATCATAGAATTACTCTTCATCCACCAACTGCAAGCTCTGGCTAATCCCATCTGCTCTTAACCAAGCTAATTCATAACTGGCATTCGCCAAAGCAAGAACCCGACGTTCAAACTCAGTCCAGATCGGTTTAACATGTGGAGCTGAAATACCTAAACCACTCTGCTCTGCTAAATGCTTGTTTTTTTCGCAAATTTTAAGCGCATGATATAATTTTCGGCCTTTTGAAGCATTCTCCAATACTCGGATTCTTTTTGATTCAATGAATTTTTCCACCTCAGAAAGTTGAGCATGAGGAAGCATTGGAACCAAAATTTGATCCAGTTGTTGATCTAAACGCTTCCAAATACTCAGTCGTTGTTCTTCATTATAAGTATTCCATTGAATCACTTCATGATTAAAACGTCGACAACCACGACATACCGCATCACCAAACACTGTTGAACAACGTCCCGCACATGGTGTTAATGAAGGGATTCGACGCGCTGTATTCAAAATATTTTCCTCATATAAAACCATAAATTTTCTATGGCTTTCTCGCATATTTTCAAAAATCGCGTTAGAATACGCGCCTGATTTTATCCCTATATTAATACATTTGGAGTACTCCATGAACGCTACTGTAGAACAGCTTGCACCTGTAGAACAGCAAGCGACCACTGGTTGGGTTGTTGCGGCACTTTATCAATTTAAAGAAGTTGAAGATTCTCTAGCACTTCAACAAAAATTACTTGAGTTGGTAAAAACCATCAACCTATGCGGTACTCTTATTGTTGCCCATGAAGGGATTAACGGAACAGTTGCAGGTGACCGCCATGCAATTGATGTCATTCATCAATTCCTTTTAAATGAAGGATTTAATGACATGGAATATAAAGAGTCACACAGTGACGAAAAACCATTCCGTAAAATGAAAATCAAACATAAAAAAGAAATCGTGACTTTAGGTGTTCCAGTGAAACCACGCGACTTGGTTGGTCACTATCTAGACCCTAAAGAATGGAACGAACTCATTGCACGTGATGACGTGATCTTAGTCGATACAAGAAATGATTACGAGTACAAAGCAGGCACATTCAAAGGGGCAATTGATCCAAAAACTGAAACGTTCCGCGAATTCCCTGAATATGTAAAAAACAATCTTGAACAGCATAAAGATAAAAAGATTGCCATGTTTTGTACAGGCGGGATTCGTTGTGAAAAATCAACTTCACTACTTCTTCAAGAAGGCTTTAAAGAGGTATATCACCTCAAAGGTGGTATTCTTAAATATTTAGAAGAAACCCCTCCTGAAGAAAGTTTATGGGAAGGTGAATGCTTTGTTTTTGATGGTCGTACTGCGGTTACACACGGAGTGGAAGAAGGTCAAAATGTGAAGTGCCATGCTTGTGGTTGGCCATTAACCCCCGAAGAAGTAGCATTACCAAGTTACGAACATGGCGTATCATGTGTTTATTGTATCGATAAAACAACAGAAAAGCAGAAAGAAGGTTTCCGTATGCGCCAGTCTCAGATTATTGCTGCAAAACGTAAACGCCTCTAAATAAAAAATATTTTATTTAACTTACAAAAGCGTTGTATACATTACAGTGTAGATGACGCTTTTTACATTGAACAAACAAAATTTCAATTCTGATATATCACCATTACAAAGTTATTTTATAACAACACAAAACACATGAAGTCATTCAGATAAATTTAATACGAAGGAAATAAATTTAGCTCAAGGATGAAAATCATGAATCGAGTGCCATTCAAATATCTTCCTGTTCGACGGAATTTTGCTCACCATAATCATTTAGATCGTGTATCAGCTGTACCGACACATTTAAAATTTATATATCTCGATTCACATAATTCTGATGTTAAATTGCATATACGTAACCAATCCCATTATTTTATCGTAACGTTAGGTGCTTGTATCGGCGCAATTATTGCTTTAGCAATCGGTTTTCAGATGAGAGATTCAATGAGTCTTATCTTCATCATCAGCATAGCTCCCCTTCTCGTCAGCTATATCCTACGAGAAGTCTATGTTCATACACTTATACAAATTCAACATCCTAAATTAATGCATTAACTTAATTTCACTGTATTTTTTCTTAAAAACATCTAGCATAGGTTTAACTTTAAAATACAAATCACTTATGAAAGATTGGATCATTTCAGTGATGGAGCAATTGGGCTATTTCGGCATTGCTCTATTGATGTTTCTCGATAATGTTTTTCCACCTATACCCTCAGAGATTATTATGCCTTCAGCTGGCTATACCGCTTCTCAGGGTCAATTACTTTTGATCGGTGTCATTATTTCAGGAAGTATAGGTTCGCTCTTAGCTGCCGCTACGCTGTATTGGTTAGGACGTAAGATCTCTGATCAAAAGCTCTATACGTTCGTTGAAAAATATGGCAAGTATTTATTTATTAAAGTAGCTGATGTTGATAAATCATTAGAATGGTTTGAAAGATATGGACATCGAATCGTTTTTTTTGGACGTATGGTTCCAGCAGTACGATCTCTGATTAGTATACCTGCAGGCATGAGCAAAATGCCTTTTGTAAAGTTTATGTTTTATAGTGGTTTAGGCACGGTTATATGGACCACCTTTTTAGCATATGTGGGTTATTATTTTGGAAATAATACTGAAATGATGCACAAAATATTTAGCCAAGTAAGCTATCTAATTATTGCTATTGTGATCAGCATAATCATTTGGATTGTGTACCGCAGACAAAAAAGAAAGAACTCAAATTAAAAAAAGCACCTTACGGTGCTTTTTAATTAGTTCGGCGTATGATACATCAAATACAATTCATTCAAGTTATCTGGAATTTCTTCTGCAAGCTCATCCATTAATTGACCGTTACGGCGGAAAGACTCCATTTGAGGATCTTCTTCGTCAACTCCACTAAACACCATAATTGGCAGAGTGAGATCAACCAATTGCTCTTCAAACTCAGGTGTGAACCATGCATCTTCATTTAAGAACATTGCATCGACAAAGCCTACACTCCAATCCCCAAGGCTTGACTCTACATCTGCTTCTTCAATTTCAAAAGGAAATTCAATACCTTCTTCATTGGCAAGTTTTTGACGTAAATCTTCTAACCAAAGTTTAATTTGAGCTACGATCTCTGCAGGCACTTTCTTTTGATTATTGTCAAATAATTCATCCAACCAACGATCAAATTGAGGACCTACAGCTGTCGCACACAAAAAACCATGAGTTGCAGCAAAATCTAGACCATGCTCATTTTGGTCGCCATCTAAGTAGTCACTTAACAAGTCTAAATCTAATGCACTCATTGTATTTCCAAAGGTTGTATCTTAATTCCGTAGAATAACATTTTAGATCAGGATACCCAATCTAATTTAGTCTTCATCATCGTCGAAATCATCATCGTCAAAATCATATTCAAGATCTTTCAATTCACGATCTAAACGACGCTGTGCAAGTAAGTCATCAATCAAGCGACGCTTTTCTAATGATTCTTTGGCGCTAATTTTGCTCGTAGTTTCATCAAAACTAACATCATCATCACCGTAGTTATCATCTAGTTCAAAATCTGTAGAAGACACTAAAACTACCTCATGTGTGAAAAAATGAATGGGGCTAGGCGCTATTTATCTTTGTTCAGAATACTTGTCAAGTTTTATTTTATTTTTCGCTGATATTTATACAAATTTTAGTTTTTTTTGGACAAAAAAATATGTCATTATTTAATCAAGGATCAGAGCCTTATTGCTGGTTTAAAATAAAAAGCATGATGTGCTTGAAATCAACAATTTTGACCCAATATTGACTTAAACAACTTAATTCATTGGTTTTCAAAACCAATTATACTGAGTTAATACGATACTAAAGATAAGTTAATTGTGCTAGAATGCACGGTTTTTCCCCGCCACAGATTCAACGAGAAGAGAGCAAAGATGAGCGATATGCATTCCCCTACTTCACAAGTAGCGGCTCTGATTAGCCGAGGCAAAGAACAAGGTTACTTAACCTACGCTGAGGTTAACGATCATCTCCCAGACTCGATCACTGAAAGCGAACAGATTGAAGATATCATTCAGATGCTTCAAGACGTTGGTATTCCTGTACACGAACGTGCGCCAGAATCTGACGATGCAATGTTTGATGGTAGTAGCGCAGAAACGACTGACGAAGTTGCTGAAGAAGAAGCAGCTGCAGTTTTAGCATCTGTAGAAAATGAGCCTGGTCGTACAACTGACCCTGTTCGTATGTATATGCGAGAAATGGGAACAGTTGAACTGTTGACTCGTGAAGGCGAAATTCAGATTGCAAAACGTATCGAAGAAGGTATTCGTGACGTTTTAAACTCAATTGCTTATTGGCCAAATGCGGTTGAAGTTGTATTACAAGAATATAAAGATTACGAAACTGGCGAGCGTCGTTTAGCCGATATCCTTTCAGGCTATTTAGATCCAGAGTCTGATGAAGAAATTCCAGAAGTTTTAGAAGAAGTTGATGCTGATCTTGAAGAAGAAACAGAGACTAAACCAACTAAAGATGTAAAACTTGATGACGATGATGATGAAGAGTCTGAAAGTGATGATGATTCTGAGGGTGATTCAGGTCCAGACCCTGAAATCGCAAAAGTGCGTTTTGCAGAGTTAGAAGCTGCGTGGAATGCGACTAAAGATGCGATCGCAAAACATGGTCGTAACAGTAAAGAAGGTAAAGCAGCTCTTGAGTCGCTCGCAACCGTCTTTATGATGTTTAAGTTCACACCACGTTTGTTTGACATCATTTCTGAAATGATTCGTGGCACGCATGAACAAATTCGTACAGCAGAACGTGAAGTAATGCGCTACGCAGTTCGTCGTGGTCGTATGGATCGTACTCAATTCCGTACAACGTTCCCTGGTCAAGAATCAAACCCAGCTTGGTTAGATGAGCAAATTGCTAAAGCCACTGCTGACCAAAAACCATACTTAGAGAAAGTACGCCCTGACGTTCTTGCTTTCCAACAAAAAATCGCTGATATCGAAAAAGATCTCGACCTTACTGTACGTGAAATTAAAGATATTTCTAAACGTATGGCGATTGGTGAAGCAAAAGCACGTCGTGCTAAAAAAGAAATGGTTGAGGCGAACTTACGTTTGGTCATCTCCATCGCGAAAAAATATACCAACCGTGGTTTACAGTTCCTCGATCTGATTCAGGAAGGTAACATTGGCTTGATGAAAGCCGTAGATAAGTTTGAATACCGTCGTGGTTATAAGTTCTCGACTTATGCAACTTGGTGGATTCGTCAGGCGATTACACGTTCAATTGCTGACCAAGCACGTACGATTCGTATCCCTGTACATATGATTGAAACCATTAACAAGATCAACCGCGTATCTCGTCAATTGCTTCAAGAAATGGGACGTGAACCTACGCCTGAAGAGTTAGGTGAACGCCTTGAAATGGATGAAGTCAAAGTTCGTAAAGTGCTTAAGATCGCTAAAGAACCAATTTCGATGGAGACACCGATCGGTGATGATGAAGACTCACATCTTGGTGACTTCATTGAAGATGGTAACATCACTTCACCAGTTGATGCTGCAACTTCAGAAGGCTTGAAAGAAGCAACACGTGAGGTACTTGAAAACCTCACTGAACGTGAAGCTAAAGTCTTGAAGATGCGTTTTGGTATTGATATGCCGACGGACCACACGTTGGAAGAAGTTGGTAAACAGTTTGATGTAACACGCGAACGTATTCGACAGATCGAAGCAAAAGCGTTACGTAAATTACGTCATCCATCGCGTTCTGAACATTTACGCTCGTTCCTTGAGAATGACTAATCTATCCATAGGATAATACAGGTTTGAATATGGGGGACACTCCCCCATAATATAAAGCATGTAGCAAATAATTCTAAATACCTGCGCCTAGCAGGTATTTTTACTAATGAGGTGTCCTATGACTGACATGATCGATCGCACTCCATCACGCGAACTACAAGAACATCTTTGGGTGTTTCCGATGGATTATCCAATTAAATTGATTGGTCTTGCAGGTGAGGATTTACGCAAAGCCGTGAATGACATTTTTGTTAAACATTTCCCTGATTTTGATGGGAATGCAATGACAGTGACACCATCGCGTACAGGCAAGTATCATTCAATTACTGCGCAACTTCGTTTTGAAGAGCTTGAGCAAGTACATCAAGTATATGCAGACTTGGCTGCTTGCCCTTTAATTAAAACTGCACTTTAATAAAAAAACACGCTTCATGCGTGTTTTTTTATGTTTGTTAATTATTCATCAAGTATGTGCCTAGGTCACACTTAATTCAACAATATTGTCTATAATAAAACTCATTTTTGAATGTGAGCCTTAACCTCCGTGGATGTCAAAACCAAACCTCAATTGATTATTCGTCACTATACCCAAACCACTTCTTATGAAGATCGCTTCCAAGAAATGAAGCTGATGACAGAACAGCGTGACGAACAAACAGCAGATGAATTTTGGATTTTGCAGCACAATTCTGTGCTTACCCAAGGACAAGCTGGCAAACCAGAACATATATTAGTGCCTAGCCATATCCCAGTTGTTCAAACTGATCGTGGTGGACAAGTCACTTGGCATGGTCCAGGACAATTAGTTGCATATTTTATGTTTGATTTAAATCGATTAGGCTGGAATGTCCGTACTTTAGTCAGCTATGCAGAAAATGTCATGATCGATTTATTAAAAAAATACGGTATCGAAGCTTATGCTAAACCAGATGCACCTGGTGTTTATGTTGATGGTAGAAAAATTGGATCTCTGGGCTTTAAAATCCGAAAAGGTCGCAGTTATCATGGACTCTCACTTAATATAGATTGTGACCTGGAAGGCTTCCAAACTATTAATCCATGTGGTTATGCAGGTCTTGAAATGGTCAGAATCTCTGATTTGATAAATCCCTACCCAAGTTTTGATATGTTAGTTCAAGACCTCATTGCCTATCTAAAAAAAAGTGACCTGTTCAGTCAAATTATCGTGAATGATCATTAAAACTCCTTTACTTTGTCATTAGATAATTTTAGAGTATTTACTCTAAATTATAAAACTATGTGATAAGGGACAAGTGAGTGATTTCTATTAACTCTGTAAAGCCCGCGCTAGAACAAGCTTATGTCAAACTCATGCTTGACGTGATTGGCAGAGGCTTAGCGATGGCAAGTCAAGTCGATGAAGAAATAAAACAGGAAATTGCTAAATTTCCTGTCGGCTTCACGATTTCAATGGACGTTTTCAACAGTGATGCAGCATTTATTGCACAAGTGAATCCACAACATCAACTTGTCTTAATCGACCATGCATCAAAAAAACCAGATTTAACGATTACCTTTAAACATATGCATCATGCTTTTTTGGTATTTTCTTTCCAAGAAAGTACTGCACAAGCATTTGCAAATGACCGTATGATTGCTGATGGCGATTTAGGTCATGCAATACGTTTAGTGCGTTGTCTGAATAAAATGGAAGCCCTTATTCTTCCAAAATTAGTCGCTGAACTTGCAGTCAAAGAATATCCGGTCAATCTGTCATTAAAAGAAAAATTGACAGGTGCAGCAAATATTTATCTCAAAGTAGCTCAGTCATATATTAAAGGGAGTGCTTAAGCATGGCTAAACCATATTATGAATTTTTCTGTCCAGTTAAAGTGATTGCTGGTAATGCTGCGCTTGAACACATTCCATTTGAGCTAGATTCAATGGGTTCAAAAAAACCACTCATCATCACAGACAAAGGCGTACGTGCCAATGGTCTACTTGAACCAGTGGAAGCTGCTTTTGCAGCGACAGAAGTAAAAATTGGCTCAATTTTTGATGAAGTTCCACCGGACTCAAGTTTAGAAACAGTAAAAGCCGTGACTGAGATGTATCGTAACAATCAATGCGATGCCATCATTGCAATTGGGGGTGGTTCAGTCATCGACACAGCAAAAGCTGCCAATATTCTCGTCTCCGAAGGAGGCGATGATCTGCTGAAATATTCAGGAGCTCACAACCTACCTCGCCCATTAAAGCCTTTTTTTGTTATCCCAACAACATCAGGTACAGGCTCTGAAGTCACGATGGTTGCTGTGGTTTCAGATACAGCGAATAATCAAAAAATGGCATTTGCTTCAAAATATTTAATGCCTAGTGCTGCAATTTTAGATCCACGTATGACTTTAACATTACCTCCACACCTGACAGCAATGACAGGAATGGATGCAATGACACATGCAGTTGAGGCCTATACGTGTTTGGCAGCGAATCCTATCAGTGATGCTTACGCTACTGCTGCAATTAAAAAAATTAGTGAAAACTTGTTTAGAGTTTTGGAAAATCCAAAAGATGCTGATGCCCGTTTAGAACTTGCTCAAGCATCAACCATGGCTGGAATTGCATTCTCAAATGCAATGGTCGGTATTGTTCACTCCCTTGGACACGCTCTAGGTGCAGTTGCTCACTTACCACATGGTTTGTGCATGAACTTATTCCTCCCTTATGTGCTCGATTACAACAAGGATGTGAATGGCGATAAGATTGCTGACCTGTTACTACCGCTTGCAGGTACTGATATCTATGCACAGACACCAGCAAATCAACGTGCAGATAAAGCTATTGCGATTATCAACACAATGCGTGATCGCATTTATGATTTAACTAAACTGCCACGTACATTACGTGAGACAGGCAAAGTTACGCAATCTCAATTAGATGAAGTTGCCGAAAAAGCGTTAAATGACGGATCTATCATTTTCAACCCTAAAGAAGCGACATTAAAAGATTTGAAATCTATCTTAGAAAAAGCTTGGTAATTTTCTCAAAATAAGTAAAGATACGCTTAAAACTAGCCTGATGTTTTTTTAGACATCAGGCTTTTCATTTGTTAGTTGTTTTAACTCATGAGTTCAATACCTTTGGCATAAATCCTGCTAAAAAAAACTCGCACAAACTACTGACAAACTGCATCAATTTGGTTTAGATTGGCGCACTTTTGAAAAAACATTAGGGGGGATCGTTCGTCTCAAACGATCCTTAATTGATTTGACTGATCCTTGATCAACGATTAAGAGGATAAAGCCGTTGACTAATATAACTGGGACTCAATCGGCAGCTAAACTGCAAAAAACGCTAGGACTCTGGCACATCATTATTATCGGTTTAGCTTATATTCAGCCAATGACGTTGTTTGATACTTTCGGTTTGGTATCAGAAGAAAGTAATTTCCACGTTCCTACATCATATATTTTTGCACTTGTTGCAATCCTACTGACTTCATTGAGTTATGGTCATATGATCCGTAGATATCCATCTTCAGGTTCAGCGTATACCTATGCTCAAAAATCTATCCACCCTAACGTTGGTTTTATGGTTGGCTGGTCATCATGGTTAGATTACCTGCTCTCCCCCATGGTCAACATCATCCTTGCGGTGATTTATCTTGAGGCTTTATTCCCTGATGTCAATCATTGGGTCTGGGTCATTGTGTTAACAGCATTTATGACAGGTATTAACCTTCGTGGTGCGCGATTTGTTGCAAATTTCAACAGCTTAATTGTATTCGTACAATTAATTGTGATCGCTGTATTTACATGGATGGTCTATACCAAGCTCCAAATGGGATATAACGCGGATGGTCCAATCTCTGCTGAGCAACGCTACCAACTTTGGAGTTTAGAACCATTTTGGAATGAGTTAACTTCAGTGGGTGCCTTAATCACAGGTGCGACATTACTCTGCTTCTCATTCACAGGATTTGACTCACTCAGTTCTCTCGCTGAAGAAACTAAAGATACTGAGAAAACGCTACCAAAAGCGATTTTCTTAACTGCGTTAATTGCAGGGATTATCTTTATCGTCAGCACTTATTTCATGCAGATCTATTTCCCTAATAATCCGGGATCATACTTCCAGAATATTGCAGAAACTCAACCTGAAATTTTGTTGTTGGTTGGTGGATCTTTGTTCCAGTCTTATGTACTTGCATTTGCCATCATTACTGTTATGGCATCAGGTATTTCTGCACATGCAGGTGTATCACGCCTCATGTATGTTATGGGACGCGATGGTGTCATCAATAAGAAAATTTTTGGTCACATCAGCCCTAAAAACTTCACTCCATCATATAACATCATGATTGTAGGTGCAGTCGCATTAACCGCTGGTTTTATGGATTTAGACTTTGTCATTTCATTAATTAGCTTCGGTGCATTAACAGCATTTAGCTTTGTGAACTTATCTGTTATCTCACGGTATGCGTTACGCGATGGTCGTACTAAAACAGCGAAAGAAATTATTAATTTCGTTATCGTACCATTACTCGGCTTTATTGCAGTATTTGCATTGTGGCTAGAGGTCGATCAAGCATCGCTTAAATATGGTTTGATTTGGGCGATTGGTGGTATTTTGTATTTAGGTTATAAAACCAAAGGCTTTAAATACCCTGCTCCTCAACATGATGAGTTTAATGATCGTTAAAAATTGATTTTTTAGAAAAGGCGCTTAGGCGCCTTTTTTTATTATGCAAATTGACCAAAATGATCAAACATCAATCAAAATTTCTGATTTAAAAAATAAACTCTACATCCTAATAGGCAGCTTTATTTCAAAATAATGAGAGAAATAACACATTTAAACGCAAATACATGAAATTAAATAAAAAATGATTGGCAAAAAATTACATATTTGTCAGGATACTCATTGACCAAAAATTACACGATGTGTATAAAGAGCAAAATATTTGAGTAAATGCTCTAATAATATTCATTACACAGGGAATGTAATAATGCGTTTGAATACACTTACTGGGGCGATTTTGGTCGCAATGTTTCCAACCGCGGGCGCTTATGCTGCAGCTATGGATCGTTCAGGCCAATCGATGAATGGCTTTTTACAGTCAGGAAACTATGTAGATTTTAGTTATTCAATTTTGGATGCTGATCTTTCAGGAACAATGAGAACCGAACCTTCGGGCCCTGCTTCTGCAGGATTAAGAGACCCGAATGGTTGGAATATGCCTACAGCAGATGATATTAATGCAGGTGGGGAAATTGCGGGCTCAAATTTAAGTGATATTGCTGACACGTTCGGATTTGCAAATATTAATTTAAAATTTCAAGTAACTGACAATATTTCATTAGGTTTAATTTATGACCAACCTTTCGGAGCAAAAGCCTCTTATTCAAATTCTGATAAAAAACATTCCAGAGTCAACAGCTCAGGACGATTGCCATTAGGTGACCTTGAATCTGCGACAAAATATGGTGCATTTCACAGTGAGTATGGCAGTACAGAGGCTGAAGTTTCGACAAATAGCTTATCTCTAGTCGTAGGCTTCCAACCTAATGAACACCTTAATTTTTATGCAGGCCCAGTTTATCAAACAGTAAAAGGTGATCTTAGTTTACAAGGAACTGCTTACAGTCTATTAGGTGGTTATTTATGTAATTCACAGACTAATGGTGTAGCACTGTGTAGTACTTTTAAGGAAAAAGGTACAGGTTCAAGAGATCTTCTTGGTCGTGATACAAGAAAAGATTATCAAGGCTATAAAGCAAGTATGCCTGAAGAAGGTGCTTTTGGTTGGCTAGCGGGTGCTGCATTTCAAATTCCTGAAATTGCATTAAGAGCTTCATTAACCTACAGATCAAAAATTTCATATTCAGTTCAAGCTGAAGAAAGTATGCCTGAAGTGATTACAGATACATTACCTATTGTACATCCTGGGTGGCATATTGTAGATAAAATTGGGGCACTTGGTACCGACTACCAATATACAGAAGGTAAAACCTCAGCATCGACTCCACAATCAGTTAACCTTGATTTCCAATCAGGTATCATGGCTGATACATTAGCTTATATCAATTTACGTTGGGTAGATTGGTCTGAGTTCAAAATCCGTCCATACAAATTTGGAGTTTTAACTTCTTCGATTACGGAGGGACAAGGTAAAGGACCTCGTGGTTTCGACTTAATCGCTTATGAAAAAGATCAAATATCTGCAACTTTCGGTATCGCAAGAAAATTAAATGAAAAACTCGCATTGACCATTATCGGAGGATGGGACTCTGGTGCAGGTGAATATGTTTCTACCTTAGGTCCATCTGAAGGTTTTTGGAGTGCAGGATTAGGTGGTCAGTACAGCTTTAATAAAAATACATTCATTCAAGCGGGTGCACGATATTTTTGGTTAGGTGATGCAAAAGCTCAATCTGCTAGTTGGTTCGGAACCGATCGCTATGATGCAGATTTTAAAGACAATACAGCTATTGGATATAGCTTTAAAATTGGTTACCGTTTCTAGAGTTTAAAAAGCACGGATTTTTCATCCGTGCTTTTTTTAAATTAATCGACAACTAAAACCTAATTTAGTATCAATTTGATTATCTTTGAATCCTAAATACTCAATAAACCTATTTCGATCATCCACAATTTTCTGTTCATCTATAGACATACGATGGCGATTTTTTTGCGCTAAAGAATATGTTTCATCTACAGAAGCTTGATATATATGACATAATTCAAGCTGTTTCTTACTTTTTAAAACTAAATTTTTTCCTGTCCGCTCAAAATCATTTCGTTTTAACGCCGCACTCCAATTTTCCAAATTTTTGAACATTTTTGCTTTCATCTGAGCTAATGCTTGATCGATTTCCTGTTGAGTCAATGGATTAATATTATTTAAATCCGCTTGTTCTTTATTTTCATTTTGTGCCATCACTTTAGAGGTCGTCATTCCTGCACAGATGATTACTATAATTCCATAGCTGTATTTTTTAATGTTTTTAATCATACATCCCCGTATCTAATTTATTTCGATAAATTTATGTTCGTATTAGACAACTGATATTTTAAAAAAGCCATTTTAATAATGTAATAGATTGAAATATTAAGGGATTAAGGCATTTTTTTTGCATTATCAATTTACTGATTTAATTATATATTTTTGGTATTGAATTTATGAAAAAAATGTTTCCATTAGGCTGTGCTGGACTAGGCATACAAGCCTCATCATTTGAACATCCAGTATCTCTTGAAGAACCATCAATAATGGAAAAATTCGATCTACTTGCAGAATCGAGCGTGTGGGATTTTATCGATCACATTCCGACTCATCGTGAAATGATTGATGATTACATTAAAGGGAGTCAAAAATACAATATTCCAGTTTATTCAGGTTACGGATGCTATATTTGGGGAGAACATGAAAAAATATTCAAAGAAAATATCGAGCTAACATGTGCCGTAGGCGCCAAATACCACAACATTATGCTTGCAGCAAAAGACAGTAAATTCAACTATCTTAATGATCAACAAGTTGCTGATGCCTATTTATATTTTTATGAGTATGCTCAAAGTAAGGGTATAACCATTACCTTTGAAAATCACGTAGATAATTGGTCTGAAGATTATCGCCGGGTAGAAAAAGTTGCAGCTTTAGTCAATCATCAAGGTATTCCATTTAAAATGGCGATGGACTATAGCCACTGTATTTTCAAAATCGAAAATCCAATCGAATCTTATATCTCTTTTCAACATGACCAAGAAGCGATTAGAAAGCTTGATCCTTTCAACTGCGATAGTTTTGCAGATGATTGGTTAAATCAAAATTTGGTACATTGGGGGCAAATACGTCCTGCGGTTCCAAACGGGCCATTAAATACATGGTCCCAAGAATACAGCCCATGGGAAGGTCACGGTCTTAATCGCCCTGGAAGAGGCATTCAATACCCATTTAGGCAGCCACCCAAAAATGCGTGTCCCCATGATGAATGGCATGCATATAAATTAAGCTGCACCAAAGAGGTCATTCGCAAGATGATTGACCATTATTTGGATCATGAGGATACAAATATTGAAATCATGACCGTGGATAATATTAATTTATGGTCCTATGGTTTGGGTTGGAAATATAATATGTTTGCAGATAGCTGCGACATAGCGCGCTATATTAGACAAATATATGCGGAAAGAGCATCAATTCATTATGCTAAAAAAGGGCTAAGTTCTGAGGACTTTATCAATCAATATCGCTCATAAATCATTAGAATAATTTAAAAAAAAGCATTATATAGATAATGCTTTTTTTGTATCGCGAGATTTAAGCTACTGCATTCTCTTCCGCTTTTTTATATGAACGATTATACATTTCTTCTAAATGCTCCCCTACTGTACATGGTGCATATAAAGGTAATTCACCTTCTTTCAATGTTCCTGGAACTGGCTCAATCACAGCGTGATAGTCTGGTTCATAAAAAAATGGAATTGAGTAACGATAAGCACCATTTGAAAAACTATTTTTTACTCGATGTGGATTGGAGTGATATAGACCATTGGTCCATTTTGGAATCATATCACCTAGATTAACTACAAATGTTCCTTTAATTGGTGGTGCTGCAACCCACTCTCCGTCAGGCATGCACACTTCTAATCCGCCTATTTGATCTTGTGCCAAAATGGTGACTGACCCCCAATCTGTATGCGCGCCAACGCCATATGTTTCATCATCATCTCTAGGTGTAGGTGGATAACGCAACATACGTAATGTTCCCATAGGATCTTTACTAGAAGCATCAAAATAGTTCGATGGCAGATTTAACGTTAATGCCAAAAGTTGCATCAGAAAATTTGCCAGTTTATACATTTCATCGATGTACTCCTGACAAATCAATTCACATTGAGGTAATTCTTCAGGCCACTGATTTGGACCATAGTTTTGATATTTAGCGATTGCAAAAGGATGATCTTGAGGATAATTACGACCACAATAAAACCCTTCTTTATAATCTGGCTTGCCGTAAGGGTCTAATTGCTGACCATTTAGTTTATCAAATCCACGGAATCCAAAAAAATTACGTACATCATATTTTTGCTTAACGTCTTCTGGAAGCGCCAATAATTCTTTTGCTAATGCAAACTGTCGCGTCATCATTTCTAAAGGAACTGTATGATTCTTCACATAGAAAAAACCTGAATGCATCGCAGCTTTTCTCAGTTCAGCAACTGCACGTTTAGTCGCCTCACTTTCTGGTTTGTTTATATCTACGCCTGCTAAATCAATTACTGGTATTCCCATTTTTATCCCCTTGTATCAGGTATACATCTTTTACGTTTTCATTATCTTGCTGAAACTTTCGACAATTTAGGATTGACTAAAATTTGTCTTAAAAGCTAAGTCTCAAACTTAAGTTTTTTCTGGTACAACGTCTGCTACTATTTGATTCTGCTTTTGCTTAGCTCGATTAAAAATCAGATTTAGAATAATTCCCGCAAATGTCGCCGTTGTAATGCCGCCGAGATCAAGTCCACCAACCATAATCGAATAGTTCCCTGCGCCCATAATCACAGTCACTGATGCCACAATAATGTTGCCGTTTTGAGTAAAATCGACTTTATTTTCGATCCAGATTTTCGCACCAGCGATTACAATTAAGCCGAAAACAATCATTGAAGTCCCTGTCAAAATTGCGACAGGTAATGTGCTAATGAGTGCTCCAAATTTTGGTGATAATCCCAGAATAATAGCGACAATACCCGCAATTACAAAAACCACTGTAGAGTAAATACGCGTTGCCGCCATGACCCCAATATTCTCTGCATATGTAGTTAATCCTGTTCCTCCTACTGCACCAGACATAGAGGTACATACCCCATCTGCCAAAAATGCTCTACCCATATAGGGTGTAATATTTTTGCCTGTCATTTCACTTACAACTTTGAAATGCGCAAGATTTTCAGCAATAAGAATAAATGCGATAGGTAGAATCAGCAGAATTGCATTCATTTGAAATTCAGGTTGATATAAAGTTGGTAAACCAAACCATGCCGCATTTGAAACCGAGCTAAAATCGATTGGTTTGCCCATTCCCATCATGTTAGCTAAAACAAAATATACAAGATACGAAACTATCAAACCCACCAATAGCAATAATCGTCTCAACATTCCTCTTGTAAATACTGCGACACCACCAATACACATTGCGGTCAATAAAGCCATCCATGTATCAAACTCATTACCTGATACGGCTTTAATCGCCCCAGGTGCTAAATTTAATCCAACAATCATAATGATTGCACCAGCAACAACTGGTGGTAAAAGATTCTCCATCCATTGAGAACCCGTTTTCATTACAAGTAAACCCATCAAGGCATAGAAAATACCACATACCACTATTGCACCTAAGGCAATCCCAATATTTGGATTTAATCCTGAACCGGTATAGCCTGTTACAGCAATCACAGCACCAATAAAAGCAAAACTACCCCCAAGATAGCTTGGCACTCTCCCACCTGTGATAAGGAAAAATAATATCGTGCCTATACCAGATAACAGGATCGTTAGACTAGGATCAAACCCCATGAGCAGCGGTGCCAACACTGTTGCACCAAACATGGCAAATGTATGTTGAAGTCCAAGTACAATACTTTGTCCTGTAGGCAAGTACTCGTTCATGGCAACGGGAGTTTTTTCAATATCTCCTTGAAAAGGAGTAAATTTGGAAAACCAATTCTCTTTCATCACATACCACCCCATTGGTAATGTGAGCCAATGTCGAACATCTTTAGACATTGGCTGTACAATGATAAATTCATTTCGTTTAAGTACAAATCACAGTTCGTCTATCAAATTTATCGGAACCATATATTCACTTTAACTAAGCAACAAATATACCAATTGGTCGAATTTCTAATATTTCGTTTGGTTGGCAGCTAGTTTAAGATCAACAAAAATAAAACCTAATACTCTGTTTTATATAAATATTAATTTCATTAACAAATGAAAAAATTTGACCGTTTTGTATATTTTTTAGACTTTTACTCAAAAAAATTGGATTCCCGAAATATAAAATAAAATCGTATTTAAAATCATTATTTTAATTTTATTCTTAATGAATATTTCATCATATTAGCCAAGTTTTACTAAACTTTTATGCATTAAAAAAGGTCACCTTTCGATGACCTTACTGACTTAAGTTAAATCTTTAAATCCTTGTTGTCGCCATGCTTCATAAACAATCACTGCCGTAGCATTAGATAAATTTAAGCTTCTAGAATTTGGCGCCATGGGCAAACGAATCCAATGTTGCTTTGGGAACATCATACGAACATGTTCAGGTAGTCCGCGCGTTTCAGGCCCCATGAGTAAAGCAACTGGCCTATTCAGATTCGAGGTATGTGGTGTTTTGGTACCTTTGGTCGTTAAAGGATAAATCGAATCTTGATCCACACCTTGACTCGCTAGATTTTCCAGACATGCTTCAATATTATCCCATATCTGCATGCGAGCCCATTCATGGTAATCTAATCCAGCACGCTTTAACTTCTTATCATCCAGCTCAAAACCTAGCGGTTTGACCAAATGTAATTGTGCTCCTGTATTTGCACATAAACGGATAATGTTTCCTGTATTTGCAGGAATTTCTGGTTCGTATAAAACAACATGAATCACAATAATTTCTCAACTTTATAGCAGACTTTTACAGTTCGTCTTGCCATTTCAACTGTTCTCTTAATTTCACCACCTCACCAATAATGGTCAAAGTTGGCGCCTGAATTTGATTTTCTAACACTTTCGAAGCGATATCTGCCAAAGTCCCCACAACAACTTTTTGTTCTGGTGTCGTACCTTTAGAAATTAAAGCAACAGGCATGTCTGCTCGTTGACCATGTTGAATAAGCTTTTCACAGATTTTTTCTAATCCAACAAGCCCCATGTACAGTACCAATGTTTGGTGTTCATACACGAGTTCATTCCATGGAAGTTCAGGAGAACCTTCCTTCAAATGTCCAGTCAAGAAGCGAACACTTTGTGCGTAATCACGATGAGTTAAAGGGATACCCGCATATGCTGAACACCCTGATGCTGCGGTAATTCCGGGAACGACCTGAAATGAAATTCCTGCCTCATAGAGTTCTTGAATTTCCTCACCACCTCGCCCAAAAATAAAAGGATCTCCTCCTTTTAAACGGCAGACACGTTTGCCTTCATTCGCATATTTCACGAGTAAAGCATTAATACCTTCTTGTGGAACAGCATGATTTGACCTTGCTTTACCCACATAGATTTTTTCAGCATCCCGGCGGCATAACTCCATAATAGCACCAGAAACTAAACGGTCATAAATCACAACATCTGCTTGTTGCATCAACCTTAAAGCTTTGAGGGTGAGAAGCTCGGGATCACCTGGACCTGCCCCAACTAAATAAACTTCACCTTTGGGTTTGTTCCATTCTATTAAAGACTGATGAATAATTTTTTCTGCTTCAGCCAGATTATTATTAAATACATGCTCTTTGAAAGGTCCAGCATACAGCTCTTCCCAAAAGATACGGCGTTCATCAGGATTTTCAATTTTTTGTTTTACACGTTTTCGCCATTCACCAGAGATTTTAGCTAATGTTCCGATTCCATGCGGGATTACAGTCTCAAGTTGAGTTCTAATCTGTCTGGACAATACTGGGGATGTCCCATTACTCGCAATTGAAATAACAAGTGGAGAGCGATCAACAATTGCAGGGACCATAAATCGGCAATGTGGTGGATCATCAACACTATTCACCAATACATTTAAGTTTTCACATTCTTCAAAAACTTGTTGATTCACTAAAGGCTGATCTGTGGCAGCAATCACTAAACGGTAATCGTTTAATTTTAAATCGTGATCTTCAAAATGAGCTTGAATATATTGACCAGAGCTTTTCTCGACAATTTCTAAAAGTTGCGCCTCAATCTCAGGTGAAATAACCGAAATTTTTGCTCCTGATTTTTGCAGTAACAGTGCTTTGCGATAAGCAATATGCCCTCCACCGACAATCAAACAAGGTTGCTGCTGCAATTTTAATGAAATTGGAAAAATATCCACTGAATCGATCCTCATATGCCCACTCTATTTTAGCACCTTCTCCACGACTCAAGCTGCTTAAAAGTAAGCAAGTGGTAGCTTTTTTAACAGATGCATATCGATGAAGGGACCTAAAACGGATAAAACTTGAACTCTATTTGGATAGTCAAAAATCCTGCTGATGCCGATGATAAGTTCAACAGTAAAGGAGATTATCGAGATGGCTGGTTCATATATTGATGTACATTCATCAGCAGGTTCGTTTAAAGCATATCTTTCAGTACCTGAAGCAGGTAAAGGTCCTGGTCTTGTGTTATGTCAGGAAATTTTCGGTGTTAATGAAGTTATGCGTCAAAAGGCAGACTTTTTGGCTGAAGAAGGTTATACCGTTATTGTTCCTGATTTATTTTGGCGTATTCAACCTAATGTAGAACTCGGTTATACCGAAGAAGACTTTCAAAAAGCATATGACTTATATACTCAATTTAATCAAGATCTGGGTATTGAGGATATCAAATCTACAATTGAAACACTCAAATCCCTTGAAACAGTTGATCAAGATGCAGGTACTGGATTGGTCGGATACTGCCTAGGCGGTAAATTGGCATATCTCGCAGCTTGCCGCATTCCAGATTTAAAGTGTTCTGTTTCTTACTACGGTGTAGGAATCGAGCAAAACCTAGAAGAAGCAGTCAACATTCAATCCAAACTGGTTCTTCATTTTGCTGAACAAGATCAATTCTGTGATTCTAACACTCGTGAACAAATCCTACTTGCTCTGCAAAACAACTCAAAAGTCGAAACATATATTTATCCAGATGTCGATCATGCCTTTGCTCGCCCACAGAGTATGCATTATCACAAGCCTAGTGCACTCATGGCACATGAAAGAACCATTACAGCTTTACGCAAAGCAATAGGACCAAATTACGACCTTGCTGCGCTATGGGAAGAGCATGTTCGATTTGAATTTGACACTCGAAATGTTCCAGACACGATGGCAACAATGGTGGCAGAGCCTTATGTCAATCACATTCCAACATTGACAGGTGGCGTCGGCTACAAACAATTAGCTCGCTTCTATCAATACCATTTTGTTCATAACAATCCAAAAGATATGAAACTGACGCCTATTTCACGAACTGTAGGCGCAACTCAAGTCGTTGATGAATTCATTATGAGTTTTACTCATGATGAGGAAATTGATTGGTTAATTCCTGGAATTAAACCGACAGGAAAATATGTAGAGATTCCAATGCTCGGCATTATCAAGTTCCGTGGACCGAAACTATGTCATGAGCATATCTATTGGGATCAGGCAAGTTTACTGGTGCAAATTGGCGTATTAGATCCAACTGGACTACCTGTTGCAGGTGTTGAAACTGCCAAGAAACTTTTAGATGAAACTTTACCCTCAAATGAACTGATGCCAACTTGGCCATCCAGTGAAAATAAACCGATTGGCGAATAAAGGAACTCATTCTGACAATCAGAATTAAGATGAAGGATTATGATCATGTTAAATGAAATGACACCTGTAATACAGTTGGAGCAACGCTCGTTACGCCAACTCTTAGGTCAGTATGCAACTGGGATTACAGTAGTAACTGCATTAGATTCAAATCATAAAAAAATTGGAATGACAGCGAACTCATTTACTTCTGTATCGCTTGATCCACCTTTAATTTTATGGAACATCGCAAAATCTGCGACACATTTCGAAGATTTCAAACAGGCAGAATATTTTGCCATCAATATCTTGAGTGAAGATCAGTATCAAGAGTCTAAGCATTTCTCAAAATCTTCTGATGACAAATTCGAAGGCTTAGATGACGTTGATGAGTATATGGGCATCCCCATTCTAAATAAATCCTTAACCACTTTTGTTTGTCGTCAGTATGAGCTTCATGAAGCTGGGGATCACTACATTATTGTGGGACAAATTGAAGCCTGCCGTAATCAGCTTGGAAATCCATTGGTGTTCCATAACGGGCAATATAAACAAGCAAATCTTCATCAAGCATTTGCTGGTGTATAGCGAATTCACGAAATTTAAGGATTTTTTAAAATGAATCAACATCACTTTTTCAATGATAATCGCTTTCTACTCGGCTCATTTGCTTCTAACTGCTCAGGTGGAATGACCATTTCAACTCTTGAAGATCGATGGAGTGCGAGCTGGGAAAAGAATCTCGAACTTGGAAAAATGCTAGATGAAGCTGGTATCGACTTCATGTTACCGATTGCTCGCTTTACAGGCTATGGCGGTGAAACAGACTTTCAGGGAACAATTTTAGAGACCATGACTTGGGCGGCCGCATTATTGGCTTTAACCAAAGACATTACAGTTTTTGCGACAATTCAGACTGTCCCCAATCATCCAGTTGTAGTTGCCAAGCAGATTGCAACGCTATCTGAGATTAGTCAAGGTCGTATTGGACTCAACATTGTTGCAGGCTGGAATAAACCTGAATATGAAGCACTCGGTCTACATTTACCTGATGATCACGAAACTCGTTATGGTTATGCACAAGACTGGTATGACCTGATTAAAAAAGTATGGACCAGTGAAGAAAAATTTGATTTTGAAAGTAAGTTTTTCAAAACCAAAGGAACTTATGGAAAACCAAAACCACTTGTACATCCGCCTATCTTCAATGCTGCTGGTTCAAAAAATGGACGTGAATTTGCCGTTAATAATGCGGACTTTCTTTTTACACCAGCTTCAGACTTGGGCAGAAGCAAGATTGAAATTGATGAGCTTAAACAAGCAGGTCGCGACGTAAACCGAGAAGTCAATGTGATGACCTTCTCCCATGTCATTTGCAGACCTACACAAGAGGAAGCCAAAGCAGAATGGGATCGTCAATTAAACAATGCTGATACTGTTGCCGTTGACAATCTGATGAGCTTAATGTTTGCACATGCTCAAAGTTTCCCAAAAGAGGTTCAACAATCCATTCGTGATGCAATGAGTGTAGGCCATGGTGGCTTTCCATTAGTCGGTACACCTGAACAAGTCGCGCAAGGTATTTTAGATTTACATGAAGCTGGTTTTAGAGGAACGACTCTTTCATTCCTCGATTATAGCCGCGAATTTCCGTATTTCCGTGATCATGTTTTACCAATTTTGGAAAAGCATAATATTCGTTAATCCACCACTTAAGCCGACCGTTTCACTGTCGGCTTATTTATTTTAAGAGGGAATTTAGCTGTGAATTATATTTTAAAGGGGTTATTCACTGGATCAATCTGCTTTGCATTAGGCACTGCAGTTCAAGCGGCAAATTGGAGTGATACTTCACTGGCTGTCAGTTATGGTCAAGATTTCTCAGAACCATTTAAAGACGGTGATTTTGACAAATATATTTTTAGTCTTGTACACCTAAGCGGCTATAAATATGGCACCAATTTTTTTCAACTCAATATGCATCAATCCTCAGCTGAACCAAATGCAAACAAAGCTTCTGGTCGAGGAGCTCAAGAGGCATATGCAATTTATCGTCATACCTTAGATATCCCAAGTATCACGCAACACAAACCGAATGATTCTAGTTGGTTCAAGACATATGGTTTTACAGTAGGTTTTGACTGGAATACAAAGAATGATGATTATGGTTCAAATCGACAAATGTATGTTGCTGGTCCAAGTGTTACATTAAATACACCAGGCTATCTTAATCTCAGTTTGCTAGGCTATTACGAGAGCAATGATGCTAATGTACTGAGTAAAAAATATACCTATGATCCTTACTTAGCACTTCAAGTGCTTTGGGATTTTCCTATTATGCAATCGAATTGGAATTATCAAGGCATAGGTGTTTGGATGAGTACCAAAGGGAAAGATCCTTTTGGTGAGCCTACCGCCAGTGAAATCTTTGTAGACATGTCTTTAATGTATTCTTTACTTAAAGATAAATCTGCCAATCAACCAAAATTGAAAGCTGGGATTGCTTATCAATACTGGAAAAATAAATATGGTAATGATGCATCTGGTGTTGCTGGTTCAGGAGCGACCGCGAGTAGCCCTATGTTACGTGTCGCTTACCACTTTTAAATAACATATCAAATTAATCTAATTTAGTACCAAAAGAGTATTTTTATATTCTACTATTTTAGATTAATTTATTTATTTGAGATAAAACAAAAAAAGCAAAATCATGGATTGATTTTTGCATAAGTAATGATAAGCAAGCTAAGGATAGAGGTATTTATGTATAGCCAGCAACACAGGTCTATTTCTACGATTCAATCACATACGCAGAATATTCATGATGCCAACCATTGTCTTGATTTAATCATTGGCCCACATGATTTAGTCGATTTTAATCAATATGAACCATTGGATTTTAGTTTTAATGGATCGCAAATCGGTCGTATGATTATTGGGGATTTAACATATGGTAAAGATGTAATTTTCAAAACGCATACGCATGAAAATATGAACCACTTTTGTATAACGCGCCCTAAAAATGGGCGACCACTATTTAAAAAAGATGGTCAAACTTTTTACGCCTGTTATGATCAAGCATCCATTGTTTCACCTGAAGATAAATTTGAACTAATTATTGACAAAGACTGTGTGCAAACATTCATTTCTTTTTCAAAGACTTTTGTTGAAAAAATACTTTCAGATTTAATCTCTCAGCCAGTTACCGAACCTTTGGTATTTCAAAATGTGATGGATCAAAACAACCCGAAAATTAAAGCATGGTGGGATTTAATTGACAGTATTAAAAATTTCACAAACAATTTTACCAATACTTCATTTTTTCAAGAAATGCGCTCAGATTTTGAATATATTATTGTGAAGTCATTATTATTATCTCAACCCAATAACTATAGTGATTTAATTTATAAAAATACTTTAGATTATCCTGACTTCTTTACTCGCTTGTTAGAATTCATACAAAAAAATATACATCAAAAAATTGAAATTTCAGATTTAGAATATGCATCTGGATTAAGCAAAAAAAAGCTGAATACAATTTTCAAAAAATATTTAAAATGCAGTCCAAATGCTTATATACGCCATTACCGACTTAAATGTATTTATAATGAAATTTCACAGTCTACGCATAAAATTAATATTACTGAAATTGCTTATAAATGGGGTGTTACACATTTAGGTCGTTTTTCACTTGAGTATAAAGATGCATTTGGCGAAAAACCGAGTGAGACCTTAAAAAAAATTATTGAAAGGCAAACAGGCAGTGCTCAACTCATTCATTAAAACACTCAAAAAAAAAAAAAGCTAACTCAATTGAGTTAGCTTTTTTGTGTTTTATCGATTAATCGATAAAACTTTGTCCACCCATATAAGGACGCAAGACTTCAGGAATCTCAATCGAACCATCTTCTCGTTGATAATTTTCCATTACCGCGAGCAAAGTACGACCAACTGCTAAACCTGAACCATTCAAAGTATGAACAAACTCTGTTTTCTTTTGATCAGCACGGTAACGAGCTTTCATACGACGAGCCTGGAAATCCCCCATGTTTGAACACGATGAAATTTCACGATAGGTATTTTGGCTTGGTACCCAAACTTCCAAGTCATAAGTCTTCGTTGCACCAAAGCCCATATCACCACCGCATAAGATGATTTTGCGATATGGCAATCCAAGCGCCTGTAAAATACCCTCAGCATGCCCTGTTAACTCTTCCAATGCTTGCATAGAGTCTTCAGGTTTAACAATTTGAACCATTTCAACTTTGTCAAATTGGTGCTGACGAATCAAACCGCGTGTATCACGACCATAAGAACCAGCTTCACTACGGAAACAAGGTGTATGAGCAGCATATTTTAACGGTAGACGCTCAGGATCAATAATCTCATCACGCACAAAGTTAGTCACAGGTACTTCAGCAGTTGGGATCAAGTAATATTCTTTGTCACCTTGAAGCTTGAACAAATCTTCTTCAAATTTAGGCAACTGACCAGTTCCACGTAATGAATCAGCATTTACTAAATACGGTACATAAGCTTCTGTATAGCCATTTTTCAATGTATGTGTATCTAACATGAACTGCGTTAGTGCACGTTGTAAACGTGCAAGCGGGCCCTTGAGCACACTGAAACGAGTACCTGTTAACTTAGTCGCTGTTTCAAACTCGAGTCCACCCATCCACTCACCAAGATCAGTGTGATCTTTAATTTCAAAGTTGAATTCACGAGGCGTACCCCATTTTAAAATTTCAACGTTGTCATTCTCATCTTTGCCCTCTGGCACCGACTCATGAGGTAGGTTTGGAATAGAAAGTGATTTTGCTTCAATTTCAGCTTGTAGTTCTGTTAACGCAAGCTCAGCGGCTTTAATTTCATCTCCGATCGCGCTCATACGAGCCATGATTTCAGAGGCATCACCACCTGCTTTTTTGATTTGACCAACTTGTTTAGCACCCGAATTACGTTCTGCTTGTAAAGCTTCAGTCTTAGACTGAATTTCTTTACGACGAGCCTCTAAAGATGCCCATTCTTCTACGTTGAGTTGCACGCCACGTTTAGCTAAGGCTAAATTTACAGCCTCTATATTATTTCTAAGTAATTTCGGGTCGATCATGGTTAATCTTTTCAGGGAAAAAAACTGCCTATAGTGTAAGCGCTTCGTTGAAAAAAATACAGTCGAAGCGCTGACAGCTGAAGCTTATTGAATCAAATTAAAATAGAGTCAATTACTCAGCAGCGAGTTTGGGTAGGTTTGGAAGATATTCTGACTGTATCAAACCATTCACACTCACATAAGGTAAAGTGAGTTCAGACATTCCTTCAGCATAGGACGCGAGTTCATACAGCGGATAAACAAAGACGATACCATCAACTCCGTAATAGAAATTGTCACTTAATTCGAGTTTATCTTGTTCAATATTGTGATCTGTAAGCCACATACTATTAGCACTATAAAGTGTTTCTAATAGCTTTTTATTTTGACCTTTCACAATTAAATCTTGTAGTGCTATTCTTTTTTTAGTTTTTAAATCGAAATGAACATATTCTTTGTGGTACATCCCATGTGCTGCACCAGCAGGATATACATAGCTCAGATATTCAAAACTCGCTATATTCTGATGTTGACTTAAATAACGTACCACAGTCTGACTCTGACTCAACTTCAGCGGATCCACAGTTCTTGTCTCTGTGTTCTTAGTAGCCGATTGGAATGGTATAGGGTCTGCTTTTTCAATTCGATTTTTAAAATACGTATTAATCCACGGATGATTAGTTTCAACCGTTTGGAATGAATATTCTGTACACCCTGCCTCATCACATACTTGCTTCTGTTTAGGCTTTAATTCGACGTTCTTCGATTCGATATACCAAGATTCTGATTGTTTTGCTTGCGCAGCAGTCTCATTGCTTTTTTTAGTTTCTGTATCAGATTTAGGCTGACAAGCGCCTAACATGATCATTGATGCACAAATAACACTCACTTTTCTAAACTGATTCATGTGATTTAGCATATAGCCTCCAATAAAATGAGTGTTTAACACAGAGACTATAAATTCTAGCAGACATCAATTCAGTTGAAATTTGTAGTTAAAAAAAGCAGCGATAAACGCTGCTTTTATATTATTGGTCAATAATGTCTGTGCCTTTAGGCGGTGTAAAGTTAAATGTTGAATCCGGAATACCTGCATTTACTTTCACATTACTAAATTTAACGTGTGTAGTTTGTCCTAATGAATCTTCTAAAATCATTAAGCTTGGCGCTTTATTTGCACCGAAACTAATGGTCAGACTCTGAAAGGCACCATCTTTCTGCTTAGGATATAACGTGTAATAAGTTTTAGCTTTATTGGGCTGTGTTACACGATATGACTGCATAATTTGGTTAGTGTTACCAGACAATAATAATGCTGGTGTATTGGCAACTTGCTCATCCATATTTTGACGAATTGCCTGCTGTAGATCTGGGTCATAGATCCAAATCATCTTTCCAGAAGTCACAATTGTTTGTTTTGCTGGTGCTGTAGTTTCCCAATAGAACTTACCTGGACGAGCAACTTTCATCACCCCAGTAAAAGTCTGATTCATATGTTGAGCACTCAAACCTTGTTTTTGTGGTGCTTTACTAGATTTAGTTGCTTTCGTTGTTTGTTCAAAATTTGCCGTTAAACTTTTTATTCCGTTTAATTGACGAACCAAGTTTGCGGTCGCTTGTTGCTCCGAAGCAGCCACTGGCGCTGCGAAAACTTGAGTGCTTGCGACTGGTGCCATCATTGCAGCACTCATTGTAATTGCACCAATCGTTTTACGAAGCATTGTCATGATCCCACCTTTTGTTATTGATCATCATTTGATATGGAGTCATCTTAAACCAAATTTGATCGCTAATAATTGAGAAAATAAGAACTTTTGTATTGTTATTTAGCTAAATTGTTGAAAATACTTCATCATGATGAAGATTCACTTAAGTTCAAAAACTTTCTTTCAGATATAAAAAAACCCACTCAAGAGTGGGTTTTTTGGTTATGCCTGATAAAACTTATACAGTTTCAACAGATACATAACGACGGCCAAATTGACCTTTAACTTCGAATTTGATCACGCCATCAGCGGTAGCAAATAAAGTATGGTCACGCCCCATACCAACGTTAGCACCAGCGTGGAACTCTGTACCACGTTGACGAACGATGATGTTACCAGCAGTCACAGCTTGACCACCGAACATTTTAACACCTAACATTTTAGGATTTGAGTCACGACCGTTACGTGTCGAACCACCGGCTTTTTTAGTTGCCATGTCTATTTACTCCTCGTAATTAGCCTGAAATAGCTGTAATTTTCAACTCAGTGAACCATTGACGGTGACCTTGTTGTTTACGATAGTGTTTACGACGACGCATTTTGATGATGCGGATTTTGTCGTGACGACCATGGCTAACTACTTCAGCAGTTACTTTAGCACCAGCAACAACTGGAGCACCAATTTGAATGCTATCACCGTTCACTAACATTAATACGTCATCAAACGTAATAGTAGAACCAGTTTCAGCTTTCAATAATTCAACTTTAAGGGTTTCACCCTCAACAACACGGTGTTGTTTACCACCGCTTTGGATTACTGCGTACATAATGTACTCCAACAGGCCCGTGTCGTCGTGCCGATAAAGGAATATATCGATCTTAAAACGAACGCCACTGGGGGTTATTCAAGGGCAAGGATTTTAAGTGATAATGAAATAAACAACAAGGTCTTTTGTCTAAAAGTTAACTTTCAACCCGAAATATCTATTTCTTACATGAAAATAACAATTTGCTGATTGATTAAACTATATTTATTCACAAAATGAACTACTTCGAATATCAAATAACATATCAAGTTTTATTGGTATTATGAAAATTAAATCACAAACATGAATAGAAACTGAACAACATTAAGAAAATCATGCATATTCATGTGGCAAAGCGACCAAAACTTTCACTTAAATTGTTACACTAGCTGAGTAACATCTACTGTTTGTATAAGGACTTCATTGTTATGGCCATCGATTTTAAGCAAGACATTCTCGCACCTGTTGCTACAGACTTTGCTGCGATGGACCAACTTATTAATGAAGGAATCAGCTCTAAAGTTGCTTTGGTGATGTCAGTCAGCAAACATGTGGTTGAGGCAGGTGGTAAACGCATGCGTCCTATTATGTGTTTATTGGCTGCTCGCGCTTGCGGTGAAACCAACCTAGAGCATGCCCAAAAGTTAGCTGCAATTATTGAAATGCTGCATACCGCTACACTGGTACATGATGATGTCGTAGATGAGTCTGGGTTACGCCGTGGTCGTCCTACAGCGAATGCAACATGGAATAACCAAACCGCTGTACTTGTTGGAGACTTCCTGATTTCTAGAGCTTTCGATTTGCTCGTAGATTTGAACAATATGGTGTTATTAAAAGACTTCTCAACAGGAACATGTGAAATTGCCGAAGGAGAAGTACTTCAACTGCAATCTCAACATCAACCTGAAACCACTGAAGCGACGTATTTAGATATTATTCACGGCAAAACATCTCGTTTGTTTGAATTGGCGACTGAAGGCGCTGCGATTCTTGCCAATCAACATCAATATCGTGAAGCACTCAGAAAATACGCAGGTCATTTCGGGAATGCATTTCAAATCATAGATGACATACTCGATTACACCTCTGACGCAGAAACACTTGGTAAAAATATTGGTGATGACTTAATGGAAGGTAAGCCAACACTGCCACTGATTGCTGCTCTACAAAAAACTTCTGGAGCAGAGCACGATATTATCCGTCGTAGCATCACTACAGGTGGTACTGAACATTTGGATCAAGTGATTCAGATTGTTCAAAACTCTGGTGCACTAGATTACTGTCGCGAACGTGCTGTTGAAGAAACTACAGCAGCTCGTGAGGCATTGTTACAACTGCCTGAAAGTATTTATCGTCAAGCGCTTGATAATTTGGCGCAATTAGCATTAGATCGAATCCAATAAACTTCAACTAAAAAAATTTGCGTATGCATATAAACTTTAATGATCTTTTTAAACAAATGCAGGAGCAACTTGACCATCATCAAGCTGCTCCAGACGAAAACATACTCATTGAACTCGTTAATCGCATCCGTCCATCAGACAGTTATAACCTAGAAGAAATTAATCAAAAATTTCAGGCGTTGATACAAGCGTTATTAATTACGCCGACTGCTGGCACCACTTTTCAAGCCTATATCGTTCATCTGATCAATCGCTATAAACAAACCACTATTTATGCGGACAGTGGGATTCTTTCTCTAGATGGTTTTTGGAATCAGTTGGGTCAACGAATGGGAGCGCATGTTCTTCCCCTTTTGACCGATGAAACTGATCTAAAAGATTTAGTCTTCCGTGTCTTTCATTTGCGTAGCGATAAATATTGGCTAGAAAATATTGAAGATCAGCAATGGATTCAGTTTTTTCAGATTGTCAATCAAAGTAATGGCAGCTTAGATGCAAAATTTGGCATCAAACGCGACATGATTAAAGCCATTACAGTTTTATCTTACCGTATCAGCGGTATTGGACTTTATCCTGAGTTTATTAATGCACAACCAGAACTGACTGAATATGAGTCACCTTTTTTGGTTCAGAATCGTGAAATCATTGAATTTATTGAGCTATACAAAAAACATTATAGTGAAGCTGATGATCTTACTGAAATGGTCGTACCCGACGCCAACCAGGCTTTGGTGATGATCGAGCAGTGCCGCGATGTCGTTTTGAAGATTCGTCGTGCTACGAAAAGAATTGGGGTGAGTTTAAGTCTCACTTATTTATTGTCTTTGCTTGAGCAATGTTTAGATCGTATTGAACTATTACTGAACTTATTGACTGAAACTGGAAAAGTTCAATACTTAGCACTAGCTGAGTTATGTCAAGATTTAGTTGCGGCTCACTATGAGGAGCGAAGTGTTCGAGAGCTTTTAAAAACAAACAGTGAATTAATCGCATTACAAGTCACTGAAAATGCCAGTAAAACTGGCGAACATTATGTAAGTACCAATAAAGCTGGTTTTTTCAGTATGTACAAATCAGCCGCAGGTGCAGGTGTCATTATCGCTATCATGGCGACCTTGAAGATTCTCACTGCGCGCATCGCCATGGCACCTATCATGCAAGCCTTCGCGTATAGCATGAACTATGCATTAGGTTTCATGTTGATCCATGTACTCCATTTTACGGTTGCAACCAAACAACCTGCTATGACTGCAGCTGCCCTAGCCGCGACAGTTCAACAAAAGAAAGGGTCTCGAACTGCACAAATCGCAGAACTTGCTGCACTGATTATCAATATTATCCGTACGCAGTTTGTCGCTATTCTCGGCAATATTTCCATTGCAATCCCGGTTGCAGCATTGATCACCATGATGTGGCCGTTGATTTTGGGTGAACAATTACTCAATCACAGTAAAGCAACATATTTACTTCATAGTTTAAATCCTTTTACATCCCTAGCAGTACCACATGCAGCTATTGCAGGTGTATGTCTATTTTTATCTGGTTTAATCGCAGGTTACTTCGACAACATGGCAGTGTATCGTAAAGTAGGACCTCGCTTAAAAGCACATCATCGCTTAAAAAACTGGCTAGGTACTGACAGACTGGAAAAGTTTGCAAACTATATTGAACGTAATTTAGGAGCACTAGCCGGGAATTTCCTGTTCGGAATCATGCTAGGCAGCATGGGGACAATTGGTTTTATTCTTGGTCTGCCTTTAGATATTCGCCATATTGCCTTTGCTTCAGCAAACTTTATGCAGGGCCTATTGAGTATCAATGGCACGCCTGAAATAGGGCTCATTATTGTTTCATTCCTTGGTGTATTATTAATTGGTTTGACCAACTTATTTGTCAGCTTTAGTCTCACTATTATTGTGGCATTACGCGCACGACGTGTTCGTTTTGAACAATGGAAACCTCTGGCAAAATTAGTATTTACTCACTTTGTTACACGACCAATGGACTTTTTCTGGCCCCCAAAACAACCTTTAGAGGTCGAAGATCCAATTTCACCAAAGAAATCTTCTCATTAGATATTTGTGTTATTTTTTGTGCTAAAAATAAGATGCACATTGTAATGAAATTACTATAAATTATGCTTTTACACTGACTTGAAAAAAAGTGTACTGGCGAGTACACTTTGACGCATTCATGCAATAAATGTATGCCACTATAATATAACTTAGGTTATTTTATATGCCTTACTTACTGATTTTAATAGGTTGTTTAGGAATAACGATAAGTAGTATAGGAATCTATATTCCAACGATACAACAGCTCGATCTCACTGCTGTTTCATGGATGAGTCAACACCGCAATCCCCTCATAGATGGAATTGCGGTTTTATTGTCTCATGTTGGCGGTTTACCGATCATGCTGATGTGCGTGGCGATTTGGACCTTACAGCAATGGCGATTAAAACAATATGCTAACTGTCTATTTATCTCACTTGGTCTCGTTGGTGGTGCCTGTCTTGGCTGGTTACTCAAATATGCTTTCGACCGACCTCGTCCAAATGCAATTTATCAAATCGTTGAAACTTATGGAGCCGCATTTCCAAGCGCACATAGTCTCTATGCAGCAGTGATTGCTGGTTTGATGATCATGATCTTTCGAAACCATCATCAAAGTAGAATCATTTTTGTCGCTGCCTGTATATGGTTTGTTGGCATGGGTTTTTCACGGGTTTATCTCGGTGCTCATTACCCGACAGATGTTGTTGCAGGTTGGAGTATTGCGTTGATATGGCTGACTATACTGTGGTTAGTCCTATCACAACGGATAGCAAAGCAAACAATTATTTTTAGAGAAAAATCTAACGAGGTGGAATAATGATGTCGGCAAAGCTTTGGGCCCCTGCCCTCACTGCTTGTGCTCTTGCAACAAGTATTGCACTTGTGGGTTGTAGCAAAGATCCAAAAGATGCAGAGCAAGCCGCTGCACAACAGCAAATGCCGCCAACTGAAGTTGGTGTCATCGTTGCTCAACCACAAAGTGTTGAACAAACTGTCGAGCTTTCGGGTCGAACTTCAGCCTATCAAATTTCTGAAGTACGTCCGCAAGCAAGCGGTGTGATTTTAAAGCGTCTGTTTGCTGAAGGTAGTTTTGTGCGTGAAGGACAACCTCTGTACGAAATTGACGCAAATACCAACCGTGCGAACCTAGACAGTGCAAAAGCAGCCTTAGTTCGTCAAAAAGCCAATCTTAATGCGCTTCAAGTTAAAGCTGACCGTTATCGCCAACTTGTCGGTATCAATGCTGTGTCTAAGCAAGAATTTGATGATCTACAAGCACAAGTAAAATTGGCACAAGCAGATGTTGCAGCTTCAGAAGCAGCGGTGAAAAATGCGCAGATTAACTTAGGTTATTCTACTGTTCGCTCACCAATTTCAGGGCAATCAGGCCGCTCTAGTGTGACTGCAGGTGCATTGGTAACGGCTAATCAACCTGAAGCATTGGTGACAATTCAACAGCTTGATCCAATCTATGTTGATATCAACCAATCAAGTGCAGAGCTTCTTCGCTTACGTCAACAGTTGAGTCAAGGCAGCATCGACCGCAGCAACAATACTAAAGTTCGTTTAAAACTTGAAGATGGCAGCATTTACCCTATTGAAGGTAATCTTGCATTCTCTGATGCAAGTGTAAATCCAGAAACAGGGACAGTTACCCTTCGTGCTGTGTTCTCAAATCCGAACCAATTATTATTGCCAGGAATGTTCACTAATGCTCAAATTGTGCAAGGTGTAATTCCTAATGCGATTTTAGTGCCTCAAGCGGCTGTGACCCGTACACCAACAGGTCAAGCGACTGCGATGATCGTGAACGCGAAAGGTGCAGTTGAAGTACGTCCAATTGAGACTGCAGGTGTACAAGGTAAAGATTGGATTGTGACCAAAGGTCTAAATACAGGTGACAAGGTCATTGTAGATGGTGTGGCGAAAGTTAAACCTGAACAACAAGTTGTAGCTAAACCTTATCAACCTCAAGCTGCAGCACCTCAAGCCGGCAAAGATGGTCAACAAGCAAAGCCAGCAGCTCAATCTGAACAAAAAGCTACTTCAAATGCATAAGGAGTAGACTGAATGGCTCACTTTTTTATCCATCGCCCAATTTTCGCTTGGGTGATTGCATTGGTCATCATGTTGGCGGGTATTTTATCCCTCACCAAGATGCCAATTGCGCAATACCCAACGATTGCACCACCAACGGTATCGATTTCTGCAACATATCCGGGTGCATCTGCTGAAACTGTAGAAAATACAGTAACGCAAATTATTGAACAACAAATGAATGGCTTGGATGGGTTACGTTACATCTCATCTAACAGTGCTGGTAATGGACAAGCTTCCATTACTCTAAACTTTGAACAAGGTATCGATCCTGATATTGCACAGGTACAAGTTCAAAATAAACTTCAATCAGCGACTGCACTTTTGCCTGAAGACGTACAACGTCAAGGTTTAAAAGTTACCAAGTCTGGCGCAAGCTTCTTACAAGTTATTGCGTTTTATTCTGAGTCAGATGCATTAGATGCAAATGACATTAAAGACTATGTAAATTCAAATATCTCTGAACCACTTAGCCGTGTGACTGGTGTTGGTGAAGTGCAAGTATTTGGTGGTTCATATGCTATGCGAATTTGGATGGACCCATCCAAAATGGCCAACTTGCAAGTTACACCAAGTGATATTGCAAATGCATTAAGAACTCAGAATGCGCAAGTGGCGGTAGGTCAGTTAGGTGGTGCACCTTCTGTACAAGGTCAAGTTTTAAATGCGACTGTAACTGCTCAAAGTCTTTTACAAACACCTGAACAATTTTCAAATATTTTCCTTAAGAACTCACCAAATGGTGCACAAGTTCGTTTAGGTGATGTCGCTAAAATTGAATTAGGTGCAGATAATTATGCATTTGACTCTAAATTTAATGGTCAACCTGCAGGTGGTGTAGCGATTCGTTTGGCAACGGGTGCAAACGCATTAGATACAGCCCAAGCGATTGAAGATCGTTTAAAAGAATTACGTCCAAACTACCCAACAGGTATGGTGGACAAACTTGCATTTGATACAACACCATTTATTGAGCTCTCAATTAAAAGTGTTGTGAAAACCTTAATTGAAGCAATTATCCTCGTATTCTTGGTCATGTTCTTGTTCCTACAAAACTGGCGTGCAACCATTATTCCAACAATGGCTGTTCCAGTGGTTGTATTGGGTACATTTGCTGTGATCAACATGTTCGGATTCTCGATTAACACATTAACCATGTTCGCTATGGTTCTCGCCATTGGTCTTCTGGTGGATGATGCGATTGTCGTCGTAGAAAACGTTGAACGTGTGATGGCAGAAGAGCACCTTGAACCTGTGGAAGCGACTGAAAAGTCGATGGGACAGATCTCTGGTGCATTGATTGGTATTACCTCTGTCTTAACTGCAGTATTCGTACCTATGGCATTCATGGGGGGTACGACAGGTGTAATTTATCGTCAGTTCTCTATCACGCTCGTTACAGCAATGATTCTTTCATTGATTGTTGCATTAACCTTTACCCCTGCATTGTGTGCGACCATGTTGAAAAAACATGATGCCAACAAACCTCAAAGCAATAACATTTTTGCCCGTTTCTTCCGTTGGTTTAACAATGGTTTTGACAAAATTTCGGTGAAATATCAAAACGGCGTAAACCGTTTAACACATGCCAAGCTATTTGCAGGATTGGTCTATGGTGTTGTGATTGCTGTGATGGGCTGGTTATTTGTCAACCTTCCTTCTTCATTCTTACCAGATGAAGACCAAGGTGTGGTGATGACACTCGTTCAGCTACCACCAAATGCAACGCTTGAACGCACTGGCAAAACAATTGATCAAATGACAGGCTTCTTCCTCAACAACGAGAAAGAACATGTTGAATCTGTATTTAGTGTTGCTGGTTTCTCGTTCACGGGTATTGGTCAAAATGCGGGTCTTGCCTTCATTAAGTTGAAAGACTGGAAAGACCGTACCTCTCCTGAATCTCAGGTCGGTGCAATTATCCAACGTGGTATGGCACTGAATATGATTGTGAAAGATGCCAGCTATATCATGCCTCTTCAACTTCCAGCAATGCCGGAGTTAGGCGTGAGTGCAGGCTTTAACCTACAGTTAAAAGCAGCTGCAGGTCAAAGTCACGAGCAATTATTAGCAGCACGTAATGCTGTACTCGGCTTAGCTTCTCAAGATCAGCGCTTAACAGGTGTTCGTCCTAACGGACAAGAAGATACGCCTCAATATCGTGTCATCGTCGATCATGCTCAAGCAGGTGCTATGGGAGTCAGCATTGCTGAAATCAATAGTACGATGGGTATGGCATGGGGTGGTTCATACATTAATGACTTCATCGATCGTGGTCGTGTGAAAAAAGTGTATGTCCAAGGTGAAGCGAGCTCTCGTATGATGCCTGAAGACTTAGACAAGTGGTATGTCCGCAATAACCAAGGTACGATGGTTCCATTCTCAGCGTTCGCAACAGGCGAATGGACTTATGGTTCACCACGTTTAGAGCGTTATAACGGCGTTTCTTCCATGAACATCACAGGTACTCCAGCTCCAGGTGTGAGTTCGGGTGATGCAATGGCCGCGGTTGAAGAAATCATTGCAAAGCTTCCTTCAATGGGCTTACAAGGCTTCGATTACGAATGGACAGGTTTATCTCTCGAAGAACGTGAGTCTGGCGCACAAGCACCATTCCTTTATGCTCTTTCGTTATTGATTGTCTTCCTCTGCTTGGCAGCCTTATATGAAAGTTGGTCTATCCCATTCTCTGTACTCATGGTTGTGCCATTGGGTATTGTTGGTGCACTTGCCTTAACATTCTTAGGAATGATTATTTTGAAAGATCCAAACCTTTCAAATAACATCTACTTCCAAGTGGCGATTATTGCCGTGATTGGTTTGTCCGCGAAGAATGCGATCTTGATTGTAGAGTTTGCGAAAGAGCTTCAAGATCAAGGTGAAGAACTCTTCGAAGCAACCTTGCATGCCGCGAAAATGCGTTTGCGTCCAATCATTATGACCACATTGGCTTTCGGTTTTGGTGTTCTTCCTCTAGCTCTCGCTTCTGGCGCAGGTGCAGGAAGTCAACATTCCGTGGGTTATGGTGTACTTGGTGGTGTAATCAGCTCAACACTTTTAGGGATCTTCTTTATTCCAGTGTTCTACGTATGGATCCGAAGTATCTTTAAAACAAAACCAAAACAAAATAAACAGGAGCAAATTTCGTGATGCAAAACGTATGGTCTATTACAGGTCGTAGCATTGCGGTATCTGCAATTGCGCTTGCCTTGACAGCATGTCAAAGCATGCGTGGTCCAGAACCGGTCACTCAAGCCAATATTCCAGGAAGTTATCTTGGCAATGCTTCTGGTCCATCTATTGCGGAGCAAGGTTATAAGGATTTTTTTGTAGATCAACGCTTAATCCAAGTTTTGGATTTAGCCTTGGCAAATAATCGTGATCTTCGTAAAGCGACGCTAAATATCGAATTAGCACGTCAACAATTTCAAATCAGCCAAAACAATCAATTGCCTACGATTGGTGCAAGTGGTGGTGTTTTACGACAAGACACGGTCAATTCGCCAAGCCCAGTAACAACCTATAATGTAGGTTTAGGTTTAACGGCTTATGAAATTGATTTTTGGGGTCGTGTTAGAAGCTTGAAAGACAATGCCCTAGACACTTATCTTTCAACTGCAAGCGCACGTGATGCCACTCAAATTGCCTTGATTAGCCAAACAGCTCAAGCTTGGTTGGCTTACTCATATGCGCAAGCGAATCTTAAGCTCGCTGAACAGACGCTGAAAGCTCAACTTGAATCTTACAATCTCAACAAAAAACGTTTTGATGTGGGAATCGACAGTGAAGTTCCGCTTCGTCAGGCTCAAGTTTCTGTTGAGACGGCACGTGGCGATGTTGCTGAATACAAGACTCAAATTGCACAAGCGGTTAATGCGTTAAACCTCCTTGTAGGTCAACCACTACCTGACAATTTATTGCCTAAAGAGAGAATCACACGTGTGACATCAACCACTGCTTTTGCGGCTGGTTTGCCAAGTGATCTACTCAACAACCGTCCAGATGTTAAAGCGGCTGAATATCAGCTAAGTGCGGCTGGTGCGAATATCGGTGCTGCAAAAGCGCGTTTATTCCCAACCATTAGCCTCACAGGTTCAGCAGGTTATGCATCAACAGACTTAAGTGATTTATTCAAGTCTGGTGCTTTTGTTTGGTCTGTTGGTCCTAGTCTAGATATACCAATCTTTGACTGGGGTACACGTCGTGCCAATATTAAAGTCTCTGAAACACAGCAACAGATCGCATTGTCTGATTATGAAAAATCAATTCAATCTGCGTTCCGTGAAGTGAATGATGCTTTGGCAGTGCGTCAAAATATCGGTGAACGTTTAACTGCACAACGCCGTTTAGTTGATGCGACCAATACAACCTACAAACTCTCAAATGCCCGCTTCCGCGCTGGTATTGACAGTTTCTTAACTGTATTAGATGCGCAACGTACATCGTATAGTGCTGAGCAAGGTTTATTGCTGCTTGAACAAGCGAACCTTAACAACCAAATCGAGCTCTATAAATCACTCGGTGGTGGCTTAAAAACTAATACTACGGATCAAGTGATTTATCAGCCTTCAAGCTCAGATTTAAAATACGACAAGAAGTAATTTTTTGTTTGAATAAAGCTCACTTCGGTGGGCTTTTTTATTGTCCCAAATACTGATATTTTGTCATTAATTATCCTTTTTATAACGACTTCAATCACATGCTGTTAAGTAATTTAGAATCTGTACCTGGTCATCAAATTCAACAACAATTTGACGTGGTATATGGTAGTACCGTCAGAAGTAAACACGTTGGACGTGATTTACTCGCAGGACTTAAGAATATCGTCGGTGGAGAACTTACCGCATACACGGAATTACTTGAAGAGTCTCGTCAAGAAGCAATGAACCGTATGATTGATAAAGCGCGTGGCTTAGGGGCGAATGCGATTGTCGGAATTCGTTTCTCGACTTCCAATATTACCCAAGGTGCTTCCGAATTATTTGTTTATGGCACAGCTGTGTATGTCACACCGAATGCACCTAAAATTCCTGATCCATTCACCTCTTAAGGATTCGTTATGGATGGTATCATTTTTCAGGTGGTTATCTTTCTCATCCTATTTTGTATTGGATTTGGATTTGGTCGCTATAATGAACAAAAGCATCTTAAGCAACTTGATGAACAAGAAGCGCGCTTAGCTTATATCAAGTTAGATAGTCAGCGTTTTAAAACTTCTGAAAACCATGGACAAATGATCAGCAGTAATGTTGTGATTTCGCATGATTATTTTAAGTTTGTACTTGCGCAAATCCAAAATTTCTTTGGTGGACGCTTACGCAGTTATGAAAGTATTGTTGAACGTGCAAGACGTGAAGCTATCGTTAGACTTAAACTTGAAGCAGAAAAAATGGGTGCAACTGAAATCTTAGGATTAAGACTCAGCACCACTGATTTAGGTCTTCAAGGTGGAATGGTTGAAGTTTTCGCTTACGGAACTGCTATACAAAAGAGAGACTAAAAGTCTCTCTTTTTCTCTACAAGTATGTAGTAGTCACTCAAGCCGTACACTTTACTTGAGGAGTCTTTAAATCCCTTATCACTCGCATGATCATTGAGATAAAAACCCAAACATAGTTGATTAAATTTTTCTCATCGATAAGTGCATGATCATTAAAATTTACTTTACTT
Source organism: Acinetobacter sp. ANC_7655 (assembly GCF_056784015.1). Classification (NCBI taxonomy): domain Bacteria; kingdom Pseudomonadati; phylum Pseudomonadota; class Gammaproteobacteria; order Moraxellales; family Moraxellaceae; genus Acinetobacter; species Acinetobacter sp. ANC_7655. The sequence goes on along the minus strand of NZ_JBWYJB010000003.1, from coordinate 93,168 downwards.
TCATTTTTCGGATCATTCGATACAGTATTGCTGGTGATAACCGTGAAATAAAGACGCCTAATTTTTCTTTTGCCCCACCCACGACAATATACTCATCCCCTTTCAATAATGCCTGTACGGTTTGTTTAGCAAATTCCTCTGCTTCTAAACCATTTTCAATAGCCTCATCTTGATAACCTTGGGGCTTTCCTTCACCGTTTAATGCGTTAAAGGACACATTGGTTTTCACAAATCCTGGGAAAATTACCGAGACACCCACACCATCTTGCGCAACTTCAGCACGTAAGCTATTCGCCCACATATGAATCGCACCTTTGGCTGCCGAATAAGTCGCACGATATTGTGTGCCCAATAACCCAGCGACACTTGAGATAAAGGCAATTCGTCCTGACTTCTGTTGCTGAAAAGTCGGCAAAACCGTTTTAGTTAAAAAGACTTGAGAAAAATAATCAACTTCCATGATCGCACGTTCAGTTTGCATGGTCGTATCTTTAATTAATGCACGTTGTGATAGACCTGCATTATTGATTAACCAATCAATACGTCCCTTTTGTTGGAGAACTTGTTCATAAGCATGACGAACTTGGGATTCATCTGTGATATCCGCTTTAATGGAAATATGTCGTTCTGGGTGCGCCAAAGACTGTCTAACCGTTTCTAGCTCTTCAAAACGACGAGCCGTCAAAATAACCTGTGCCCCTAAACTGGCACATTCAGCAGCCAACGCTTTACCAAGACCCGATGATGCGCCTGTAATCCATACCACTTTCTGATCAAGCTGTTCCAACTTTGCCATTCCCTTTATCCTTATGGTTTAAGCATTTAATTTTGCTTTTTGCTGTCCTTCATTATCAAGAAAAACCAAAAAATGGTCAAAGTACTTCACGATACTTTGTGCATCATGAATTTTGCTTAAATTTTCAAATCGCTTATAGCCCAATCCTGTGGTCAGACTGATCACACCATTTAAGGTTTTATCCACCACCATATTAAATTTCAGCATTTTTTTAGGTTCACGAATTAAGCTCGTAACACCTTGATCAACCACTTTAGTGAATGCTTTTAAGCCAGGGGCAACATATTGGTTTTGACCTTCACGCATACGTTCTGCACAGCCCAGTAGCTCATTCACAATAACTTTTTCAACTGGGTACGAAATATAGTATTTTCCATCTTGTTCATACATCAAACTTTGTACATGATTCACCATAGGCATTAAGCGATCATTACCAAAAAATGATACCGACCAAGGCATGTATTTCAAGATTACATCTTGCACTTGTTTCAATACTTTTGCTGAGTCTTGATCCTTTGCATTAGAATCTTTGACCAGTGTGCCAAAGGCTTGATCAATAATCTCACAAGCAATTTTGGACAGATTATCTCCAAGAATTTTAGCTTGCGCTTCACGATCTCCTGCATTGAGTTTTTGGTGAATGGTTTGATATTGCTGATAAGTTTCAGGTTGTAAGCGCAAAGAAATAGTATAGGTCATGCGATTGTTATCCTTTATTGTCAGGCCGTTTCCGCGAGTTGACGCTGGCTTTAGTGTTATTCAAAATCAATTACTGTTCGATTGTGTGTGATTTGAAACGAGAATGCATTTGCTTAACGTGCCTCTCCATGCATTTTTTTTGCTACAATAGATGCAATTTTTTATCTACTTTTGATCTGTTCGAACTATGACTGATTCAGCGCAAAATATTGCTACAACCTACGATCCGACCGAGATCGAGAAAAAATGGTACCAAACTTGGGAAGAACGCGGTTACTTTAAGCCGTCTGAAAAAGGCGAGTCTTTCTGTATCATGATTCCGCCACCAAACGTCACTGGTAGCTTGCACATGGGTCATGGTTTTAACAATGCCATCATGGACGCTTTGACACGTCATAAACGTATGTCTGGCTTCAACACCCTATGGCAACCAGGTACGGATCATGCAGGTATCGCAACGCAGATGGTTGTAGAGCGTCAGTTGGGTGCCGAAGGCATTAGCCGTCATGATCTTGGTCGTGAAAAGTTCATCGAAAAAGTATGGGAATGGAAAGAACAGTCTGGCGGTAACATTACCCGTCAAATTCGTCGTTTAGGTTCTTCTGTCGACTGGTCACGTGAACGCTTCACCATGGATGAAGGTTTATCAAACGCAGTGAAAGAAGTGTTTGTAAAACTTCACGAAGAAGGCTTGATTTACCGTGGTAAACGCCTAGTCAACTGGGATCCAAAACTCCAAACTGCGCTTTCTGACCTTGAAGTTGAGTCTGATAAAGAAGAAGCAGGCTCACTCTGGCACTTTAAATACTTCTTTGAAGACAAATCACTTCGTACCCACGATGGTAAAGATCACATCGTTGTTGCAACCACTCGTCCTGAAACCTTATTAGGTGATACAGCGGTTGCTGTTGCACTTGATGATGAACGTTATGCGCATCTTGTAGGTCAAAACATCATCCTACCAATCACAGGTCGTGCGGTTCCTATCGTTAAAGATGAATATGTTGATAAAGAATTCGGTACAGGCTGTGTAAAAATCACCCCTGCGCATGACTTCAATGACTATGAAGTGGGTAAACGTTGCGAATTGCCAATCATCAACATCTTCAACAAAAATGCTGAAGTGCTTGCTGAGTTTGAATATATCGCAAAAGCGGGCGAGCAAATTTCTAAAACCATCCCTGCCCCCGCGGACTATGTTGGTTTAGAGCGTTTTGAAGCACGTAAAAAATTAGTAGAACAAGCTGAAAGCGAAGGTTGGTTAGACCAAATTCAACCGTACACGTTGAAACCACCTCGTGGAGACCGTTCAGGTGTAATCGTTGAGCCGTTATTAACAGACCAATGGTACGTGAAGATTGCACCGCTTGCTGAACCTGCAATCAAAGCCGTAAAAGATGGCGACATCAAATTTGTACCTGAGCAGTACAGCAACATGTACATGGCTTGGATGAACAACATTCAAGATTGGTGTATCTCTCGTCAATTGTGGTGGGGTCACCGTATCCCTGCTTGGTACGATGCAGAAGGTAATGTTTACGTAGGTCGCAATGAAGCTGAAGTTCGTGAGAAAAACAACATTCCTGCCGATGTTCAATTAGATCAAGATGAAGATGTACTTGATACATGGTTCTCATCGGGTCTTTGGACGTTCTCAACTTTAGGTTGGACGGGTGACGAAGCGAAAGATAAAGAAAACTACTTCTTAAATACGTTCCACCCGACTGATGTTCTTGTAACAGGTTTCGACATCATCTTCTTCTGGGTTGCGCGTATGATTATGCTTACGATGCACTTCATGAAAAATGAAGATGGTACGCCACAAGTGCCGTTTAAAACTGTGTATGTACACGGTTTGGTTCGTGATGGCGAAGGTCAGAAGATGTCTAAGTCTAAGGGTAACGTACTTGACCCATTAGATTTGATTGACGGTGTGGATCTTGAAACTTTAGTACAAAAACGCACAACAGGTTTGATGAACCCGAAACAAGCAGCGAAGATTGAAAAATCAACACGTAAAGAATTCCCTGAAGGTATTCAATCTTACGGTACAGATGCAGTTCGTTTCACATTCTGTGCGCTTGCAAACACAGGTCGTGACATTAAATTCGACATGAAACGTGTTGAAGGTTACCGTAACTTTGCGAATAAAATCTGGAACGCAACTCGTTTCGTGATGATGAACTGCGAAGAGCAAGTGATTGGTCAAGAGGTGCGTCAAGACCTTTGGGAATTGCCTGAACAGTGGATCGTGAGCCGTCTACAAAAAGCGGAACAAGCAGTGCAAACAGCATTTGCAACCTACCGTTTAGACTTGGCTGCACAAGCGATTTACGAGTTCATTTGGAATGAATACTGTGACTGGTATGTAGAGCTGACTAAGCCTGTTCTGAATGATGAAAACGTATCGGTTGAGCGTAAAGCTGAAGTGCGTCGTGTTCTTCTTTCTGTGATGGAAGCATCTTTACGTTTGGCACATCCATTAATGCCTTACTTAACAGAAGAAATTTGGCAAACGCTTGCGCCGAAGTTAAACATTTCTGGCGAAACGATTATGCTGGCGCAGTATCCTGTTGCTGACCAAGCGTTAATTAATGAACAAGCTGAAGCTGATATGCAATGGCTTCAAGGTTTGATTGGTGCGGTACGTAATATCCGTGGTGAGATGGGTCTAGGTAATGCTCGCTTGTTGCCTGTTCTACTTCAAAACACGACGGATGCAGAAAAAGCACAGATTGCCCGTATTGAACCATTGTTTAAAGCATTGGCAAAAGTTGAAAGCATTACGTTCTTGGCTGATGCTGAACAACCACCATTGTCATCATCTTCTGTTGTAGGTCATGTGTCTGTATTCGTTCCAATGAAGGGTTTAATTGACCCGAAAGCGGAGTTGGGTCGTCTACAAAAAGACTTAGACAAGGTTCAAAAACAGCATGACCAAATTGCCAACAAACTTTCTAACGAAGGTTTTGTGGCGAAAGCACCTGCTGCTGTGGTTGAAGGCGAGAAAGTAAAACTTGCTGAGTTTGCTGATCAGTTAGCGAAAATTAAAGCGAATATGGAGCAAATTGCAGCGCTGTAATGTGTTGTTAATTTAACCAAATTTGTAGTATAAAGGGCTGATTATTCAGCCCTTTATTATTTTAATATGAAAGAAAAATCACATCATGTATTACTAATTACCTTTATAACTATACTCATGAGTCTTATAGGAAATCTTTCTTTTGAACTCATAGCAAATAATCACATACCAGATATGCTAAAAACTTTATCTAGCTATTTATATATCTTTCTAATACCGATCACTATGTTCGCAGTATTCGGTTTTATGCTTTTTAATAAATTTCTAGACAAAAATAAAGATTCAAAAAATGATGGGATTAATAAAAAAGTTGAAGAGTTTGAAAGTGAACTTAAGAAATTAGCTGAGATAAAATTAGCATCAACATTAAAAATTAGTGAGGAAGAAAAAAAAGATTTAATCATTAAGTTAAATCAGCAATTTGAGGAAAATATAACTAGTGAATATCTAATTAATCTTGAAAATAAAATAAAAATAAATAATCTCGAAGAAATCACTGATGTATCAATCTCCCGTATTAAAAGAGAAATTCGCTATGTCAGATTAACAGGGAATTTTCAATTATATATTGGAATACTACTAAGCATTGTAGCAATAGCATTAATTGCTGAAAAAGTTTTTTTTACTAATACTATTTATTCAGATATACACCAATTAGCAATAGAAACTTTACCTCGAGCATTTTTATTAATTTTTATTGAAATATTTTCATTCTTTTTCTTAAACTTATATAAGAAAAGCTTAGATGATATTAAATATTTAAACAATGAGCTTACCAACTTAGAAAACAAATTTTTAGCATTATATCTTGCTAAAGATAATGGAAATTTTAAATTATTGTCGAATGCTTTAGAGACCTTACTAAAAACAGAAAGAAATTTTGTTCTTAAAAAAGATGAAACAACTATCGAATTGGAAAAAAATAAAATTGAAGCACAGAGTTCAAATAGTACTTTACAGGCTTTAAAAGATATTATTAATTTAAAAAGATAGCCCTCACCCCCTTGCGAAGCAGCGCTTCTCATCCCAAAGGGAGAGGGAGCATCATTTGATTTAATACCAATATGAATTTCACAATGGAGTTTTCCCTCTCCTTTTAGGAGAGGGTTAGGGAGAGGTTTTTTTAAATTTTTTTAAGAATCCCTCCCCCCGCCTTCTCCCAAAGGGAGAAGGAGCTTTCATCCCTTATTCACTTGCAAATCGGAACATACTTGCCATAAGTGTTCTAAAACCACCTCCGTCCGACTCAACACATCAGGATTCCAATACCGTACAACAGTTAAACCCAAAGCTTCTAAAAGCTTCGTCCGGTCAGCATCATATTCAATTGCATCATCCAATCCATGCTGACTACCATCCAACTCAATCACTAAACCAATTTCATGACAGTAAAAATCCACAATATAAGGTTTGATCACATGCTGACGGCGAAATTTAAGATTCATAAATCGCTTGGCACGTAGAAGTTGCCACATCAGATTTTCAGCATCGGTGGCGGTGTGGCGCATGCTTTTGGCGAATTCTAATAGTTGGGGATCTTTTTCATTCTCCTCTCCCATAGGGAGAGAACTTTTCATTATGATCTTCATTATTTTTTGCTTGAATTAAGCTAAATCTTAAATTGAATGAAAGGATCGTTATAACCTTCATCAACTTCAAACCCTGCTTTCTTGATCTCCTCCTCTTCTTCCTTACGACCCAATAAACACTCTTGTCTGTATTTTTCTAGTTTTATTTGTTTTTCATTGATTGATAATTCATCTAGATATAAATCATCAGCACCATAAAAACTTAAAGCACTGTATATTGAAGCTAAGTACCGTATCTCAAATGTGGCTGAGTAATCACGGTTATAAAAAATAGAAATTTCAAAATCCCCCACATAAAAGTAACTATCAAGAGATAAAAAGTCTTCGGATTCTAATACAGATTTAAATTCATCAAATTGAATGAGATCAGGGGCGAGACAAGTATGATCACCAGAAACTAGAATTTTGTTGTAGTCTTCTTTTTTATAACGAATATCATCTAGACCAAAATAGTTTTGACATCCTAAATCAAGTAAATCCTGCATAAAGCGTTTGTAATCTTGAAAAGCATCTTCTAATGAACTATTCGCTTTCGACCACCTTTGCTCGAACTCAATTCCCTCAATGATCTCATTGGTTTGTTTAAGGGAAAGATCATAGACTTTTTCAAATTGGAAACTCTTACCATTCAGTTCTAAATTCAGCTCAATATTCCTTTCATAAGGATCATCACCAAAATTACAAGCATAATAACAATATCGATTATTTTTGGGTTCTTGTACGGTTTCAACACTCATTACACGATTTTGGTTTTTAAAGCGAATGAAACTATCCTGTGCCAATGAAATGACGACTGTTGAAGCATCAGTTAAATCCACTTTAACAAAACCTGACCGACTCTTAGGCTCTTGATTCTCCTGTTGAGCTTCGACAACGGTACGGTGCGCTAAATTTGAACCAAATAATTTATAAGCTGTGAATAATATTGCAACCACAATAAAAGCTAAGATGATGAAAAAACTCATTTATTCTTTTTCTCTTTTTGTATGTATATAAAAATGAATGAACATTTAATTTAGACATAAGTCTTGTCATCTTTAAAATAACGTACCTTACTGCACTTATTCAAACTAAAAATAAAAAAAACTAAAATATCCCACATTCCAACAACATCCCGATACCACTCTCTTCCGTCATAGACATCAACCGTTGCTTTTCAGATTTTAACTATTGCTCTATCCCTCATCCCCTTGCAAAGCATTGCTTATCATCCCATAGGGAGAGGAGAAAATTATTAGAGAATTCTATGCTCTATCAATATTTCCCCCACTCCCTTTTTATCAATTCTCCACAACTACACGGCCATTCAACGGCTGAATAGGTCGATTATTCGGATGTCCCAGTAATTCTGCAAAGTCCTCAATCTGTTTGGCTGAGGCTGTTTGAATCTCTTTTAAAATTAGCCAGCGAAAACCCTCGGAACATGGAGGTGTGGTGAGCGACCCACTAAAACGATAATAATCCAAATTCTTTGGCAATAAATGATTAACAGACTGGGGCTGTTTTAACTCAACTGTTTGCCCTTTTTGCTTCGGTAATGAATTCCATATTCTTGCCAATTGCGGATTCTCTGCACCTTGTGCATACATCATCCCCACGACAGCCAGCTCTCCTTTGGCATTGGCATGTACAAAATGGATTTCTAGCGGATATTGTTTGCCATGGATTTTATTTTCACTTGGGGTATGCAAATGAAACTGCTTGAGTTGAAAACGATCACCATCCAGCATCAACTCTCCGCCTTCTTTAAAGTCGACTTGAACCGTATGACCATTGTTATGAATACGTTGAATCAAAGTTTGATAGCTAAACTGCAATGGTTTCAAATCCGCTTTTACAGAACGCTCAATGTTAATTGGTGACTGATTCTGACCAGAACAAGCTGCATAGTTCGGGCTTAGCTTGTTCCATTGTTCAGGGTGGTAATAATCCCAATCTGCACCTGCCCATACACTTGAAGAAAGAATAGAAAGTGAAAATACTTGAAAAAAACTTCTCATCATTAAACCTTAATACGCGAACCGTTCATTAATTTATGTGATTTTTACCATTATTATTTTGATCTATTTGATATTCTCATAGATCAAATGAACTCCACATCTTGATCATGACTGAATCAAAAATAGAACACAGTTATAGAAACTATGAGCAGTTTGAACAATGACGATATTGATCAAAATGATTTTATGAAGGGTTAATACTTATTTTTTAAGATATTTTTTATTGTAAATTTACTGTATTCTTTATTAGAATTTTACTTAACGGTATAAAAAAGCTTCTTCAAGCCTAGCAGATATAAATATCCCGTGAGTACTTGAAGAAACTGTCATAAAAAATGATTAAAGAGACGAACGATTTTATTTTATAAAATTATTCACGATTAGATCTTTTACCTCATCTCCTCGACCAGCTAAAACCGCCTTCATCGCATACAATGAAGTCGCCTTCACTTGCTCAAATTTTGGTTCTGGTGGCATCACCAACTCTACAGGGTTGGTATGAATATCGATTAGTGCAGGACCATCATGAGCTAAAAATTTCTGAATAGCTGTTTCCAAACCATGACCATCTTTTTGAGTCATGCCATAAATCCCGATCGCTTCAGCGACTTTGCCAAAATCAGGGTTCGCTAATTTGGTAAAATTATCCAGTAAGCCATCAACTTTTTGTTCAAGCTCTACAAAATTGAGCGAATGGTTATTAAAGACAACAATTTTGATCGGCAACTTTTCCTGTACGATGGTCATGAGATCACCCAACAGCATACTCAGACCACCATCACCACATAGCGCAATCACCTGACGTTCAGGAAAGGCTTTTTTAATCCCGAGTGCTTGAGGCATCGAGTTTGCCATCGTACCGTGCAGTAAACTACATAGCAATTTACGCTTACCATTGGTATCGATGTGACGAAGCATCCATAGTTTCGATGAGCCTGCATCTCCAGTGAAAAATGCATCATCATCTGCATATTTGTTGAGAAGCGCCACCACATATTGCGGGTGGATCAAACCATCTTTACCTATACGCTCTTCTTTCAAACGAGCTGCATCTGCAACTTTCTTTAAATCTAAGCACTCTTGAATAAAGTGTTGGTTCTGCTTGTTTTCAACTAAAGGGATTAATGCACGCAGCGTTGGTGCAATATGTCCAACAGCACCAAAATCTATAGGATAGCGACGACCTAAATGAGTAGCATCGACATCGATTTGAATAATCTTCGCGTGTTTAGGATAAAACTGTGGCCACGCAAAGTCCGTTCCAAGCAGTAACAATACCTCACTATGATTAATCGCATGTAAGGCTGCTTTATTACCATACATACCATTCATCCCCATATTATGAGGATTATCATATTCAATAAAATGTTTCGCACGTGAGGTATGCACAACGGGTGCATTTAATTTTTTCGAAAGTTCAACCACTTCATCGTGAGCATGCTGAGCTCCAATACCCGCATAAATCGTGACTTTTTGATGAGCATTGATGAAGTTTTTAATCTGATGAAGTTCAGCAGGATTAGGCGTAGTTTCAGGCTGCGGATGATGTACCCTGAAATCCAATGATTCCTGAATATATTGACTGCTGATATTGGTTGGCATAATGACCACCGCTACGCCACGTTTATTCAGTGCTGCCTGACAGGCCAATGTCATCACATGTCTGACTTGACTGGCTGCTTTGATCTCCTCGCAATATACAGAACAACTTTTATAAATTTCTTTAAAGTCGACATATTGGGGAAAATCTAAATAGCCTGCTTGTTCGGTTGAAAGTTGGCTTGCGATCAAAACCACAGGCGCACCATTACGGTGTGATTCGTACAGACCATTAATAAAATGCAAGCTTCCAGGACCACATGAGCCAGCACATACTGTTAAATTGCCACTCATCAATGAATCTGCACCTGCTGCAAATGCACCTACTTCTTCATGGCGAACATTGATCCATTGAATAGAACTACGCGATAAAGAATCGGTAAAGTGATTAAGCGTATCTCCAACAATGCCGTAACAGTGCTTTACGCCGACTTGTTCCAACACTTCAATCATAATGTCTGAGACTTTTTTACTTTTCATGTTATTCCTAGTTTTAGTTTTTAGAACATTATCGTTATATTATGGTCAATACATCAAATAAATGCGACAAAATACACATTTTATATAAATTATAATATTAATTTTTTAATAATAGGACAATCAATCATTGAGAAATACGGAATGAGTAGATGTCAGTAACAGCTATTTATAGCTCGTATGTTTTGGATTCAAAGAAGTGAATGTTCAATCAAAAATGCTAACCCGGAAGCTTTTGACATTTCCATTAAACGCTGCTTTTCCAATTTGAGTTGTTGTTTTAACGATGAAACATCTTGGTCAATCTGTTGATAGAGCTTTTGAATATTTAAAGCACCTTGAGTTTTTTGTACTTCAATTTTTGCCTTGTTTGACCACACTAAGCTATTAATCAATATCTGGATTTGCTTTTCTAAAGTTAAACTCTGTGCTTGCAATACTTGTTGATAGTACTTCAATTGATCTTGCTGAATAGCTTTCTGTATACCGACTTGAAGTTGCTCGACTTCAAGTTGTAACTTCAATAGCGTGAATAAATCCTCTTGTTCATAAGCTTCATTAACACGTTGTAATAATGCCGTCTTTGCAGCCTTCTTGGATTCATCCGGTTCACGGTCTGGATGAATGATAGAAGCTGTTTTGAGATATACTGTTTTCAGGGATTGATTCACTAACTTTTCTGCTTCGGCTTGTTTATCTTGCTGCCGTTTAAGTTTGGCTTGCTGCCTTGCTTGTTGATACTGCGCTTTGTCCCACAATGAATCGTCATCAATCGTTGAATCATTTTGTTCACCATGAGCATCTGGTGCTTGACTAGATTCGAAGTTGTTCTTTTTATCTTGCTTATTTCGTGGTTGAGCAAACACCTGTTCGAAATAAATATGTAATTTTTCAACTGTCTCAAGTTGAGTTTCATTGAGCATATTTGATTTGCTCAACATTTGGGTCAAGTTAAAACACTTCTCTTCCACAACCTTTTGAGACGACTTATTTAAATCAATTTGACTTAGGCTATTCCATAGACTTTGTAATTGCTGAAACAGCACTTGATAAACATCACGATAGACAGGAATAAGTTTCTTCTGCGTGTAGGTACGAATTTCTTCTTGGGCGTGTTGCCATGCGGATAATTGTAATTTTTGCTGCTCAATCTGATTAATCAAAACCCGTAGCTTATGATCTTGAACAAGTTGTGCAGAAGAACTGGATTGAATTTCGAATGAAGTCACGTCAGGTGTTTAGTCCAATGAGAGAATACTGAGTTTAACAAAATGTGGATGCTTTATTTAAGCATCGATCACAGTTTGATTTCGACCATTGGCTTTTGCTTGATAAAGATGTCGATCTGCTCGTTTAAGAATGGCATAAGCATCAGCATCGTTGAGATCAGTCACACTGACACCAATACTGACGGTCAAAGTTTTCTCTGCCAAAATAACAGCTTGTTCCACCAATGTACGAATTTTCTCTGCCAAAACTTGCGCACCCATCAGATGTGTTGCAGGCAATAAAATTACAAATTCTTCACCACCATAACGTGCCACAAAATCGGTTTCACGCGTTGCTTGATCAAGGATTTTTGCTACTTGTTGTAACACTTGATCCCCTTGATCATGACCATATTGATCGTTGACTTGCTTAAAATAATCGACATCCAATATAAGTGCTGCATAGCCAATTTGATTTCTTTTATGTTGACCAAATAAGTATTCAAGTTGTTCGTTTAAAGCACGGCGATTGTGTAAACCTGTTAATGCGTCATGTCGTGACAATCGAATCAACTCAAGATTAGCCAATTCAAGTGCTCGAGTGCGCTCTTGAACCTTACGCTCTAGAGATTGGTTTGCCTCAAGCAATTGTTGTTTCTGTTCCAATAAGGTTTGCGTCATGCTTTGTAGAGAATGTGATAATCCTTGGATTTCACGGATGCTGCTTTGACTATGAAATGCCGTATGCACGTCTCCCTGTTCGACCGCATAAGCCGATTTAGCTAAAGCCTCAATGGGTCTGCTCAATTTATTGGCAAGTTGATAAATCACATAAAAGATAAACAGCGAGACGAATAAACCAATCAGGAAGATTTTGAACTGCAAATCACGCATATCTGCCAAAGCAATCGCCAAAGGTTGACGAATTACCACATGCCAACCAATATCACTTTTAGTCTCGGACTCCACCGCAATATTTGCGGTTAAGAAATCCTGCCCTTCATTCCAATCATCAATATAATAAAGTGCATCGTTGACTTTAAGTTGAGGTGGCTTGACTCGTCCAATACTTTTAAATGGATACAGCAGTTCACCCTGTTTGTTTAAGATAAAGACTTCTATGCCACGCTGAGATGCTGTTTGAGATAATGCTTTATTGAGAATATGACGTGCCCACTCCCAATCTGCATGTGCAGCTAACACACCTTTTAATTTTTGAGTATTTGGATCATAGATTGGTGTTGCGAAATCAATAAAACGCATCGGCTCATGAGGATTTAAAGCTTGAATTTTTTTTGCCAATAACACAGCTTCATGCACATCACCTAAGTATGTACCCTGTAAACCTGCCTTAAACCATGGCCGTGAAGAAACGTTTTCACCTTCAAGAATACCATCCGCAGCAATTTGAACATCACCGTTTAAATCTGTTACCCCCATCCAAGCATAATAGACATACGCATTTTTGACTTGTTCCAAGCGTGTACGAACACGTGGATCATCTAGACTTGCTTCTGAAAAGAATGGAGATTGGCTGAGCAGCACCATTTCGCGCTCGCGTTCGGCAAGAGAAGCTGCCAAGGCATTACTGATATTTTTTGCTGCGACATGTAGGGTCTGTCCACTGGCTTTAGCCAAGTGCTGAGATGCGATATTTCCAATATACAGCGATACGCATATCCCAAGGATAATGGTTAATCCAGCAAATATGAACAGAACGCGATTACGGAATGAATCCAAAATACACCTTAACTCTTGGTTAAACACCGAAACATGCAACCATAAGAATATAACAGAATATTACAAATACATAACAAACATTTCGGATCATTGTAATGAATAAAAAATGCCAACCTTATCTCATATATTCAAAATCCTGATTAACATTAACAACTGTAATTCCACTCCCTATCTTTTAAACAACATGATTTAATATTCAAGTCACGCACCACATCTACATAAAGTCATAATAATTCGACAATAATTCTGTATTTCTTTTTTTTGGCGCTTGATAGCTTAAGTAGAATCACCTAGAAAATTGAGGAACAAATGGATTTTGCTTCTATCTTTTTTTACGACACCACATGGGTGTTTGTTTTTGAAATTTTAATCCGATGTGTGGTGATGTATTTACTCATCATTCTTTTTCTTCGTTTGACTGGCAAGCGAGGGGTTAGACAACTCTCCATCTTTGAAGTTGCCATTATTCTTTGTCTTGGATCGATTGCTGGAGATCCAATGTTTACGGAGGATTTACCCTTAATTCAAGCCGTAGTCGTCATGAGTGTGATCATCTTGCTTTACCGCACCACAACGTGGTTAATGATGAAATATCAGCCTTTCGAAGACTTGGTTGAAGGTAAATCCTGCTACATCGTGAAAGATGGCATGCTCGTCCTTGAAGCATTCAAACAAGGCAATATGTCGCATGATGAGTTCTTTTCGGAAATGCGTCGTCAATCTGTTGAGCATTTAGGTCAAATTCGAGTCGGTCTATTAGAGTCCGATGGGAATTTCAGTATTTTGTTTTATCCCGATGAGCAAGTTAAATATGGCTTACCAATTTTTCCAGATCAAGCTCAATCAATATACAAGGTAAAACCTAGCGTAATATATGCGTGTACACATTGTGGATTCTGTACTGAACTTCAACAACCACTTCAAGATTGTCCGCGCTGTTCTTGCCAAGATTGGACGCAAGCAATGAACAGTCTAAGAATTGGTTAGCAGATGAATAATCTAAAGTCTGTTGGGACGAAGCAGATTATTCATCCTCAGCGCTGACTCAATCGAACATAGGTGGTTGAGATTAATCCAAGACTTTCACCACAATTTTACCAATGTGATCACCTGCATTCATTGCCAAATGAGCCGCTTGAATCTCATCAAAATTAAAAGTTTTATAAATCATCGGTAGACATTCACCTTTTGCCCATAACGGCGCAACATGTGTCTTTAAATCTTGAGCGATTTTGGCTTTTTCTGCTGTGGTACGTGCACGCATGGTTGAGCCAGTAATGGTTAAACGCTTCATCATGATTTGACCTAATTTTACGCCGTCAGCTTTAGCTCCTCCAAGAAATGCGATATAAACCAAACGCCCATCACGACGTAATACATTCAAGTTTTGGGCTAAATAAGGCGCTCCAACCATATCTAAGACAATATCTACGCCATTTTCTTCCGTCGCTTGCTGAATGACCTGTTCAAAGTCTTCCGTTTTATAATTAATTGCATGCGTCAAATCTTGAATTGCTTTTACTTTCTCATCTGAGCCAACAGTCGCAAAAGTTTTTAAGCCAAATGCTTTACACAACATTAATGCTGTTGTTCCAATCCCACTGGTTCCGCCATGGATTAAAGCCGTTTCCCCCGCTTTAGCTTTGCCCATTTGAAAAATATTCGCCCAAACGGTAAAAAATGTTTCTGGAATTGCAGCAGCTTGAATATGACTCACCCCTGCAGGAATATTAATCAGCTGAGATTCAGGCACCACACAGTATTCCGCATAACCACCACCATTGGTGAGTCCACACACTTGATCCCCCACCTGATAGGCGTTTACCTCAGCCCCTACTGCAACGACTTCCCCTGATACCTCTAACCCAGGTACAGGTGTGACCCCTTTAGGCATTGGATATAAACCTTGGCGCTGTAAAATATCAGGACGGTTAATGCCGAAAGCATGTACTTTCACCAAGACTTCATTGTCTTTAGGTTGCGGAATATCAACCGTTTCATAAGCCAACTTCTCAACGCCGCCTGGTTCAGTAATGATCACATGTTGCATGCTTTGTGCCATAATCAAATCCTTTATTTACAATACTTTTCATTCATTTCAATCAATTTCATCATAGTTGATCGCATTGATAAAGTCCTGTATTACTTATGTATAAGGATGAAAACGAATCATTATTTTTTGGGGAAAATAATATGCGTTACTTGCTGCAATTTATTTTGCCATGCAGTTTTGCTGCCTTGGTCATCATCTGTTGGACTTTTTTGTTAAGTTTTCCATGGGATTCAGCAGTAATTGCGATGATCTACTTCCAAATTGGGCTGGTGTTGTTATTGCTATACATTGAATACGATGCGAGCAAAGTGGATGGTGCAGCAGGTTGGACTTTTTTATTTTTCTGTTTTTTTGAAATGATATTGTTCGTCGCTTTGGGGATCATTCGTGTCATTATTGGTGGATGGCAAGTTTTAAATCTTTTATTTTGAACCTTGCCTCAGACACGAATATTAAAATAACTCAATAATACAAACAAAGCTTCGTATTTTTTTGATTTACAACGGAATTGTAACCTTAATATCTTAGATTTTAAGGTCGTCATGGATCGTACACTCGAGAATTTTAAAATGAAAAAGCAGACTCTAGTTGTCACACTATCGCTCATGCTCGGTTTAGCAGGATGCTCTGGGGAAGATCAACCTAAATCAACCACACCAAGTGCCCCTGAGCCACCCATACCAATTCAACCTGAAGATCCAAAACCATCTCTACCACCGGATCTCGAACCTGAAACACCGATCAATATTCCACAACCAAAAACGTATTTAAATCTGGATTTTACTGAAATTTATTCAATACCTTCTGATTGGAATATCCTACCTTCAAATCCAGGTAACATTCAATTTAAAGAAGGTGCCTTACTGATTGATGGTCGCAAAGATTTAATTAAACCCACCACGATCATGTTAAGTTCGGATTTTCAAAAGCTTCGCAACTATAAAATTGAGTTAGAATTTGAATACCTTGAGCGTAATAACGGTACTCGTTGGGGAAGTATTATTTATAGAGCTTCAGATGTGTTTGCTCAACCTGAATATACACCATACTACCAATTTGCTATTCGTGCAGATGCATCTGCTTATAATGGTCTAGAACTCGCACTTAGACGTTCGAATAACACATGGAATGTCATCAATACATCCAAATTCGAATCAAACATCGCTTTAAATACGCCTTATAAGGCTACAGTTGTTGTTCATGATCAACGTGTTCGTCATTACTTGAATGATCAATTGGTTTTTGATGGGGAATTACCCACCAACCTAAACCAAGGTGCCATTGGACTTTCAGCAGCAGGATTGCTGATGAAGGTCAACACAATACGGGTGATTGAACAACTTGATGCTCTCCCTACTCAAGATCGGATCACAGATGTCATTGATCACAAATATCCAGTTGCAATGGCGCCCGCTTTAGCACAACCAGCCGACTCATTAACAATTGATAACGCTCATACCGCCACTTATATTGCTTACCAACTTGATGAACAATTATTTTTAAAAGATTTCGACAATAAGACCTCGATGCACCTTAGAAGTCTTCTTTCTGATCAAACCAAAAGAACACTTCCTCTTCTGCATATCGACTCTGAAAACACACTGGCTGAATTAAGATCTTTGTCTTCAGATTATGATTTTAGTGATGTCACGCTAGTCTCTGATGATCCATATCTATTAAGAAAAGCGTGTGTAGAGATTCCAGAAATCCGTACAGTATTGGATTGGTCTGAAAAGGACAATTTAATTTCAGATCAAAATAGTGTTGTGAAAATTGCACAGGCAACCAATACATCACTTTCTAAAATTGTGATTTTACCAGCCCATTTGGTTCAGTCTCATGTAGTTGCACACTTACAACGTTTATTGATCACACCTTGGGCAGGTTTTACCCACAATACTTCTGGACAGACCAGTCCTAAGCTTGATGCCTATCAAGCTGCTGAGATATTAACAACAGGAGTAAATGGCATTTATACACATCAGCCTGAATTATTTCATTCCATCATGCGCTCAATGGCGCCCAACACCCTACTTCGTAAACCACTTATTACAGGTCATCGAGGAGTCCCGTCTCAAGTTGATGAAAATACGCTTGAAGGTATTCTTAAGGCGATAGAAGTTGGTGCTGATGCCGTGGAATATGATGTCTATCTGACGAAAGATGACTATGTCGTTTTAATGCATGATAAATCGGTTTTACGCACAACGGGTATCGCAAAAAATATTGAGAACATGACGCTCGAAGAAGTTCGTAAACTAAAAACGACCGGGCAGCGACTTGCCATACCAACGATGGATGAAGTATTGGCTGCAGTAGTTAAAAAGTACCCACATGTGACCAATTTTATCGAGATTAAGAGTGCAAAACCCGAAATAATTTTGAAAATTAAAGATTTACTTGATAAATATGATGCATATGGTCAAGCCATTGTCATAAGTTTTGATGGGCAACAAATTCTTGAAATGAAGAACACTCTAAAAGGTGTATCAACGGGTTTATTGGTATATCCACCAAAGGAACAAACTACTTTTCTAAACATTCGAAGAATTTTGGAAACAACACGACAATTTTCTTCGACATTCAATCCGAATTATAGTGGTTTGAATCAGGACGTCATGTATCTGGCAAGTTTACGTGGTGTAACCTTCTGGCCTTGGACGTTCCGTTTAATAAAAAATGATTTCTATCGTATGTACATTCAAGGTACACATGGGTTGACCACGGATTATGCACAAGATGCATCAAATTTTGTGGTCAAAATTGAAACTCCACGACAAATAACAGCAACTGTTGGTCAACCTTTACAAATCGCTGGGCAAAAATTAACGCAACTGGGTCAATCTAGTTACCAAAGCTTCAATACGATGCTCGTACTACCAGGCTCTGCAAAATATAGTCTAAATGGTCAATCTGTGAGTTTCAGTGAACGTGGTACTGCCTATGTCATGCCAAGCTACCAATACACCATAGCACCCAATTTCACCTATATGATCTATGCAAAACCCGTGACTGTGACCATTCAATAAGCAAATCTCATTGATATTCGAAGACCAATTCAGTTCGCTGAGTTGGTTTTTTTCGAAAATCGCATTTTCCCTTATCTTTTCATAAGATTTCAACTGGACTTTTAATGATGTTCACCGCTTAAACACGACAGTATTTAAAACTGATGAATTTCATAAATATTTAATATGTAATATTTTTTTTACTTTATGACAAATCCATAGAATTGTCATTTTATGTACTTAGATTGTGTCTCGCTTAGGGACATACTTTTCGAGTACTTTTTAATGATGAAATTTACAACACTGACGTCAGCAATATTATTAACATTAAGCTTAACGGCTTGCTCCGATGATGATCAAAAAAATGCTGTATCAAATCCAGATCAAACGGAAAATCCTAATCCATCTCCTGAACCAGAAACACCAGACATTGAAGTACCTGTACCCGAAATACTTTTTGAAGAAAATTTCAATGCTTTAACTACTATTCCAAACAATTGGACTCAACTTCGTAGCAATCCAGGTAATATTGAAGTTAAAGATGGAGCACTACTCATCAATGGTACGGCGCACGATACACAAATGACGACCATCATGTTGCCAACCGAACTACAGCAACATCGTAATTATCGTATCGATATGGATTTTGCTTTCTTAGAAAATAACAATGGCGGGCGTTGGGGTAGCATCATCTATCGTGCCGCTGATCAATATGCTGATCCAGCTTTTACGCCGTATTACCAATTTGCATTTCGTGTTGATGCAACCGCTGCAAGTGGTCTTGAACTTTCTATGCGTCAACCTAACAACACATGGAATGTTTTACAGAAATCTGCATATAAAGAGAATTTTGAGTTAAATAAAACCTACAAAGCAACAGTCATCGTACATGGCCAACGCGTACGCCATTATATTAATGATGAACTCGTACTCGATAGCACGCTACCTTACAATTTAAATCAGGGTGGCATTGGCATTTCTACAGCTGGCGCTTTGATGCGTGTAGATTCAATTAAAGTGACTGAGCAACTTGAAGCCCTACCAGAGTCTAATCGAGTTACAGATCTAATCGATCAGCAATTGCCAGTCTCTATGGCACCAGCACTCGCTCAGCCTGCTGGCGCAACTACACTGAACTCAGCTCCATTAGCAACTCATGTTGCCTACCAACTGGATGAGCAACTCAATCTTCTTAACCAAGATCAAAAGAAAATTACTCATTTAAAAGATTATTTAAATGATTCAACACGACGTCATATTCCGCTATTAACGATCAATTCAGAAAAAACAATTCGTAATCTGAAAACGTTGACAGAAAACTATGATCTCGCTGATATCACCTTGGTGTCGGATCAGCCTGAACTCTTACGTAAAGCTCGTGTTGAAATCCCTGTATTGCGTACAGCACTCGACTATTCAAAACAATCTGGTTTAACCAATAGTAAATCAGATATTGTAAAAATTGCTCATAATACCAATTCTTCTTTATCAAAAATTGTCATTTTACCGCCGCACTTAGTGCAATCAGAAGTCGTATCTCATCTACAACGCTTATTAATTACACCTTGGGCAAGCACACTTCATCCAGATCAAAAAGATGGCATTGATGCATTCAAAGCAGCTGATATTTTAAGCACTGGTATTAATGGGATCTATACACAACAGCCAGATGTTTTCCAAAACATTATGAAGCAGATGGCACCGAATACCCTGTTAAGAAAACCCCTCATCACAGGCCATCGTGGCATTCCAGCTTTAGAGGATGAAAATACTTTAGAAGGAACAATTAAAGCTATTGAGGTGGGTGCTGACGCAGTTGAATATGATGTTTATCTATCGAAAGATGGTCATGTTTTCCTGATGCATGATGGAACATTAACTCGTACCACAGGTGATAATAGAAATACTGAAGATCTTACCTTAGCTGAAATTCGTCAGTTACGTACGATTCCCAATGGTCGCCCAGTTCCAACCATGGATGAGGTTTTGGCTGCAGTCAAAAAATACCCCCATGTGACCAATTTCATCGAAATTAAAAGTGCTAAGCCTGAAATTGTAGCGAAGATTAAAGAACTTTTAGATAAGCACAATGCCTATGATCAATCGATTGTCATCAGTTTTAATGGTGATCAAATCTTACAGATGAAAAATACCTTACCGGGTGTTTCTACAGGCTTCTTAACGAGTACGCCGAACGCACAAAGCAATATTGTAAACACACGTCGAATATTAGACGCGACTCAAAAATATTCTTCTACATTTAACCCGTCTTTTGCAGGATTAAGCAAAGAGTTAATGTCAATGGCGAGCTTACGTGGCGTAACTTTCTGGCCTTGGACATTCCGTACCAATAAAGATGATTTTAATCGTATGTATGTACAAGGAACACATGGCTTAACCACCGATTATGCTCATGAATCTTCTGATTTAGTCGTCAAGATCAATACTCCAGGTCAAATTACTGCGAAAGTGGGACAGCCTGTTGTTTTTAGTGGAGAAAAAGTTACTCAGATAGGTAAGGCTTCAGCACAAAACTTTAATTCAATGATTGTTCTGCCTGGTTCTGCCAAATATAGTAAAAATGGTCAGTCGATTACGTTTAGTGAAACAGGCAAAGCCTATGTCATGCCGAGCTATCAATACACGATTGCTCCGAATTATAGCTACACCCTGTACGGTAAACCCGTGACAGTCACGATTCAGTAAGAAACTTTAAATTTACATGCCCAATTGTTAAGTTTAAAGCTTCAATTGGGCATTTCTTATTTTTTTAAATTTTGAATCACTTCGGGTAAAAAAGAACGGTGAAATCCATCATAGGCTTGATTATTCTCAGCCGGACTTAATGGAAATATACGTGTGCCTTGAGAAGCTGCGCCATCAATCCGTATCGTGACACCCGATATAAATTTAGATGCTTCAGACAACAAATAGACGATCGCTGATGATACTTCAGCTTCTGTTCCCATGCGTTGCAAAGGAACTTTCTCCGCCATACTTGGAATCACTTTTTCAGCCATTTCACCAGTATATGTATCCATACCTGATGACAAAATCCATCCAGGTGCTACGGCATTCACACGAACTCCTGATTTACCCCATTCGACAGCAGCTGTCTTGGTCAGATTATCAACCCCTGCACGGGCTGCGCCTGAATGTCCCATATTCGGCATACCTCCCCACATATCAGCAGTCATGTTGACAATACTTCCACCATGCTTATTCATCCACTGATTGTAAGCTTCGCGCATAAGATAGAATGTAGCGTGTAGATTGTTTCGAATGACAGCATCAAATCCATTGGCTGAGATTTTTTCTAAATGCGCTGGAAATTGTCCGCCTGCATTATTCACCAAGCCATCAACTCGTCCGAATTTTTCAATTACTTCGCTAATCATGGCTTTTACTTGTGCTTCATCACGATTATCACAAGCGATGCCATAGGCTCTGCCACCATCTTCCATGATTTCAGCAACAACTTTATCGAGTTTTTCTTGGGTACGCCCTGTAATAATCACTTGTGCATCCAATGATGCAAGCTCATGAGCTGTACAACGTCCAATACCAGAACCACCTCCTGTCACAATGATGACCTGATTCTGAAATAAGTTTTCCTTGAACACTGAGTTATATGTCATGCCAATCCTTAGGTTGTAATTTTTATCGACCTGCAAAATTATCCCGATTTTTTAACAGTTGCAAGATCATAGAATTTTATAATTGTTGTTTTAAATGCTAATCAAACCTTTCATTCAAGGGCTATGGCATAGTTTTTACAAAATGCATTAAGATTTTTCTTACCACAGGTAAAAATATTAAGATCAATGGAAATGCGATTAACCAAGACATTGCCCACGTCTTTATCCAGACCGCCCAGATCCCATCAAAAAATCCACGATTCATTACAATATTAATTAAAGAAATTGAACCACTCATCAAACATGACAAAATTAACGGCATCAGCCAATTGAGATGTTTGGGGTGAAATTTTGGGAGTGCTTTATTCATTGTAGCGCCTAATCATTTCATCTCATTTAATTTAGCACCAATGCAATCACTATTCCTATATTTTTCAAGTTTCAAGCACACAAAACTAATCCAATATCGTTAAAATTTTGAACCTTGAGGCATGATTTAATAATTTTTCTTAGTAAATGTATATTAAATAGAATGGATTAGTTTCCATCTTAATCAAGACTCATGAGCAATAAAAAAATATTTAACTTTAAACGATGATTTTATTTTTTAGCTTTTCTACTCTACGAAAATGTTTTAAGTTTTTAGTTCAATTTTACCGTTAATCTCTATTCTTTAGATTCGAAGCATTTTTTTTGCAGTTTTTGCATAGCTTCTCTAGGCATAGGCGCTGTCATCATTTGTTGGTATTCTAAACAAGCTTTACTAGGGTGTTTTTGTTGTATCGGAGCATTAACACATGCCGTTAAGAGCATCAAAAGCAAATACGCTACTATTTTCATCATATCTCGAATTTATCGTTAATGTTCATTCTATCTTAGCTCATTAGGGCTAGTGTGGTCGTTATTAACTTTTAAATAAAAAAACCCGCCATCAGGCGGGTTTTTTTAAATCAGTCAATCTTAAAGACGAACCAATTCCACAATCTTCTCAGCCAATTCTTCAGCAGCTTCTACTTCAAAACTTGCATCCGTACCTGTTGCAGTATCAGTAATGACCACCACTCCAGTTTCACGTAATAATGCAACTTGCTCAGCAGTTAAACCAGCTTTAGCAATCGCGACAACACCTTGTTGGATCAATAAGCTTTCTAATACTTGTGCATTCACAATTGCAGCATTTGATATAGTTACCGCAGCAGGTTTTTGACCCAAACGCGCCGCACGTGCTTCTGATGTTACAGGCTCATTATGTGCAGTCCACTCAACTGCCTCTTCAACCATACCTGCACCAACTGTAACGTTGCTTAAGCGGTCAATAAAGATAAATGAACCTGTGTAACGGCTATCTTGATAACGGTCAAATACGACTGGTGCATCAAATTCAATCGTTACATTCGCAATCGCATTCAGCTCTAAGTTTTCAACTTGAACTTTTTCAAGCGTATTTACGTTTGTACGGAAGTTAATTGCTGTTACCTTAGCAGGAACAGTTTGCGTACCAATCTTCACGTTATATAACTTACCAATCGCAAGCGGTTGGTCAGCCATCCATACAACAGTCGCTTGAACAGAACGAGAAATTGCCGGTACTTCTTGGTCTGCACGTACAAGTACGTTACCACGAGAAATATCAATCTCGTCGTTTAACGTTAATGTCACTGCTTGACCAGCAACTGCACGTTCTAAGTTACCATCAAAAGTAACGATTTCTTTAACTGTAGATGATTTACCTGATGGCAACGCAGTAATCGTATCTCCAACGTTGATATCACCTAGTGCGATCGTACCGCAGAAACCACGGAAATCGAGGTTAGGACGGTTCACATACTGTACAGGGAAGCGGAAGTCAGCTTTAGCTGAAGTACGATTAATCTCTACAGATTCAAGCGTACCCATCAAAGTTTCGCCTGTGTACCAAGGTGTATTTGGTGATTTGTTTACAACGTTATCACCATTTAGCGCAGAAATCGGCGTAAAGATGATATTAGATGGTTTACGGTCACCCAATTGTGCAACAAAGCCTGCGTATTCTGTTTGAATCTCATTAAAGCGTGCTTCAGAGAACTCAACCAAGTCCATTTTGTTGATCGCAACAATAATGTTCTTAATACCAAGTAAGCTTGCAATATACGTATGACGACGTGTTTGTGTCTGAACACCGTAACGCGCATCAATTAAAATGATCGCAAGGTCACACGTAGACGCACCTGTAGCCATGTTACGTGTGTATTGTTCATGCCCCGGAGTGTCGGCAATAATGAACTTACGTTTTTCTGTAGAGAAATAACGGTAAGCTACATCAATCGTAATACCTTGTTCACGCTCTGCTTGTAAACCATCTACAAGTAGCGCTAAGTCAGGTGCATCACCTGTTGTACCGACTTTTTTAGAATCACGTGTCACTGCTTGCAATTGATCTTCATAAATCAATTTTGAATCGTAAAGTAAACGACCAATTAAAGTTGATTTACCATCATCTACGTTACCGCAAGTCAAAAAGCGTAATAAGTCTTTATTTTCGTGTTGTTTTAAATAACCCAAGATATCTTGGCTAATCAAATCTGATTGATGAGACATGGCTCATAGCTCCACAAATATGTTGAAATCGGTGTATTTGAATTCCCTCGTTCCTCCTTTGAAAAAGGAGGATAACTCCTCTCTTTTACAAAGAGAGGAGCAGCGCTGCTGCGCAAGAGAGATTCTAGAAGTAACCTTCTTGCTTTTTCTTTTCCATCGAGCCCGCTTCATCATGGTCAATCATTCGACCTTGGCGCTCAGAACTGGTTGCAAGCAACATTTCTTGGATAATTTCTGGCAAGGTGTTAGCAGTCGACTCCACCGCACCTGTCAATGGGTAACACCCCAAAGTACGGAAACGAACCGATTTCATTTGTGGAACTTCACCTTCTTTTAAAGGCATACGCTCATCATCCACCATAATTAATGTACCACTACGCTCAACAACAGGTCGTTCTGCCGCCAAGTACAATGGAACAAGTGGAATACTTTCTAAGTAAATATATTGCCAAATATCAAGCTCAGTCCAGTTCGACAATGGGAACACACGGATACTTTCGCCTTTGTTCACTTTACCATTGTAAAGATTCCAAAGTTCTGGACGTTGGTTTTTAGGATCCCAACGATGTTTATCATCACGGAATGAATACACACGTTCTTTGGCACGTGATTTTTCTTCATCACGGCGAGCACCACCAAATGCAGCATCGAACTTGTATTTATCTAATGCCTGTTTTAAACCCTGAGTTTTCATGATATCAGTATATTTCGAACTACCATGATCAAATGGGTTAATCCCAGCATCCTTACCTTCTTTATTTTGGTGGACGATAAGATCGAAACCGTGTTGCTTAGCCATATTGTCGCGGAAAGCAATCATGTCCTTAAATTTCCAACCTGTATCTACATGTAACAGTGGAAAAGGGAGTTTTGCAGGATAGAATGCTTTAAGCGCTAAATGCAGCATAACTGCCGAGTCCTTACCAATCGAATAAAGCATGACTGGATTTTCGAATTCTGCAGCAACTTCGCGAATGATATGAATACTCTCAGCTTCAAGCTGTTTAAGATGAGTAAGTCTTTCCTCATTTAATGACATGGACAACACCAGCTAGAATATGTGTACTTATGACACTTTTGAAAATTTATATTCATTATAGTGATTTAGACAACGGAGCTTTATCTCGTTTTTTTATATTAATATACTCAAATAGAATATAAGCAAAGAGACAATCTAATTATGATAACAATTACAGGCCTTTTCAAATATAAAATACCAAGAATGGTTAGCCCTTTGGTCTGCTTACCTTGAATTCTACAAGACCGAATTGAATCCTCAACAAGCGGCTCTGACTTTCAAACGATTATCTGATGCGTCGCAAACCGATATGTTTGGCTATGCCATTATAAAAAATCAAAATGTCGTCGGAATTGTACATCTCATTTCTCACGCAAGCACTTGGACTAAACTCCCTTATTGTTATCTCCAAGATTTGTTTATTGATGCAAATTACAGGAATCAGGGCTTAGCCAGGAAATTAATAGAATTTAGCTATGATGAATGTAAAAATAATTATGATAGAGTGTACTGGCTAACCCATAAAAGCAATGATAACGCTAGACTTTTGTATAATCGTGTTGCAACCGAGACAGGATTCATTCAATATAAAAAATCTCTAAATTAGTTATTTTTATCTCCCATGCTTAGCCTTGAATCTCTTAAACAACATTTAGAGCGAGCTCAAATTGCTGGTCATATTTATCAGCATCATCAAATTCTAGTGTTACAAGAACCGTTTACTGAAAATGGTTCTGCTTTAAATATTTTTGTTCAGCACGAGTTAACTGCTGATCAAATTGGCTTACAGTTTGCTGTTGAACATACTGATCAAAAACTAAAGTTCTTGATTGGCGTTACACATAGCAATCAAGATCATAGAAGTGAAATTAGTATTGGTCATTTAAAAGGCAATCAAAAAGCTTTTAATTTGTGCTACGCCTTTTACAATTATCCAAAACATTTTTTTGTAGTTGAAACAGATTTATATGCGAACGCTGAGCAATTTAAAGACTGCTTAGAAAAGCAATTATTCATTCAGCCTGAGCTTAGTTTTTTAGACACAGCCACTAAAGTAAATCCAATGGGACAGAATTACCCATGGATGAAGGATTATATCGCGCAACTTAGCTTAGAAATGAAAGTTCGGATACAAACAAGTCTCATGTAAAAAAAGCCACCTTTTTAGGTGGCTTTTTCAAATACTAATCTAAGAATATTAACGTCCCAGTTTTTTGACATCTAAAGGTATTTCAATACCAACAGAAGCACCTGCATCATTACCATGACGATCTGAATCTGCAATCCAACCATTAATCTTTAATGGCAAATTCGGCTTCACAAAATGCGTCCAAGTTAAATCTAATGCTTGGATATCATCTTCCTCAGAAAATGCAACATTGGTATCTCGATTTGATTGATTTACTTTTGCAAATAATACGCGACCTGAAAGTCTATTCATGGCATCAAAACGAATATTTCCACCCAAAGAAATCATCTCACCATCTCCTCCAATCGCATGTGCAAGAGGATAGCCATGTTGATAATATCCATCTGTATAAACACTGTGATTATAAGATATTCCTTGGGCCTTCCCATTTGTAGTGGTGTCTACCCACTCAGCATAAACCTGATAAGGCATTTTTTTTAAAGATGAAGAATAATCCACCCCAGCCTGATACATTTTCTTAGCAGGTAAGCCACCTGCTTCATCTTCCCCCACGTATTGAGCATAGACGCCGATTGGCTGGTTCAATAAATAGCTTAGATTCAAACGCGCATCAAATCCAGCAATCTGGTTAGATGGATTAACAGTATCCCCGTAAACATTATCTTTACCAATCCAAGCATCCCAGAGAGTTCCTAAATCCTCAGGGCGACCTTCACCACCCCATTGAATAATGCGTGATGCACCGAACTCTAAATAAGGTAGTGGTTGTGCGGTCAAACGTAAACCAATAATTTTAGCATCAGGAACTGCTTTATAATCATCTAACTGGCCGCCAAAAGCTTGGTATTGCCAAGGCCCGATCCATGATAGCCATTTATGATCAAAAGCAGACTGTTCAGCACGCTGTAGAGTGAAACCATATACTGGTCGACTTGCATCTCCACGTATCAAACTACCATCGTGTCCAGGTCCCCAGTAGGTTGGAATCTGACCAGCAATGAGCCATTGATTCCAAAGTTTACCCGCAAGATATGAGCCTTCTAGGTTAACGTCTTGCCCATTGTCTATCTGAGGGTCTTTTTCACCTCTAACTTTGAGCTTCGCATCCCAATTTTGCCCCCCAAGATTTAACTCTGCACCAAGCGCATATTGTGCTTTTTGATGATCGGCAAAAGATTGTGGGATTTTCTTTTGATCACTCTCCGCGAAAACATCCACTTTTAATGTTTCATTTTGCTGCTTAATCGCTCTTTCGACTTCCTGAATAACCTTTTGTTGTTCAATGGAGTTAATTTTAGTATTGTTGAGGGCACGTTGGACTTCATCACCACTTAGCGGCCATGTCGAGGTGCTTATTTGAATCACACCTTGTTGATTCAGCCAATTTAAATCATTTCTTAGGTTTTCATCGTTGAGGAGAATGCCATTGGCAAACACCAATGGACTAGAAAATAGTAAGCTCGATGATAGGATTTTTATAAGTCTATTCGGGTTCATCACAAATCAATTTAGGATTATATCTTATTGATTATTTGAATTTTTAATTTATAAATCCATTAACTTTACATTAAGTATTTAATTAGATACATTTAATAACACTGTATAAATATTTTGATAAACATACAGCTAGTTAAACAGATTAGCTTTAATGATAATTTTCTATATTTTTTATCACCTTAATTAAATATTTTGTAATTAAAACCTCAAAATACACTCACACTAAAAAACATTTAAATTTAATTTTATGTTAAGAAAAATTAAAAAAGCCCTTCAAAGAAGGGCTTTTTTAATTTCACTATTACGCATTTTTGTGACGCATATGTGGGAATAAGATCACATCGCGAATACTTGGCGCATTGGCAAATAGCATTACCAGACGATCAATACCAATCCCTTCACCTGCTGTAGGAGGTAATCCATATTCAAGCGCCTCAACGAAGTCGGCATCATAGTGCATTGCTTCATCATCACCCGCATCTTTTTCAGCTACCTGTGCTTGGAAACGCTCAGCCTGGTCAATTGGGTCATTTAACTCTGAGAAGCCATTTGCAAGCTCACGACCACCAATGAAGAATTCAAAACGGTCAGTAATGTGCGGGTTGTCATCGTTACGACGTGCCAATGGAGAGGTTTCCGCAGGATATTCAGTAATGAAGGTCGGTTGACGAAGTTTCGTTTCAACAGTTTCCTCAAATACAATCGTTTGAAGCTTACCTAGACCAAAACCTGGCTTCACTTGCTCTTTAAGTTCATTCTTAACAAACTCAGCTAAGAACTCGCGATCATTTACATTTTCAGGTGTAAATTGTGGGTTATGTTCAAGAATTGCATCAAACATTGAGATTTTCTTGAATGGACCTTTGAAGCTATACACTTCTTCGCCATAAGGTACATCTGTCGAACCTAAGATATCAATTGCTAGTTTTTCTAGCATTTGCTCTGTCAGTTCCATCAAGTCTTTGTAGTCTGCATAAGCTTGGTAGAATTCGATCATGGTGAATTCTGGGTTGTGACGTGTAGACACACCTTCATTACGGAAGTTACGGTTAATCTCAAACACACGTTCAAAACCACCTACAACCAAACGCTTTAAGTAAAGTTCTGGTGCAATACGTAAGAATAATGGCATGTCTAAGGCATTGTGATGCGTTTCAAATGGACGCGCAGAAGCACCACCTGGAATCACATGCATCATTGGCGTTTCAACTTCCATATAACGTTTTTCAGTCAAGAAGTTACGAATACCAGCAACTACTTTTGCTCGAATTTCAAAAGTCTTACGCGTTTCTTCGTTCACGATCAAATCAAGATAACGTTTACGATATTTTACTTCTGTATCTGTTAAACCGTGGAACTTGTCTGGAAGAGGACGGAGTGATTTAGTGAGGAGTTCAAAATGTTCAATATGCACATAAAGATCACCTTTGCCTGAACGTCCAATGTAACCTTCAACGGCAATAATATCACCTAAATCAAGACCTTTAATGGTGTCTAAAGTCTCTGCAGATAATTCTTTACGTGCAACATAAAGCTGAATACGGCCGGTCATGTCTTGGATCACCATGAACGAACCGCGGTTCAACATCACCCGACCCGCAACTTTGACATAAACTTTTTCACTGCCTTCAATTTCTTCTTTTGATTTATCAGCAAACTGATCCTGAAGGTCTTGTGCATAATGTTCACGCTTAAACGTGTTTGGCCAAGGGCTCGTACCCTGCTCTTGAGCCTTATCTTGAATCTGTTTTAACTTGGCATGACGCTGTGCGATTAAATCGTTTTCGGAAATGGCTTGTTCAGAAGTCGATTGAGCGTTTTGTTGCGTCATCTCTGCCTCGTAATTTTATTTAAAAAAGAAGTTGCATAGCATAGCAGAATTCAAAGTACTTGAGCATTAGAAAATAATCAGCCATTTGAAAAACGCTTAATTTCATCCACTAAAGTCTAGGTCTGAACATTTCTTAGACCAAAAGCTAAGTTGTACTTTGAATACAGCACTCTACAATCATCCTATAAATTGTGGAAAAGTATACTTTCAACAATCATAAAAAATAGAATGGATTTAATGATGACTTATGAACACTCAAGACCCTAAAGTATTGTTTATGCATGGATTAGATTCTTCAAGAGAATCTACCAAGTTTCAGGCAATTCTTTCTAAAAATAAATATTGCATTAATGTTGATTATCGAAATTTAAAATACGCTGCTGTTGAACGTTTTTATATCGATATGATCGAGAAAATTAAACCAGACATTTTAGTAGGACATAGTCTAGGTGGTTACTGGGCATTAAAGATGTCAAATCGATTTCAACTTCCTGCTGTGATTGCAAATCCGAGCCTAATGCCATCTTTTGATCCTGATTATCCAGCGATTACAATTGAGGAGCTTCAATCCAAAACCTCATCTCAAATCGCTTATATCGAACTCGGTGATGAACTGATTGATATGCATAGTACCTCTGACTTATTAGAGCCATACATGTACGTTGAAAGTATTATTGGTGGCCGTCATCAACTGGAAAACCCTGATCGCCTGAATTACCTGATCGGATTAGTCAGCCACTCAAATCATCAATCACATTAAAAAAGCCTTGTGAATCACAAGGCTTTTCGACTTAAATTTGAGGTTTTGATTTATCGTCCAAAACAGACCAAATATTCATTCCTAAATCCGCGTGTAAGTCTGGCAAATCAAGGAAAATACTCGCCCCTAAAACAGTGTGCTGACATTTATCCATCAATTGCTTAACTGCTTTTAATGTACCACCTGTGGCCAATACATCATCAACAATAATCACTTTTTGAGCCTGTACATCCGCAGACATTTCTAAACGGTCCATGCCATACTCAAGGCTATAGCCCACACCAATTACTGGTGGTGGTAATTTTCCAGCTTTACGAACCAACAACAACCCCTTACCAGTACGTTGCGCCAACAAACTCGCCAAAACAAACCCACGTGCTTCAACCGCAACGAAACTCTCTACCTCTGCCAATTGCTCCGCAGGAATACTTTCGATTAAGGCGTCAGTTAAAGGTGCAATGCTCTGCATGAACAAAGGAGTTAAATCAAAGAAACAAATTCCTGGTTTTGGAAAATCTTGGACCGTACGAATGTGTGACCACAATGATGTAGACAAAGAAGTAGACATAGGAGATAAAAATTAGACAAAAGAATGCGTAAATTTTAACGAATTATTGACAAAAAATATAGCAAACATAAGCTAAGAAAAAATACCAACCAATATAACTTATTGATTTTTAATAAACCATTTTTTAATTAAATAACAAGTATAAAACACAAACAGTATAAATTTTATATGAATAGCTGGTAAATCAATACGCGACAAAAGTCTGACAATTTTTTTTAAATCATAATACATATAATTTTGGCAAATATTTCAAAGATTTAATGCTCAGTCTTATCATGCATTAGCATAATTAGCATGCGTTTTGTCCTAATCTGCCATTCAGCTTCGCTTTTAGTCAGCTAAACTCCGTTATTTACTTTACTTTCCACCTCGAACTGCGTAAAAATTTGCTTGAATATGAACGATAAAAATTCATATCACTTGAGTCTAGGTGTGAGAAAGATTTTGGCTGACACCAATAAATGGAATTGTCAGTATTTTTGGAGAATCAAATGAAAAAATATCAATGCATCGTTTGTGGATGGATTTATGACGAAGCAGAAGGCTGGCCACAAGATGGTATTGCTGCAGGCACTAAATGGGAAGATATTCCAGATGATTGGACTTGCCCAGATTGCGGCGTATCAAAAGCAGATTTTGAAATGATTGAAATTTAATTCAGATTTCCTTTAAAGACCATTTTGATATGGTCTTTTTTCTTATTTACTAAAAAAATTATCAGTATTGGAGAGTACTATGCAACCGATCATCATTGTTGGCTCTGGCATGGCAGGTTACACATTAGCGCGAGAGTTTCGCAAACTGAATGCTGAACAAGCACTTGTTATGATTTGCTCAGATGATGCGGTGAACTATGCAAAACCAACTTTATCTAATGCACTTGTTGGTAAAAAAGCGCCAGAACAAATTGCCTTAGGTGATGCTGAGAAAATGTCTGCGCAATTGAATATGCAAATTATTCATCATGCGACTGTCACTTCAATTTCTGCAGATCAACATCAATTGACCTACACAAAAAATGGACAAGTTGAAAACCTTATATACAGCAAATTAATATTAGCTGTAGGTGCTAACCCTATTCGTTTAGCCATTTCAGGTGATGGTGCTGATGATATTCATGTAGTTAACTCACTGATTGATTATCGTGAATTTCGCTCTAAGCTCGACATTAAACAAGACAAGCGTGTTGTCATTTTAGGTGCAGGCCTCATTGGGTGTGAGTTTGCCAACGATTTACAGAACACTGGTCATCAAGCGACTGTGATTGATCTTGCCCCACAACCTTTGGGTCGCCTTCTACCAGAACACGTTGCACATGCTTTCCAGCAAAATCTTGAAGAAACAGGTATTCAGTTTGCATTAAGCACCACCGTAGATCGGGTAATTAAAAACTCAGACGAAAGCTATACCGTAACGCTTGCAAATGGACAGAGCTTTACAGCTGACGTTGTTCTTTCTGCTGTTGGCCTGCAACCCAATACATCAGTTGCTCAAGAAGCAGGAATCCATACCAGCCGTGGGATTGTGACTAACACTTTAATGGAAACCAATAAAACCGATATTTATGCATTAGGTGATTGTGCAGAAGTAAATGGTTTACTGCTTCCGTATGTCATGCCAATTATGCAACAAGCACGTGCTTTAGCTAAAACATTGTCTGGTGAAAATACACAAGTTCATTATCCAGCGATGCCAGTTGCAGTGAAAACTCCTGCTGCACCACTGACTGTATTACCTGTACCTCAAGGTGTGGAGGCAACTTGGGAAACTGAAGAACTCGATGACGGAATGATTGCTAAAGCACTTGACCAAGAATCAACGCTTCGTGGATTTGTGCTACTTGGACCAACAGCAGCGAAGCAACGTTTAACATTGACCAAACTGGTCCCAGATTTAATTCCAGCTGCCGTTTAATTATTCAAAGATTTAGGGTATTTTCAAATGAAAGTACCCTTTTAGTTTGGACACAATAAAAATGAATAACGCACTAGAATATCAAGTTTCACCTTATGCTCCATTCATGCAAGAAAGTAAAGTGAGTCTAGGCAATGGGATCGACCTTCATATTGAAGTTGGAGGCAAGGCTGAACATCCTACGATTATTCTCATCATGGGACTGGGTGCGCAGATGCTTTTTTGGCCAGATTTTTTTTGCAAATCTTTAATAGACCAAGGTTTCAGAGTCATTCGTTTCGATAACCGAGATATTGGCCTCTCAACAAAAATTAAGCACAAGGGACCTCGCCTCAATACATTTAAACTTATGGGTCGATTTGCTTTTGGTCTAGGAAATCAAGGCTCTCCTTACAATTTATATGATATGGCTGAAGATGTAGCGTTACTCATTGAACGATTAGGTCTTGAAAAAGCGCATATTATTGGTGCATCAATGGGGGGAATGATCGCTCAGATATTGGCAGCAAAATATCCAGAAAAAGTGGATAAACTAGGATTATTATTTACCAGTAATAATCAGCCATTTCTTCCGCCACCATTTCCAAAACAATTATTTAGTCTTATTGGTCGCCCTGCATCGAATGATGAAGATGGTATTGTAAATCATAGTATTAAAGTCATTCAGACGATTGGTTCACCTGGTTACGTCAATCAATTGGAAGTTATTCAAAACGCGCGTAAATTATATAAGCGTAGTTATCATCCAGCGGGTGTACTTCAACAGTTTTTAGCAATATTATGTACAGGCTCATTAGTTTCTATCGATAAGCAAATTCAAAAGCCAACACTGGTTGTACATGGCTCAAAGGATCGTCTACTCCCTTTTAGCCACGGCAAGGCAGTATCAAAAGCAATATCAGGCGCAAAGTTTGAATTAATCGAAGGAATGGGGCATGATATTCCTGCGCATTTCATCCCACAACTGAGTGGTTTGTTTGCAAAACATTTTAAATGATAAACACTAGGACACTATGGCTGCATTACCATCCCTAAGACAGCTGTCATATCTCGTGACTCTGTCTGAGACGTTGCATTTTACAGAAGCAGCACGTCGCTCATTCGTTACTCAGTCTACGCTTTCTGGCGGGATTATGGAGCTCGAGCGTTTATTGGGTGGCGTTCTCGTTGAACGTGATCGCCAAAATGTACGTTTAACCCCTCTCGGTGAGCAAGTGGTTGCACGAGCACGTGTCCTTCTTGCTGATGCTCAAGATCTCATGCGACTGAGCCGTGAGATGAGCGAACCACTTACTGGTGATCTTCATTTAGGAATTATTCCAACGATTGCACCATTTATTTTGTCGCAATTGTTAGAAGAAGTTCATAAAGAGCTGCCTAAAATTCAACTACATCTTCATGAAGCACAGAGTGAACATTTGGTTGAAAAGCTAGAACATGGCAATTTAGACATGATCATGTTAGCGCTCCCATTCGACACACGTGGCTTAAAAGTCGCTGAAGTTGCGAAAGAGAGTTTGTACTTAGTTGCAAACAAAGCTGACCACAAAACGGCGCAAACTAAATCTCTAGAAGACCTTGATTTGACACACCTCATGTTGCTTGAAGAAGGTCATTGCTTAAGAGACCATACTTTAAGTGTATGCCCTATCGGTGAACGCAAGAATGATCATCGCCTTAAAGCGAGCTCATTACCAACCTTGGTTGAAATGGTGAGTTCTAATCTGGGCTTTACATTACTACCTCAGATTGCGGTAAATACACATATGCTGAAAAATAATGATCAATTGGTGATCCGACCAATTGAGAATGCCCCTTCACGCATTCTGTCATTAGTGACGCGTAAAAGTACGCCATTGCAAAGCGAATTTGATGTCCTTTTACAAATTCTACAGCGCATTACTGCTGATATTTGCTAATAAGTCATCACAAAAAAGGAGCCATTTGGCTCCTTTTTTTATAAAAATCATTTAAGATTTAAAGAGTTCAAGCAATTTATGTTGCGCATTATGAGGAGTCTCACCTTCATCGCATTGCGCACGTGACCAAGTTCCATCACCATTTAACAACCAAGCTTGTTGATTATCTTTCATATAATTCAATAAACCATGTTGATAAATGTGCTTTCTCAAAGTTGGATCCTCAACAGGGAAACAAACTTCAACACGATTAAATAAATTACGATCCATCCAGTCTGCGCTTGAACAATACAGTCGTGGTTGCCCTGCATTTCCAAAATAATACACACGTGTGTGCTCTAAGAATCGTCCAACGATAGAGCGCACACGGATATTCTCAGAAAGCCCTGGCAAACCTGGTCTTAAACAACAAATTGAACGTATGATTAAATCAATCTGCACACCAGCTTGTGATGCTTCATAAAGTTTATTAATCAGTTGCACTTCAGTCAGCGCATTCACTTTCACAATAATCTGAGCTGGCTTACCCGCTTTGGCGTGAGCAATCTCTTCATCAATATAACTAATTAACTGTGTATGCAACGTAAATGGCGCATGAAGTAATTTCTTCAATTTTGCCATTTTGCCC
Organism: Acinetobacter sp. ANC_7655; assembly: GCF_056784015.1. Taxonomy (NCBI): domain Bacteria; kingdom Pseudomonadati; phylum Pseudomonadota; class Gammaproteobacteria; order Moraxellales; family Moraxellaceae; genus Acinetobacter; species Acinetobacter sp. ANC_7655. Next base: position 57,417 of record NZ_JBWYJB010000003.1, on the reverse strand, counting down.
ATTCCAGTCAACTCTTGGAATATACGATGCACATCTTCACAAAGCTCTTTGTCCGTTGTCATCAATCCGTAATCGGTATAGATCCGGGCATTGGTTGCATGATAATTCCCTGTACCTAAGTGCACATAACGAACCAATTTATTATTTTCACGGCGCACAACGAGAATCATTTTTGCATGTGTTTTATAGCCTACGATGCCATAAACCACCACAGCACCAGCCTCTTGCAAAACATTTGCTACCGCAATATTTGACTCTTCATCGAATCGCGCTCGAAGTTCAATGACAGCTGTGACTTCTTTACCATTACGTGCAGCTTCAGCCAACACTTGAACAATCTCAGAATCAGGCCCACTTCGATATAATGTTTGCTTAATCGCTAAAACTTGTGGATCTCGTGCTGCCTCACGTAATAAATTAATAACTGGAGCAAATGATTCGAATGGATGATGTAAAAGAATGTCTTGTTTCTTCATCGCAGAAAAAACATTTTCAGACTTCTTTAATACTTTAGGAATGACCGGCGTATGTGAGTCATATCTCAAATGCGGACGTTTAAAATTAGACACTAAACGTGCCAAGTTCACAGGTCCATCAACTTTATATAATTGTTCTTCATGCAAGTCGAATTCGTTGAGAAGGTAATCATAAATATGTTTTGGGCAATTTTCTGTCACTTCTAAACGGACAGCACGTCCAAATCGACGAGAGTTTAACTCCCCTTTTAATGCTTTTGCCAAATCTTCGACATCTTCATTAAGGGCTAAATCCGCATTTCGCGTCACACGGAATTGATAGCAACCTGTCGCAGTCATTCCTGGGAATAAATCAGAGACATGCTCATGAATAATCGCTGACAGCATCACGTGGTGTTCTTTACCATCGGTTAACTCGTCAGGTAAACGAACCACACGTGGTAAAGAACGTGGCGCAGGGACAACGGCTAAATCAATCTGTCGTCCAAAAGCATCTTTGCCTTCTAGCGTGACGATAAAGTTGAGTGATTTGTTGACTAAACGCGGGAATGGATGTGCTGGATCTAAACTAATTGGAGTAAGTACTGGCGCAACTTGTTCCTGAAAATATTTTTTAATCCATTGGGATTGAGCAGGTGTCAACTCTCCACGACGTAAGAAGCAGATATCTTCTTCACGTAATTTTGGAAAAATTTCATCATTCAAAATACGATATTGACGCTCTATTGCAGCATGCGCAGTCTGTGAAATTTTCTCAAGAACTTGCTTTGGTGTTAACCCATCTGGACTACGGCTTTCATTACCGAGCTCCAATTGCTCCATAACACCCGCAACACGAATTTCAAAGAATTCGTCCATATTTCTTGAAAAAATCAATAAGAAATTCATTCGCTCAAGCAATGGATGCAATGGATCAACCGCTTGTTCTAAAACACGAAGATGAAAATCTAAAATTGAAAGTTCACGATTGATATATCGTTCATTATAAGTATATTCAGTTGGAGTATTTGTCATCGCGGTATTCATACCACAAAACCTGCATGCTAAAGATCTGTCTTAAGTATGCTTCAAATTTATGACAATTTCATAAAAAATGCACATGATCACTGTGCATTTTTGATCTCACGAAAGTTTTTTAGACAATTACATTTCACGGAATTCTTGAAGCATTCATGTAACGCAAAATAATTCGCTGTTTATTTTTGAGTTTACGATCTTGACGGTGGTGTTGATAATAACGCGGATTCGGCAAGATCGCTGCCAAAAATGCGGCTTGCTCACGTGTTAGACTGCTTGCCGATTTTCCAAAATAATGACGTGCTGCAGCTTCCACACCAAAAATATGATCTCCAAATTCAATGGAGTTCATGTATACCTCAAGAATGCGTTGTTTTGACCACATACGCTCCATCATGACAGTAGCGACCGCCTCTTGTCCTTTACGTAAAAAAGAACGCTTATTAAATAAAAATAGATTTTTGGATAATTGTTGGGAAATGGTAGATCCACCCGCAACCACTTGTTCTTTTTCTTTATTTCTTTCCAAAGCATGTTTTATGCCGTCAAAATCAAAGCCATGATGTTGCATAAATTTAGCATCTTCAGCTGCAATAATCGCACGTTTCAGATGATCACTGATATTCTCATAATCACGCCATTGATGCTGAATAGGCTTCGAACTGTCGGTCCAGTATGTCCAACGCATGAGCATCGTTGTATCAACAGCATTGGTTCTCCACCATGCAAGACTTGAAAAAATCCATAGTTGAATTACAAGGATGATACTGACAATGACCAATAAAGTTCGAACAATAAATGCTTTCATGTCAGTGTGTTGCTCCTTTTGTTAGCGTAGTACATGCTTGACCTTAATCCATATCATTATCACAGAATACAATGACATGACTGAAATGCAACCACCCCAATTTCAAAGCCAATCACGTCTACCCTTAAGTCAGATTACGTTTTTAATCATTACACTGAATGTTGGACTTTTTATCTGGCAAATCTTTAGCGGGGTGGATATATCAAACCCAGCAACAATAGATGCTTTGCGCTGGGGTGCTGATTATGCACCGCTGACTTATTTAGAGGAACCCCTCCGAATCTTCAGCAGTACATTTTTTCATTTTGGTCTTATTCATTTAATGCTCAATATGTGGGCATTGTATATCTTTGGCAATGTCGCTGAGAAAACACTTGGACACGTTTATTTTTTAGGCTTGTATCTATTAGCAGGCATTATGGGAAGCTTGATCAGTGGACTGATTGATATTCGGAATAGTTACGAGTTATTGGAGCATGTCAACCATGATTTATTTCCACGTGTATCCGCAGGTGCATCAGGTGCCGTTATGGGTTTAGGTGGTGCTTTAACGCTCTTATCTCTTTTTCCCCCTTTACCACAACAACAATTTCTCTTTGATCGTAAATCGCTGCTGATCATCTTGGCATTAAATATTGGTATGGGATTCATGATCCCTGGAATAAATAATGCAGCGCATATTGGTGGAATGTTGATGGGTGCAGTCATGGCTTTATGTTGGTACATCGGTCAACGATTTAGACTAGGCTTCACCACTACCATCGTGGTACTTCCTCTAGGCATCTTCTTATGTTGGCTCATGTATCAATATAACTTAGGCTTAGTGAGCGGAATACAACCCATTTGGGCTGAAATGTTGCAGCAAATGAAAATGCAATTGGCGTATTAATTCCAATTGCATTTTTTAGACCTCATAAATTTTATGATTGATTGAGTTCGCGCAAGCTTTTTAATGGAGGAATCTCAGTTAAGTAGCTTAAACGATAACGACCAATCAGCGCACATAAGATCATCATGCTCATAGGTAGAATCACCCAGATTTCCCAATGCGGTTGTATTGCGAGATCCATTTTATAACTGGCGATCGCACTGATGACCTCAGCAAAAAAACACGATACTAAGCCAGCCATAAAGCCGATAAATCCAATTTCTAAACTCAGCATATTTTTCAAATTGGATTTTGAGCTGCCAAATGATCTTAAAATCGCGACTTCTCGCTTTCGCTCATCCATCAATAAATTAATGCAAGCAATCAACACCAAAAAACCTGAAACACTGACGAGAAGCGCAAGAATGGTAATAATCTGAACCAGAACAGATACTAAGTTTTTAATTTCCTCTAAAATTAAGGAAACATCGATAAATACAGTATTTGAGAACTGCTGAATTAGATTGACCAACTTGGATTTTTCATATTGAGGTACAAAAAAACTTCCTAAATAACTTCCAGCATTTTCATCCATCGTATTCGGTGCAAAAATGAAGAAAAAGTTTGGACTGAAGCTTTCCCACTCGACTGTTCTTAAATTTACAACATTGGCTTGAAGTTCCCCTTCTGGCAAGCTAAAACTGAGTTGATCACCCACTTTTATCCCTAACTCTTCAGCAAGATTTGCTTCAACAGAAACATCTCCCACCTGCTGCAATTGCTGCTGCCCACTGACAATGACATTATCTTCTGGATAGCCTTGAGCTTGAGTCAAATTCAACTCTCGTCTGAGTGAGTTATTTTGCGCTCTTAATGATTCTGAAAATGGCTGACCATTATGTTTAATTAGGCGTCCGCGGATATTCGGATACAAGGGTGTACTTGGCCAACCTTCTTTTTCGATCTGAGCTTTAAATTGCTCAACTTCAAATGGAGGAAGACCATAAATAAATTGATTTGGCGTACCTTCAGGTAACTGTTGCTGCCAACGATCTAATAGATCCGTCCTTAATACTACAAGAACTGTAATCAGGCTCAGACCTAATGCAAGTGCAGTAATTTGAAGTGCTGTTTGATTAGGTACACGTACATAGGCTGACCATCTATTTTTCAAAGATTTGATCATCTTTAATAGCAACCAAACTATGCTGAACATACTTGCACACAATGCGAGGATCGTACCGATAACGAGCAATGAGAGCTGTAAATTTTGAGTGAGCAAAATACAAAATAAAATAAGACTTACAGCTCCCGCTCCCAATAAGGTCAAGAGAGAACGCGTAGATTTAACATCCTCACGGATAACACGAATTGGAGGCGTATTTAAGAGCTGCATCAAACTTGGGACAATAAATCCAAACATCACAATGACACTGGTGAATATTGCAATCGGCAAAGGACCCAAAACCAAATCAAACAAGCTAAATTGGATGTCTAAATGCGGAATTAGTTGTAACATAAACTGCAATAAAATATAGCCTAGACCAATCCCTAACCCAGTACCGATGAACATCGCAATTGCGACGGCAATCATAAGCAATGCAATATAGTTCTTAAGAATTTGGAACTTTGCAGCCCCCATACATCTCATTAAAGCAACATGATCTTGATTTTGTTGAACGTACCGTTGACTGGTCAACGCAATTGCAATACCGCACAGTAAAATTGTAAGAATGTTTGCAAGCTGTAAAAAAGTATCTAGATTTTCAATTGGACGCATCAAGCGGGTATTTGCCTCATCCGCAGTTCTCAAGCGAATTGAGCTTTGGGTTTCCATTGCTTGCTGATCATCTGCATTTGGTTCAATCATTTTTTTAGGATAGAGCTGATCAAAATAAGCCGTAAACTCATTAAGTCTATTCGGCTCACCAGACATAAGCAGACGATATTCGATACGACTTCCAGGCTGAATCGCATTGGTTGCCGCAACATCAGATTGTGAAATGATCACTGTAGGTGAAAAGGCTGAAAATCCGAGTTCTTGGTTAGAATCCTTTTCAATGACTCCTGTGACTGTAAAACTCGCATCTGCGATTTGAACCCTCTCCCCTATTCTGACATTTAATAAATCTAAAGCACGTTGACTCAGCCATACCTCTTCTGACCGAATAGCAGTTTGATCAGGTTGAATAATGAGTTCACCACGTAGCGGAAAATTGGACTCAATCGCTTTGACATTCACCATGACAAATTGTTCATCAGTATGTGCCATTGAACCAAAAACCGTCACTTGGGACTGTTGTAGATTGAGTTGGTTCGCCTTCTGTTTAAATTTTTCATTGAGCGGATATTGATCACTCAACACTAGATCTGCAGCTTGAAGCTTAGCAGCCTGCAATGAAACAGCTTGTTGAATCTGATCATTACTGAACTTTAAAGCGGTTGTCGCACTAATCGCGAGACTCAATGCAAAAATGAGCAAATAAATCCCTGTGCTAGCAAAACTTTGCTTCAACAAAGGTTTGAATAGCGCACTCATACACGCTCTCCAGCAGCTGAAGCGCCTTGCACTTTTTCTAATTGACCATCGATCAATTCATAATGCGTCTCACATTTTTGTGCTAGCTGTTGATCATGGGTGACTAAAACCAATGTAGTGCCCAGCTCCCGATTCAAATCAAATAAAAGCTGTTCAATCTCCTGGGCTGTCGTCCCATCTAAATTTCCCGTTGGTTCATCCGCAAATACAATTTTGGGCTCAGCAATTAAAGCGCGTGCAATTGCTACGCGTTGTTGTTCTCCCCCAGACAGTACTTTAGGTGTTTGAGTACTTTGACGATCTAAACCCACTTTTTTCAACCAATAAAGGGCTTGTTGTTCTGCTTTGGCATAATCAAAATTCTTTTGAATTCTCAGCGGTAACATGACATTTTCAAGCGCAGATAAAGAAGGTAAAAGCTGAAAGGATTGAAATACAAAACCAATATTTTCAAGTCTAATTTGAGCGCGTTGCTCTTCGCTTAATTGCTCAACTGCTATACCATTAATCGACAATGTTCCTGAACTTGGCTGATCTAATGTCGCCAGAATTCCCAAGAGTGTAGATTTTCCAGAACCCGATCTGCCTGTGATTGCGACTTGCTCGCCAGGATAAATTTGTAGATTTAGATTCTCAAAAATCGTCAACTTTTTTTGTTGGATCTGTATCGTTTGTGTCAATTGCTGTGCAGAAATTAACGCTTGTGGCATGATTGAAGAAGTTGAGTCATTACGAACCATAGAAAGCCTTTATGCAAATCAGTCAAAGTTTAAATATTGTTACGTTGAGAAAAACTGCCTTTTTATTTATCTGCAGTTGTCTGTTTCTTTTACCGATCAATAGCTTTGCAAAAACTATCCTTATTCTTGGTGATAGTTTAAGTGCTGGTTACGGCGTACCCACCGAGAAAGGTTGGGTCAATCTTTTGCAAAAACGTCTTGATCAACAGTATCCGAAACAACATCGAGTGGTCAATGCAAGTGTCAGTGGTGAAACAAGCAGTGGTGCATTAGCACGTTTGCCTAAATTGCTACAAACACACAAACCAGATATTGTCGTAATTGAATTGGGAGGTAATGACGGTTTACGAGGTCAACCTCCAAAAATGATTCAACAAAACCTAACTCGATTAGTTCAATTGAGCCAAAAATCTAATGCCAAAGTACTCATATTTGGCATGAAGATTCCTCCAAACTATGGCTCAGCGTATAGCAAAGCCTTTGAAAATAATTATAAAGTTGTGAGCCAGCAATTTAATGTGAAGTTGCTCCCTTTTTTTCTAGAAGGTGTTGCTGGAAATAATAAACTCATGCAAAAAGATCTGATTCATCCTAATGAACTAGCTCAACCTAAACTCTTAAATAATGCATATCCTTATATTAAAGGCGCTCTATAAAGTTATAGACATAGAGATCCATAAATCCCAATCAATAAAAAAGCCAGCTTAAGCTGGCTTTTTTAAAATGCTGATATTAGAAGTCAAAGAATGTAACTTCACCTGTTTCAAGTGAGTATTCTGCACCTACAACTTTTAATTTACCTTGTGCAATCAAGTTTTCCAACACCGCAGAACCATGGCGCAACTGGTTAACTGAAGCAAAAACATTTGAGCGAACCGCGTGTACTGAAAGCTTTTTCAAATCATCTTTTAACTCAGTTTGCATTAAAATTTCGACTGATGGACGTACGCGATTGACAATAGACATCAAATTAACAGATGGCGGTTGTTGAGGATTACGTAATGCTTCAATCGTTGAGTCGATTGCGCCGCAATGTGTATGACCCAATACAATCACTAAAGGACAATTAAAACTTTCGGCTGCAAACTCCACACTTCCAACTTGAGATGGAGCTACGATATTGCCTGCTACACGAATAACAAATAAATCACCTAAGCCCTGATCAAAAACCATTTCAGCTGGAACACGTGAATCAGAACATCCTAATACAATCGCAAATGGCTCTTGAGTTTCAGCCATCTGAGCGCGCTCATGATGCGTCAATAATCGTTGATGCTTGGTTTGACCTTCAACAAAACGTTGATTACCAATTTTTAAACGTTCTAAAGCTTCTTGTGCAGTTAGCATCTTGTATCCATGGTTTATCAAGGTTTGAGGTAATTTTAATACTGTGCTTTTTGATTGTCACTGACAAAATTTAAACTCTGTTACAATTTTTGTTAATTGCTAAAAATATCTTCAATTTCTTCAAATCTGATGATTATGATCATTCCTTACTGAAACACTTTAGCAGCTGATTCAGCGCTTAAATTTATGTTTATGAAGTAAAACTTATTTAAATCGAGAACCAATTATCACAAAAATAGGATTTATTTTTTTACTTTTAACTACTACTTTATAAAAGTCACTTGATTATAATGTCGCCCTGTTTTAAGGGATTTCACCTGCATGTTTGTTCATTTTCCTTTACCCATATTAAAGCATCAACATTTATTTTCCATTTTACTCGCGTTAATGCTCAGCCTCGGTATCTCATCTACCCGAGCAAATACTGTTGAATTCATCGACTATCAAAAAGTTTTAAATGAAGAGCGTGCTTGGGCAGGACTATCCAATAAAACGATTCGCGTCGGAGATGTTGTGTGGTCTTATAGCGAAGGTGGTCCTGCTGATCGACCTGCCTTACTGTTAATTCATGGTATAGGCATGAATCGAGACAGTTGGAATCATGTCGCTCGGAATCTCACACAGCAATATCGTGTCATTATTGTTGACTTGCCTGGAAGTGGACAAACGCTAACGCCTAAGGGATTTGACTTATCACTTCCTCATCTGACTGAACAGTTACGTCGTTTTGCAGAAGCATTACGCATTGAAAACCAGCTTAATCTAGCGGGTCACTCTGTCGGTGGATCAATCGGACTGATGTATGCTGCTAAATATCCTCAAGAAATGAAAAGTTTATTTCTGATCAGTGCCGGTGGATTATTCAGAAGCAACAAAACATTCTTCCTCAATAACCCAATTTATTTAAAGCAGCTTTTAATCTCACAACCTGGAGACTTGAATTATGTTTCTAGGAGAGTCATGCATAAAGCTCCCTTCGTACCCAGTTTAATCAAGAAACAACAAGAGCAAGCACTTATTCAACGCGCGGCGGATACATCTGAGCTGATTCATCAGCTTGTAAAACTCAATCAACAGTACACCGTTGAATCATTTGCTCAATTGTTAAAAAATATTGAGGTTGAAACATTGATTTTGTGGGGAAAACAAGATCAGATAGTCAATGTTGAAGTTGCACATGAATTAGGGACCGCCTTAAAAAAAGCACATCCCCCTATTTTATTAGATCAAATTGGTCATACACCTATCGTAGAAACACCTGATCTTGTGGCGCAACATTACTTAAGTTTTTTAAATAAGATGAATACCGTTAAAACGTCATCATCAAATTAAGGATATTGAGAGTTTTCATGGAAAAAAATCCTAAAATCGAACAGTTGATTGAGGCACATTTGGCATTTCTTGATCATGAATTTTCTCAAGACGACACCATTGAAAATGAATTTTTATATTTTTATCAATGGTTTCGAAAACAACCTTTAAAGCAAATTTGGTCTTTCGAGGCGATTAATGCACTGCTTCAAAAACAAATTCTAAATACACCTGCAACTGATTCTCTCGTTCAACAGATTGCGGAACATATTCGATTTGCATTGGTTCACCCGCTTAATGAAACGACTCAAATCGAAGATATTATCTCGGTTCACACCATTGATCGAATTGCACTTTATATTTCATCTAAAAGTGCTCACCGCCAAGCTCTAATTAAACGTATTGTGAACAATCCCGCATTTTCGAGTATGCTCACCGAGTTAATCCATCATTCAATTCAGGATTATATTGATAATTCAGTGATGAATAAAAAAGTACCCGGTGTCGGCCGCTTTATGAAAATGGGCAAATCAGTTCTTGAAAGTGTCACTGATTCAAATCTTGATGATACGGTCAAACATTATCTTCAAAAAAATATTATCAAGATCAGTCAAATTAGCGAACAAGTGATTAACCAACATTTTGATGATAATAAGCTATACCACTTCCAAGCCAATCTTTGGCACAAAATAAAGCAAGTCCCACTCTCTGCTGTTAAAAACTATGTTGAAATCAATGATCTACCCAATACTGTGGCAATGGGACATGATATTTGGGACAACCTCCGTCAAACTGAATATTTAAAGCAACAAGTACACGATGGTATTTACACGTGGTATTGCCATAATCAAGACCGCTCTTTTGATCTGATCATGCAAGATATCAATATCAACGAAAGCCTTGTTCAAAATGAATTAAGTGCTCTACTCTGCCCCGTAATTAAGCATATGATTTCTAGTGAACACCTTAAACAACGTGCACGTGTATATCTTGAAAAATTCTACTATTCTGAACCAGCACTAAGTATTCTCACATCTTAATTATAAAACCGCTCCTTAGAGCGGTTTATTAGAAATATGTCGTCGGTATTTGAATCTGAATTTGATGCTCACTCAGCCATGAATTGAGACGTTCTATTTTACGTACGTCCTTTGATTCTCTATGCTCGCTTATAGGGTAGATATAATGGCAATTCATCAATAAAAATATACTCTCAACAAGTAGTTTTAAATTTTGCTGAAAACAAGGAAGGTGATGTAACTGTTGAAAAGTTTTAGAACCTGTTCTTAAACTTTCAATAATGGCACTGATCACCTCCTTCGGAGCTTGAATTGGGCCAATTGATGTTTCTAAATTAATATTATCCAATCGCTCATTGTTAAGAATAAGATCTAATCTAATCTTATGTAAAATTCCTAAATGGTCTTCAAAACGGTAATTCACTGATTTTTTTTGAAACAAATCCATACGCTGCTTTGAATCCCGAGCAATATCTTTTAGATACTCTTTTGTATTCGAAATATTCACATCTGATATAAACTGTTGCAAGTCGACTGGAATGCTAAGAGAATCTAAGTTTTCAGTTGGAACTGCACTCCCAATATATGATAGATCAGCTTCGATCTTTAAAATCTCATGTACATCTACACTATAAAGGGGTTGCCAATAATCAGTTAAAAGTTCGTGAGCGAGATAATTGGTATCATTTTTTAATGTATTCACAATTCCTTGTATTTTGTCATATCCAATAAAAGCGCCTCTCCGATTTAATTCACTCACTAGTGCTGTAGACAATTCAATACTTTGAGCAGATTGCTGAGACGTATTTTTATCAACCAAGTTAAAGATTTTTTGAATAGGCTGTAAAGTAGCGGATCCAGGAAAGCACATATAGTGTAAATAGAATAGCCCTTGGTCCTTTAAAGATTTATCTAGAATCTGCCTAATAAAATATTGATTGTGTTCAGAAACCCAAGAATACACTCCATGACAGACAATGAAATCAAACACTTCATTATTATTTTTGTTAAATTTTTCAAAGTCTATATTTAAGAATCTTATATTGCTTAACTGTAAGGATTGAGCAAGCTCTGTAGCTCGTTGTATGTGTTTGTCATTAAAATCCACTCCGACAAACTCAGCGTGCGGATTTGCAATTGCTGCCACAATCAAGTTAAGACCACAACCACAACCTAACTCTAAATATCGAAAATTTTGAGATATATCTGGCGCTATATAACCTTGAAATTGGCTGATTGTACTCAGCCAAATTGGCTGCATCTCTGGATAAAAAAACATAGGATAGATGGTGTCAACCACATAGCCATCGACGCGCTTCATTATTTTCCTTCTAAACTCGACTATTCAAAGCTTGGAGTGAGATTCTCGCTCTCACTCCAAGCACTAGACATCAAAACTTATAATTCAAGGCAAAGCTGTAACGTCGACCATCAAGCACCCAATCATTTCCATCTTTCAGTACATTTTTGTTTGCAACATTATATACACCAGTAGATAGCTGGAATTGGTCACTATACTTATACACAGCTCCAACATCTACAAATGTATAAGCTGGTGTTTTATCTCCATCGGTATCACCCACTGTTTTGCCACGATAATTCAATTGAGTCCATAAATACAATTGATCATTAAAGTCCCAATCTAAGCCTGCATTAAACATATGTTTAGGCAAATTATTCAATGGTTTACCTTCATACTGTCCAGATTTTTGCTCACTATCTGTGAATGTATAAGAGTGTCTATATTTTAAGTAATCTGTGATGTTGTAATCTGTGGTCAGTTCAAGCCCTCTAATTTCGGCCTTATCAATGTTATAGTTGAGTGTATAACCATTTGCGTTATATGGCAGATTAGGGTTGGACTGATAGAAAGCACTGCTATCAACGAAATCATTAATTTCAGATTGAGTGTAAGGCGGCTCACCGTCATTTTTTGGGGGAAGTCGACTACCATCTAAACGACCAGATCGAGTAATTTTATCGTTAAAGTCAGTTTGATAGACCATAAGACTCGCAGATAAACCCAATTTAGGATGAGTGAATGCAAAACCTGTTTCATACGTTAAACTGGTTTCTGGCTTTAAATTTGGGTTTGGCATAATTGCCCCGCCCATTGAATTCAGCATGTAATCTGGAGAAGAATTACGTAAGCTCGGCGCTTTATAGCCTGAAATTATACCTCCTTTTAAAGTCACGTTGTCTGTAGCTTTATAAACTGCATATGCCTTTGGACTGAAATTATCACCAAAAAACTCATTTTCATCGAAACGACCACTTAAGGTTAGTGCTAACTTATCACTGACATTCCAAGTATCTTCTGCAAAAATTGACCATTGATATCGATCCATTTTAGTGACTTTACCAGCCATCGCTGCATTTTGGTTACTTGTACCATCCTCAAGATTTTCTTTTAAATATCGCCCGCCAATGGTCAGACTATGATCTTCGAAAAAGTACGTTCCTTGTGTATTGGCTGTGATAGTCTCAAATAAAATCCCCCCTGGATTTTGAACTTTACCCACAGTACGCCCTGTAATTGCATTATTTTTATCTTTATCATATTGCAAGTAAGAAGTGAGTTTTAGATTGTCGTACTCACCATCATGAGTAAGGCTAAAATTATTTTTTTCTAATTCTGAGTAAGTCCCTGTATTCGGTACGACATCTGAACGATAGATTAGCTCACCATCATCATTACGATTATTCGTATTATATGCTGGATAATAATTTCCATTAGATAGAACGAAATCTTTACCATCAATATCAACTTTAGGACCCGTTACTGAAACATACTGGGTATAACTTTTACCTGGGTTGTGTGTACGCTCTTGTTGAGTTCTTACATATTCAGCAGTGAGTGTGTTTTTTTCATCAGGTGTAAAAACAAACTTTGTACCTAGATTTGTTTTTTGAAAATCTGGTTCACTCTCACCTGTTTCGGCTGTATTTTTTTGTAATGAACTTTCTTCAATCGTTTGAAGACCAGCTGTAACTTGAACCGAAAGAAGCTTATCAATTAATGGTGCATTTACATACAAGCTGGTATTGGTTGCGTCGTTGTTAACGTCATTCGATTTACCAGCTTTGATATATTCTGTTCGAATACTTGCAGTCAAACGATCTTGATGCTTTTTAGTAATGATGTTAATTACACCACCCATTGCATCAGAACCATATAGAGAGGATGACGGGCCTCGAATCACTTCAATACGTTCAATCGATTCTATTGGCGGTAAGAAGTTTACTGATGCTCCTTGAACCCCCCCATTTGTTGTTAAAAGACTACCATCATTCATTGGACGTCCATCTACTAAAAATAGGGTATAAGCTGATCCCATACCCCGAATGGAGATCGTCTGGTTCGTTCCACCGCCTTGTACAAATACACCTGGAACATTTTTCAATGCATCAGTTACATCACTATAAGATTTTTTTTCTAATTCTTCGGCAGTAATCACTGAAATAGTAGCAGCAGCATCCGCTATATTTTGCTCATAACCACTCGCTGAAGTTACGACAATTGTTTTTAACTTAGTTGTATCTTGTTTTGCATTAGTATCTTGACCAATTTGCTCTTGTGCAAAACTTGAAACCGACATGGTGGTTAAGACAGCAAACGCTAACTTAGATTTTAAAAATGTCTTTTGCATTGTGTAATTACCAAAGAATGTGTGGAGAGATCTTGTTCGAATTGTGTCGCATTGTAACAAATGATAATCACTTTGCAATAGATTATGATAACTATTCTCATTTATAGTTTTGTTTTTACATTTCAATTTTATTGATATTACTCATTTTGTTCAGTTTTCATAAAAAAAAGCCCCCTTTTAATGGGAGCTTTTCAAATCAACTTTTGTAAATTTAAAGGCAACTTATTTCATATAAGCGCCTTCTGATTGGCTGTGGTCTGTCTGGTCCACAACACGTTGTAACTCTGGGATATGCTGTTTTAGCGTAACTTCAACACCTTGTTTAAGTGTCACATCAATTGCTGAACACCCTTGACAGCCACCACCAAATTTCAAGACCGCTGTTAAACCATGCTCTGCATCTTCAACCACTTCAACCAATGCACAGTTTCCACCATGCCCTGCTAAACCAGGGTTAATTTCTGACTGTAATACATAGGTTATACGTTCTTCAATCGATGCATCTGGACCTACACGTGGCACTTTCGAGTTAGGTGCACGGAAAGTCAACTGACCACCAAAGCGATCTTTGTTGTAATCAATCACTGCATCCAATAAGTATGGGATTGATGGTGTATCAATATATGCAGCAAATTTTGGATATTCTTGTTTATAGTCGGTTGGAACGACTTCATCTGGTGCACTATATGCCATGCAGCATTCAGCACGTGGTGTACCCGGATGTTCTACGAAAACACGTACCGCGATACCAGGAGTATTTTGCTTCTCTAAAAGTTCAAACAAATACTCTTGCGCAGTTGGTGTAATTAATAAATTTGGAATTTCTTCAGCAACTGCAGTGCTGGTGTTCTCAGTCGACATAACAATTTTTCCTCAAGCTGAAGACTCTATTTTAACTGAAGATCGGGGGTAATATTTAAAATTCAACTAAATTTGTCAGAATTATTATATTAATAACAATTAAATTTAAAAAAATGGCATGATGAACAGAATTAAAGCAATTTATTCAATCTTATCCATATGCTTGATTTACCTTTTAATCATACTGTCACCATCGTTTTAATTACGGTTGCCGTTTCACTGGTTGCATTTTCCAATCAAAATATTATGAATCGTTTGATTTTTTGGCCTCCAGCCATGCAGAAAGGTCAATACGATCGATTTATCACGCATGGTTTTATACATGCAGATGGAACACATCTACTGTTCAATATGATCACACTCTTTTTCTTTGGAAGTGTAATTGAGAGTTTTTATCGACAATACTTATATGAACTCGGATTTGTTCTGTTCTATTTAGGCGGTTTAATCGCGGCAATTATTCCAAGCTATTTAAAACATAAAAATGATCACCGCTGGGCAAGTCTAGGCGCTTCTGGAGCAGTATCAGCAGTCTTGTTTGCTTATATTTTATTTCAGCCATGGAAACTGATATTTGTCTTCTTTATTCCAGTTCCAGCCATTATTTTTGCCGTGCTTTATGTTGCTTATAGTATTTGGTCAGGTAAACGTGGAAACAGTAACATCAACCACAGCGCACATTTATGGGGTGCAGCCTACGGTGTCGTGGTAACGATATTGATTGAACCTCAAATTATTCCACACTTCTTCAGCAAGTTGCTTCAACTACCTTTCTAATCCTTTGATCATTGCGGAGGGTTAAAACACTCCGCACAAATACCCTTAAATTCAAAGTTGATGCTGGTAAATAAATCAAAAACACAAATTCAACAATGATAATGATTATCATTTATATATTCATGTTAAGCTTTTATCAAACCTCGAGGTATTGATATGACTTACATTAAACTTCCATTGGCACTCATTCTTTCATTCAGCGCCTTTGTTTCATATGCTCAACCTGTTCAATTCACTTATCAAGATCAAACTATTCAACTTCAAAATACACCACAGAAGCTGGCTGTTTACGAATTATCCGCGTTGGATACACTGAATGCTTTAGGTATTCAAGCATCAATCGTACCTGAAACTACTTTTGTTGGTGCTTTGAAAAAATTTAATGACAAACAATATGTAAAAGCTGGATCTTTATTTGAACCCAACCAAACCTTATTAAAAGAACAAAAGCCAGATCTCATCATTGTCGGCGGGCGTTCTGCTGCAAAATTAAATGAGGTCAAAAAAATTGCACCTGCAATCAACCTCTGGCCTGATACTCAAAACTTCAATCAAGACCTGAAAAATCGCACACTTTTTTTAGCAAAAATGTTTAATAAGGAACAACTCGCACAATCTAAATTAGATCATGTCTATGCCCTTCAAGCACAACTTAAACAACTCACTAAAGGCAAATCCGGCCTGATGCTTTTTGCCATGGGTGATAATTTTATACCGCATGCAAAGAATGAAAGATTTGGATTTGCCTATGATATTTCTGGCTTAAAGTCAGTGGTGCCGACTGCAGCACCTCAAGCCTCAAGTACTCGACCTGCTCCAAACTCACCAGAAGCGCTTGCTGCCGCGCAACGCAATTTAGAGCGTCTAGCGCAAGCAATAAAACAAAATCCTGATTTCATCATTGTGTTAGACCGTGGTGCTGTAAACACGCAAAACTATGCTGCGAAACAACATATTCAATCACATCCATTACTCAAGAATAGTCAAGCAATCAAAGAGAATCGTGTCATCTTTGTTGATGCCGATGCCTGGTATTTAACGGGCGCTGGCTTAGATAACACTGCATTTATGTTAGAAGAATTGATCAATGGTATAAAAAATACTAAATAATTGATTTTATTTATAAAGGAAGTCTTCGGCTTCCTTTTTTTAGAAATATCTCGTAATAATTCAATCAATATCTGGTAATTAATGCCACCTAGATCATTAATTTTGTCAGGATAATGTAGGCATCCGCGAATTTATTCATTTTTTTTTGAGATTTTTTGCATGTCTAATCAACCTGATGGTTTACAATTTTCCTCTAACACGTCCTCTAAACCCAGCAGTTCAAAATCAGGCCAACGCATCGTCAGTGCGGCATTACAACAAATTCAGCCAGAATACGCTGATGCAGTTATCAATGAAAAGAATTGGCGCAAATCCTATCCGATTCATTTTAAACGGTTGGTAGAATGTGGGCTCTCATCACCTGAAGCTGCGCTGCGCATCGCTCATGATGGACTTCAACAAGCTTATGAAGAGTTTAGTTTTCAACGTGATCAACATACACACGCATTGAATGAAGTGATGAATCTTAAATCAAAAGATTTAAATACCTACACACTTCAAGGAAACTCTACTGCTGAGCCGCAATGGTTTGTACCTTATCAGGGTAAAAATTTAGAAGGTCAAGCCCTACTCGACCAAATTCAACTCTGGTTAGACCGAGGTATTATAGAAGCATCACATGCTCAGGCACTACAAGCGTGTGTGCAGCATCCAGAGTGGTTTGACCTTTCGGATCGAACAATGGTGCTGTTTGGTGCAGCTTCTGAAGCAGGACCTTTACCTTGGCTGGCGAAATGGAAAGCCAATATCGTGGCGCTTGATTTAAATCATGAGCGAGTATGGACAAAGATTTTGAATACTGTTCTGCAAGGCAATGCGACCTTATACGCTCCAAGTGTCGAATCAATAGATTCATCTGCATCTATACGTGAAGCTGCAGAGCGTTTAGGCGTTAACTTATTAACAGATACCCCTGAGATTGCACATTGGCTCACCCAGTTTGATCAAGACTTAGATCTTGCCGCGATTGCGTATTTAGATGGCGAAAAGCACGTTCGTGTTTCTATGGCGATGGACAACATTATGCAACATGTCAGCCAACAAAAATCCAATACCAGTTTAATGTATATGTGTACGCCCACCGACGTCTACGCTGTACCACAGGAAGTTATTCAAGGTGGATTAGATAAGTTTAAATCACGCTCTAAACTTGAAAATATTCTGTCCAAGAGTATTTCGACTGTCTCTCGTGATTATTTTTTCAAACAAAATGAAGAACGCTTATTCCAATGTCATGATAAACAGTATGGGATCTGCGACTGTCTTGTGGTTGAACAAGGTCCAAATTATGCGTTGGCGAAAAGGATTCAACAATGGCGCGCTACGTTAGCACGGTCACAAGGTCAACGTGTCAGCATTAATATTGCTCCATCGACCACTACACATTCGGTAACCAAAAACCCATTATTAAAAGCTGCTTTCAATGGTGCCAATTTGTTTGATGTTGAAGCATTTGAACCCGCGACGACCAATGCGATTATGGCTGCGTTGTGGATTCATGATTTGAGAAACCCACAGTCGGTTGCCAATCCTGACATCGCCCTCAATCATCCATTAGACTTAATCATGCATGGTGCTAATCATGGTGGATTATGGCGTGTAGCATATCTCGCACGCACCGCCCTACCATTTGCCGCATTATATGGTTTTGCTGAAGAAAAACTCCCCTTGAAAAAACTTTTGTCTAAATTCCAAAAATAAGCGACATAAACAATTGATCATAAAAAAGCGCTGATTGTTCAGCGCTTTTTTAGTCTTTAAGTATTGATTTCAATCAGGTGAACTGAAGGAACAACCAGAATAAACCACCTGACAAACAAATTGTTGCTGGCAGTGTGAAAATCCACGCTGATAAGATTGTGCGAACCATTTGGAAGTTTAAGCCCGACTTATTCGCAACCATCGTACCTGCTACAGCAGAGTTTAAAACGTGTGTTGTTGACACTGGCATACCAAAGCCATCAGCAGCAGCAATCGTTGACATTGCAACTAACTCTGCAGACATCCCCTGACCATAAGTCATGTGTTGTTTACCAATACGCTCACCAACAGTAACAACAATACGTTTCCAGCCTACCATCGTCCCTAGACCTAATGCCAATGCAGTCGCAACTTTCACCCATGTTGGGATGTATTGAAGGAATGAATCTAAGTTATCACGGTAGTTGTCCACTGTTTTTTCTTGCGCTTCAGTCATGGCAGGTAAAGCTTCTGCTTTATCTAAACGCTTGAATGCAGTCGTGCTGAGGTACATATCATTACGGAATTCAGCTACTTGATCTTCAGGAACATCTTTAATGGATGTGTAGCTTCCTACTTTTTCACCTAAATGATCCGTTAAACTTGCCAAAGCTGGCACAACTTCAGGTGTGATTTCTTTGGTTTGGATATATGACGTGATAATTTGACGCGCTTTTTCATCTGGAATATCTTGGTGATTTGGATAAATCAAATCAGCAGTTTGAGCAGATAACTGACCAAACGTTTGGATATGTTGTTGATCTAGACTCTTGTTTAAAGAGTATGCCAATGGCACGATCCCGATCAGAATCAACATAATCAGACCCATACCTTTTTGACCATCATTTGAGCCGTGTGCAAAACTTACACCGGTACACGTGAAAATCAAAATGGCACGAATAAGTGGCGGCGGCGGTTTATTCCCTTCTGGTGGTTGGAATAATTCCACTTGTTTCTTAAAGATTTTTTTAACCAATAAGAACAATACAGCCGCAAATGCAAAACCGATTAATGGTGAGAATAAAAGTGCTTTACCCACTTTCATCACCTGTTCCATGTCTACACCTGACGCACCATTACCTGCGTTTAAGATGTAGTTCATGATGCCCACACCTAAAATCGAACCAATCAGTGTATGAGAGCTAGAAGCAGGGATACCGAGGAACCAAGTTCCTAAGTTCCATACGATTGCGGCAATCAACATGGCAAAGACCATGGCAAAACCAGCACCTGAACCGACGTTCATAATCAATTCAACAGGCAATAGCGCGATAATACCGTAGGCAACTGCACCACTTGCGACCATTACGCCAAGGAAGTTACAGAAGCCTGCCCACATTACAGCGACAGGTGCAGATAAAGCGTTGGTATAAATGACCGTTGCCACAGCATTGGCCGTGTCATGGAAACCGTTAACGAACTCGAAACCCAATGCGATAAACAATGCCGTGGCCAACATGATCACAGCATAAAGATTTAAAGCAGGCACATGAGATAAATCAGCAGCCAACTGAAAACCAATGTAAATCAAGGTTGAAACAATCAGTGTAAGGAACACTGGCATAAAGAATTTCGGCGTTGGCACGTGAACATTCGTCGACTGCATAGGCGTTGACGATTGTGCTGAATCTGAAACTGGAGTTTGATTAGAATTCATGCAAGCAGAGAAAGAGGATAAATATCCCCTCTATTGTTCAATTTAATTATTACAATTATATGACAAAGAGCTGTCATATAAGTCATCCAAATGACACTTATTTAAGAAAATTAAACTTTAAAAACTAATAATATTCAAAATTTAACAATAATAATCATATAGTTAATACAAAAACCTCGTCTTTAATCTTTATTTCAATCGGTGAATAAATAGATGAAATAAAGATGACATCACTGTCACATTTGTTACAACGGCAATTATTATTACATTAGATTATGACAACATGATGAAATATAGACAGTTTCAGTTTTGATAGGTTGGTCATCGTAGTCGATGGATGAAATTCATCCTTAATTTTTTGGGAATAGGTTCATAAATTTTTATTTATCAGAAAAGTGGACGTAACTCTGCTAAAATATTGCACCATTATTTGTGCAGATTTTTGTGAGAGTCATTTGATGTCTACCCTCGCCACCTTAAAAGCGCTTCTTGCCAAACGTATCCTGATTATTGATGGTGCAATGGGTACCATGATCCAACGCCACAAATTGGAAGAAGCTGATTACCGTGGTGAACGTTTTGAGGATTGGGCCTACGACCTTAAGGGTAATAACGACTTATTGGTTCTAACTCAGCCACAGATTATTCAAGGCATTCATGAAGCTTATCTTGAAGCTGGTGCAGATATTATTGAAACTAACTCGTTCAATGGAACACGTGTTTCAATGTCTGACTACCATATGGAAGATTTGGTTCCTGAGATTAACCGTGAAGCAGCTCGAATTGCCAAAGAAGCATGTAAAAAATACTCAACACCTGAAAAACCACGTTTTGTCGCGGGCGTATTAGGACCAACGTCACGTACCACTTCAATTTCACCAAATGTAAATGATCCGGCATTCCGTAACATCACCTTTGATGAGTTAAAAGTTAACTACATTGAAGCGACTAAGGCATTGATTGAAGGTGGTGCAGATATCATCTTGATTGAAACGGTCTTCGATACCCTAAATGCCAAAGCTGCGATCTTTGCAGTGAAAGAAGTTTTTAAAGAAATTGGTTACGAACTGCCAATTATGATTTCGGGCACCATTACCGATGCATCTGGGCGTACACTCACAGGTCAAACCGCAGAAGCATTCTGGAACTCAATGCGCCATGCAGAGCCTTTATCGATTGGCTTTAACTGTGCACTGGGTGCAGATGCGATGCGTCCACACGTCAAAACCGTGTCTGACGTTGCGGATACTTTTGTTTCAGCGCATCCAAACGCAGGCTTACCAAATGCCTTCGGTGGTTATGATGAAACTCCTGAAGAAACTGCAGCATTTATTAAAGAATTTGCTGAAAGTGGCTTAATTAACATTACGGGTGGTTGTTGTGGTACGACGCCGGATCATATTCGTGCGATTGCGCAAGCGGTTGAAGGTATTGCACCGCGTCAAATCCCTGAAATTGAACCTGCATGTCGTTTAAGTGGTTTAGAGCCATTTAACATTACTAAAGATTCATTGTTTGTGAACGTCGGTGAACGTACCAACGTGACAGGTTCTAAAAAATTCTTACGCCTGATTAAAGAAGGTAACTTCACTGAAGCTTTAGATGTTGCTCGCCAACAAGTTGAAGCCGGTGCGCAAATCATCGACATCAACATGGATGAAGGGATGCTGGATTCGCAAGAAGCGATGGTGCATTTCCTGAATCTGATCGCGTCTGAGCCTGATATTTCACGTGTGCCAATCATGCTTGACTCTTCTAAATGGGAGATCATTGAAGCAGGTTTGAAATGCGTCCAAGGTAAAGCGGTTGTAAACTCAATTTCCTTAAAAGAAGGTTATGACGAGTTTGTCGAACGTGCTCGCCTCTGCCGTCAGTACGGTGCGGCAGTCATTGTCATGGCGTTTGATGAAAATGGTCAAGCGGATACAGCTGAACGTAAAAAGGAAATCTGTAAGCGCTCTTACGATGTCTTAGTCAACGAAGTGGGTTTCCCATCTGAAGATATTATTTTTGACCCGAACGTGTTTGCGGTCGCAACAGGTATTGAAGAACACAACAACTACGGTGTGGACTTCATTGAAGCAACCGGTTGGATTAAACAAAACCTGCCAAATGCGATGGTGTCAGGCGGGATCTCAAACGTATCGTTCTCATTCCGTGGTAATGAACCTGTTCGTGAAGCGATCCATGCGGTGTTCTTGTATCACGGCATTCAACAAGGCTTAACCATGGGGATCGTCAACGCAGGTCAGCTTGCAATTTATGATGATATCGATGCTGAGCTAAAAGAAGCTGTTGAAGATGTGGTCTTAAACCGTAACCAAGGTGCGAGCGGTCAAGAAGCGACTGAAAAATTACTCGCTGTTGCGGAAAAATACCGTGGTCAAGCGGGTGCGCAAAAGGCTGAAGAAAACCTTGAATGGCGTAATGAACCTGTAGAAAAACGTCTTGAATACGCGTTGGTTAAAGGTATTACGACTTATATTGATGAAGATACCGAAGAAGCGCGTTTAAAATCTGCACGTCCTTTAGATGTCATTGAAGGGCCACTTATGGCAGGTATGAACGTGGTGGGTGACCTGTTCGGTGCCGGCAAAATGTTCTTACCACAAGTGGTGAAATCTGCACGTGTGATGAAACAAGCCGTGGCTTGGTTGAACCCATTTATTGAAGCAGAAAAAACCCAAGGCGAAGCCAAAGGTAAAATCTTGCTTGCAACAGTAAAAGGCGACGTACACGACATCGGTAAAAACATCGTGGGTGTGGTACTGGGCTGTAACGGTTATGACATCGTTGACCTTGGCGTGATGGTACCGTGTGAGAAAATTCTACAAACTGCGATTGATGAGAAAGTTGATATCATCGGTTTGTCAGGTTTGATCACACCGTCATTGGATGAAATGGTCTTTGTTGCCAAAGAAATGCAACGTAAAGGTTTTAACATTCCATTGATGATTGGTGGTGCAACAACATCGAAAGCGCATACTGCCGTGAAAATTGCGCCGCAATATCACAATGATGGTGTGTACTACACGGCTGATGCTTCACGTGCGGTGGGTGTTGCAACACAGCTTTTATCTACTGATATGAAGCCTCAATTGGCAGCTGACTATGCTGCGGATTATGAAAAAATCCGTACGCGTCTTGCCAACAAACAACCGAAAGCAGCAAAACTTTCTTATGCTGAATCGGTTGAAAATGGTTTCAAGATTGACTTTGAAAAGCATGCACCTGTAAAACCAAACTTCATTGGTTCGCAAACATTCACCAACTATCCACTCGAAGCTTTAGTTGAATACTTCGACTGGACACCATTCTTTATTTCTTGGAGTTTGGCGGGTAAATACCCGAAAATCCTTGAAGATGAAGTCGTCGGTGAAGCAGCACGTGATTTGTTTGAACAAGCACAAGCGATGCTCAAAGACATCATCGAAAATAAACGTTTCGATGCACGCGCTACTTTTAGTCTTTACCCTGCCAACCGTGTTGCAGCAGACACTGTTGCGGTAACTGATGAAAATGGCAATGTGACGCATACCTTTGAGCATATTCGTCAGCAGTCTGACAAAGTGACAGGCAAAGCGAATTTCTCACTGGCTGACTTTGTAGCGCCGAAAGACGTGGCGCAAGATTATTTGGGTGGTTTCACTGTATCGATCTTTGGTGCGGAAGAACTTTCGCAAGAATACAAAGCCAAAGGTGATGACTATAACGCGATTATGGTTCAAGCCTTGGGTGACCGTTTTGCAGAAGCATTTGCTGAACACTTGCACCAACGTATTCGTAAAGAGTTCTGGGGCTACCAAGCCGATGAACAGCTTTCGAATGAAGAGTTGATCAAAGAGAAGTATGTGGGTATTCGTCCTGCACCGGGCTACCCTGCTTGTCCTGAACATTCTGAAAAAGCGCCATTGTTTGACTGGTTAGGTACGACTGATAAGATCGGAACTTACTTAACCAGTAGCTTTGCAATGTGGCCGCCTTCATCAGTCAGCGGTTTCTACTATGCAAACCCTGAAACTGAATACTTTAACGTGGGTAAAATCTCTGGCGATCAGTTGGAAGATTATGCGAAACGTAAAGGTTGGACACTGGAAGAGGCGAAACGTTGGTTAGCACCGAATTTGGATGATTCAGTAGTGTAATCCCCCTCGATCCCCCTTTTTCAAAGGGGGAAGAATCTAATTATCGAATTAAAAATCCCCTCGAGTGAGGGGGTTTTTTATGCAGCTAAATCTTTATCTATTTCTATCATTAATGAATCCCAGAATGCTGGATTAACAATATAATTCATATTATGAATTTTAGTTTTGATAAATCCTTCCATTAATTTCATATTGTAATTAAAGTGATAAATAAATTTAATTTCACGATTATCTAAATATATTCCAATAAACCCATACCATAATAAAATTTTTATAATCTCATCAGGGTTCATCAAAGCTAAATTCTCATCACCTTTAATAATATTTATAAGCTCATCTGAAGATAGTAAAGATTTGACTCCAATGAAACTATAAAGAATATTGTTAAGATCGCTATTAATATCATTTAGTTCGTAACTAATATCAGTTAATAAATCTGTAGAGTATGCTTTCATTCCTTTAGAAATATCATCTTCAGTAATTTGAGGATGATTAAGGTTTACTGCGAAACTCTTACATTGATTAATTAAATTTAGTAAAAATCGAGGACGCATTAATGATCGCTCAATTAAATACTGTGAAGTTTCTTCACCTTTATAATGGCTTATGAAAATTCGTTTCCATGCTTGTTCAAATGAAAAATCAGGGCTGAAGCCTTCATTTGCGACTATCCTTAATCGAACCATCTCACGAAGCAAATCAGTATCAGTCCAATCTAGAAGCACATTCCCCTCTTTTCCTCTATCAGCAGTATGCTGAACTAAAAGTTCATAAACATCATTTCTTAAGAAGATAATAATGTTAATTTCAGTATTAACATGAGAGAACTGTCTTTGTATTTTTTTTGTGCAATCTATTAATGCCCTTACAATCAGTAAATCTTCTTTTTGCAAGCCAGAAGTTGGCCATCCTTTATCAATATTATCAATTAATAACCATACATGCCTTTTATATTTAAGATAGTTCTTTAACTGGTCCGTAATGGCTTTAATATCATGCTTGTATAACAATTCTGTTAATTCTGGGGATGAAAGTCTAACTCCTGAATTTTCCCCATACTTCTCAAAATAATCTGAAGAAATTCTTGTCATTAAAGTTGACATTCGTTCAGAAAAGTCACCTTCTGTATCATAGCCTTCAGCTCTATATAACTCAGATATTTGACGATACGGTTGATATAAATTTTCGTTATGTATATGCAACTCTTTATCATTACTAAGTATTTTATTACATAATTCTAGAAGCAACACATATTCCCAAAATGCCATAATTGTGTGTTGGAAAGTCCCTTCCTGAAGAAAGCCTAATATTTGTTCTTTGAATTTTACAAATTTATAGCCTTCAGGTTTTAAATCTAGAACTAAATTTTGATTTGATGATCTTTCCCTATCCCTAATTTGCAAAAAAATTGCTGATTTACCTGAGCCTTTTCTACCTACAACCAAATTGGCTTCACCACGAACTGCTTTGAGATATTGCTCAGTTTTTAAATAATATTTTTGAAGACTTCGCATTTCATTTTCTGCGGAAGTTGATCCTAAATCTATTTTTTGTAATTCCGTAGTATATTCATTGTTTAGGTATTCATTTTCTTCTTGAAAATAAGCCGCAACAGAAGCAGCAAAATCTGCCATTACATCGTTAATATCATCTAATTTATAACAGTATTTAATGAAATCACGATAATCAAGGGGGGCGGCATCTTGCCCCATCTGAATTAAGATATGAGGTTTTTCAAGCCCTTTTGCTAAACCTGCAATAAAAGAAGATCTAATATTATGAATTTTTGAATCTTCGATATGGCTGGATAAAATAGGAATTACAATTCCCATTGATTCTGATACTTGATGTATAGCTTCGTGGGCAGATAAACGTGGCTGTTCTGAAGGATCAAAAGTTCTAAAAATATATCTAGATTTTTTAATTCTTGACTCTATACGAGTAATCCAATCTGTTTTGTGTTTACTTAAAACAAAATAAACGGGAGCTTGTTTGTTGAGTTTTTTTTCTAAAAAAATTGGATCATTGAAAGAACCTGATTTTAAGAAACCAGCTAGTTGTTGAGTATTAGAATATTCATTATAGCCTAGAGTATCAAATATCCCTACATCATGAATTTTAGGATGATCTTCCAAAATTGCAGAATTTTTTGTTAATAAAATTCTTTTACCTTTACCGATTGCATAGCCAATTTCATAAGTCACATTCAAATTAAGAACACTTATATCTGCTATTAGAAAGTCTGCCTCATCAATACCATTTAGTACTTCATTCGCAATAAAGTGCCCCACTATGTCCATGTGTTTCCAAGTTTTAATCACTATTTCTTGATTACATCTATTAGCCATAGTTACTGCTGATTCGATAGAATCACCAATTTCGCTCGGAGTAGCACAATAAGCATAGAATCCAATTTTTTTCATTTTAACTTTCTGAATTGTTTATAATTACTTCAATACTAATTAAAGGTTGTTATATATACAATACTGCTCAATCAATAAAAATTCGTTAATTTACCTCTTTTATCATATAACTTCTTAGCTCTATCTAAACCGCCCCTTTTCTAACCACCAAACCGCAAATCATCCGTTTTAACATTTTTAGATCAGCAAATGTTTCAAGTTTAGTGAATAATTAATACTTATTAATGAAATTACCAAAAGTTTGATATTTCCATGAAAAAACTCATCAACCACCCTGAAAACTTGGTTGTCGACATGTGCAAAGGCTTTGTCTTGGCACACCCAGAACTTGCATTCACTGAGTCTCACAAAATCATTTCAAGAAAAGAAAAACACAATAATGTTGCTCTCATCAGTGGTGGCGGTAGCGGGCATGAACCTGCACATGCAGGCTTTGTCGGTCAAGGCATGTTAGATGCGGCCGTATGTGGCGATGTCTTTGCATCACCTTCACAAATTCAGGTCTATAAAGCATTGCAGCACGTCGCAACTGACAAAGGCGTGCTAATGATCATCAAAAATTATTCTGGTGATATGATGAATTTCCAGAACGGTGCAGCTTTAGCAACTGAAGACGGAATTCAAGTCGACTTTGTGAAAGTTGCAGATGACATTGCGGTTAAAGATAGTTTATATACAGTCGGTCGTCGTGGTGTCGCAGGCACAGTCTTTGTTCATAAGATTGCAGGCGCAGCAGCATCTAAAGGCTTAGAATTAGGTGAAGTTAAAACAGTCGCTCAAAAAGCGGCTGACAATGTCATCAGTTTAGGTTTTGCCTATAGCTCATGTACTGTTCCTGCTAAAGGTACACCAACCTTCACGCTTGCTGATGATGAAATGGAATACGGCGTGGGTATTCACGGTGAACCGGGCATCCGTCGTGAAAAAATCTTGCCGGCAAAAGAACTGGCACAACGTATGGTCGATGATCTGTTTTTAGATCGCCCAGACATGAAAGAAGTCGCAGTTTTGATCAATGGCTTTGGCTCAACGCCAATGCAAGAACTGTATCTGTTTAACCATGATGTATGCACACACCTTGCGCGTAAAGGCATCAAAATTTACCGTACTTTTGTCGGCAACTACATGACCAGTATCGACATGAATGGCGCATCCATTTCATTACTTGAATTGGATGATGAACTCAAAACATACTTAGATGCAGAAGCCAGCACCCCTGCCTTTAAACTTGATGGTTCACCTGCTTTAGCCATTGAGTTTGCGATAAAAGATACGGCTACCCAACATCAAGGCAACAGCCAAGTTGAAACTGCAGCAGAACATGCTGAAATTCAAAATGAGCAATTTACCATTGAAAACATGCGCTATGTGGTCGATGTGATGGCAGCATGTATCATCAAAAATGAAGTGCCATTTTGTGAGTTAGACGCACACGCAGGTGACGGCGACTTCGGCATGAGTGTGGCTAAAGGCTTTAAACAACTCAAGAAAGAATGGCAAAGCTTGATCCAAGCGAAGCATATGGATGAATTCTTGCTCAATAGCTCCATGATCATTATGGAACATTGTGGCGGTGCTTCGGGTCCCATCTGGGGTTCTGCATTCCGCGCTGCAAGTAAAGCCATTCAAGGTAAAACCACGTTAAGCGTGGCGGATTTTGCCGATATGCTGCAAGCCGCAGTAAAAGGTATTCAAACCACAGGCGAACGTTCATTTGGACGTGGCGCGGTAGTGGGAGATAAAACTCTCATTGATGCGCTCGTGCCATGCGCAGATTCATGGTCTGCCAACACAGACAAAAGCTTTAAGGAAAACTTTATCTTAGGTGCTCAAGCTGCTGTTCAAGGCGCAGAATCGACCAAAGAGATTGTTGCACGTATGGGTCGTGCAGGTACTGTCGGCGATCGTAGCTTAGGCTATCCTGATGCAGGTGCATATGGTTTAGGCGTGATTTTTACCGATATTGCCGATCATCTAAAATAACATCTAAACATGACATAAATGATTGATTAGTTATGTAAAAAAGCCCTGATGATTCAGGGCTTTTTTTGCTTTTTATTTTTTAAAACTTGATAATAATGCGCTGGTAATCGCCTGATTATGTGATGCCACACGAGACTTCTTCGCTTTCGCTGACTGGTCAGCTACACGTTGAATTTTGACTGCTTTTAATTTACCTTGATTTTCAACAACCTGAAATTTGACTCGGTCATTGCGTTTTGGCTCACCTTCATCTGCAGGAAAGTCAGAAATGTGGAAAAAAATATCCTCACCTGCACCACCAATAAAACCAAAACCTTTATCGGCATGATAAATTTTAATTTTTCCTTGCTGGACTTCAGACTTCATAACATTCCCAAAAAACGGTATACAATTTTCAATATTATACACGCATCTTAAAGTGCATCATCTTTGCTGATCACTTTAAATAATTATGCAAATGCTGTTGGACAATGACGCGTTTGTGTCCTTTACTTTGTTGTTCCGATAACAATGATTCCGCATCTAAAACCACCACTTTGTGACCATCATCCTGTAGACGTTTCACACCTTCAAATAACATTCGAGCACCGACATCATGGATTAAAGTCAGATGTGTAAGATCAAGCACTACTTTATTTTTACCTACAGGCTCATTCTGTAACTCACGCAAGAACATTTCAGTCTCTGTAAATTGTAAGACACCACGTAGCTCATATACCACCATGCCATCATCATACTCACGGCGACTTTGGATAATGGTTTGTGCTGAAGGGGTTCCCTCCATCAAATGTAATCCCATATCACTTGATAGACGTTCAAAGATTTCCACACCTCGAACACTGTTGCCATGGCTGTCTAATTTAGGCGAAAAAACCGCAATCCCGACCTGACCTGGTAAGACACCAATAATCCCCCCTGCCACCCCACTTTTGGCAGGAATACCAACCGTGGTCAACCAATCTCCAGCTGCATCGTACATACCGCACGTCATCATAACGCTAAGTACCTGACGACATACCTGACGATCTAAAATACATTTTCCCGTAACAGGGTCTTTTCCACCATTCGCTAATACACTGCCCATTCGCGCTAAATCTTTCACGGTGACTTTAATCGCACACTGTAGAATATAACCATGAACAATATGCTCTGGGTCTTCTTCTAGCACGCCGACGGTACGCAACATATAGCCAATCGAAAGATTACGAAATGCTGTTTTGAGTTCAGATTGATAGACTTGCTCATCAAAGGTTAATTCACGCCCACACAGTTCACTCAAGAAACGTCGTAAATGTTCTGCACGAGAAACAGTCTTTTTATGAGGTAATAAAGAATGTGTCGTAATCGCACCCGAGTTAATCATTGGGTTCTTGGGAATCGATCGTTCTTTTTCTAATGAGATTTGATTAAATGCTTCCCCCGAAGGCTCAACACCAACTTTTTCTAATACCTGAGCCAAACCATGTTCTTGAATCGCTAACGCATAAGCAAATGGTTTAGACATTGATTGAATCGTGAACTCAACTTCATCATCCCCTGAGGAATAAATCGTACCATCAATGGTTGAAAGTGCTAAAGCGATACGATTTGGATTGGCAGCTGCCAGTTCTGGAATATAGTCAGCCAATGCTCCTTCGGTATTCGCATGACATTGGTCCAATACATGGGCAAGATAATCAGGTACAGGTGTCTTCATTTTTATTCTCTTGGTGATCAATGGAGACCCAAAATAAGATCTCAAATGTTAAATTCAGTTGTCGATATCGTGTCACATCTGACTTGATTACGGCCATTCTGCTTTGCAAGATATAGTGCTTTATCCGCTGCACTATAAATCCCTTGCTTTACTTCGTCTGTGTATAGATGTGGTAAATTTTGTGACATCGCCACGCCAAAGCTTGCGGTCACTTGAATAAAAGTCGCTGGGCTAATCTCAATTTTTTCACTTTCGATCGTTCGACGGCAGCGTTCTGCGATGATTAATGCTTCGTCGATATCACCATATGTAAGTACTAGAACAAACTCTTCACCACCGAGTCGTCCCACTATATCCTCTTCTCGTGTTTGCTGTTTTAAAATGAGAGCAATACGTTTAAGTACAAGATCACCAACATCATGACCATAATTGTCATTAATCTGCTTGAAGAAATCGAGATCTAAGATGATGAAAGCAAAGCTGCGATTTTGTTGAATTAACTTACTAATAAACTGATTGATGTAACGACGGTTATAGAGGTTGGTTAACGCATCTTTCTGACTTAGTACTTCAATCTTACGCTCACGTCGTCTCCACTGCGACAAGATCAACTCAAAAAATACTGCTGAGCACAACAGTATGGGTAAATATAGTACCGCCATACTTTTCAGCCAAAAAGGATTGGCATACAAATTAGATTGATTCAGTGCATCACTAAACAATGGTGCATAAGTCAGTTGACCATTGGCCGTCAGTACTGCCAACCACAAGATAATACAAGCAATAATAAAAGAGACGCTATAGATGATGCGCTGTTCATATACCACAAAACCAATTAATACAATATTGACCGTTCCCGCCATCACCGCAGGACTATAAATCCCAACCGTGTATCCTGAAAAAATGACAATCAATCCATAAAATAAGGGGATTAAATAGCCCAAGATTCGGCGAGCAGTAGCATTTTTACGAAGCATTAAAGCGATTATCAGAAAACACATGGTCAAAATCACTTGTAAACATGTGGTCAATGTCCGATGAGGATAATATTCTGGATCTAACCAAATTTGATATTCTGAATGGAAAGTTAGGTAGTACCACAACCAATGACCGATGAGCATCAACAGCCCAAATATAAGTAACAGAATCCCTTTATTAAAGTTGGACCAGTTAATAATAGAACGATCAGATTCTAACAAGACATATTTGATAGCTTGCAATAAACTGCGCTGTTGTTGTACTTCATTCTCTCGAGTCATCATCTAATTGTATTATCGAATATTCATATTTATTTTTATTAAAATTTGGATGTATTCAGCGATCATGTCAATGCGCTTTAAGCATTAAAAAGACTGCTTTATCGTTCAGATCAATTTATGGTATGAATTTGATGATCACTGACCAAAACAAAAGCATTGCTATAAAAAAACCTAAGCGTATGTTTCTCTATAGTTAGTAGTACCACAACCGAAATTGAATCATTCAACTAAGCTGACTGATATAACTGTACCTGATTTCGTCCGCTTTCTTTGGCAATATATAAAGCGTGATCTGCACAATGCGTAATGACATCTTGATCAGATAACTCATGGGATAATGCAATACCAAAGCTTGCCGTCACATTTAACGAGGTTCCATCATCCAGCACAATTGGCTGCTGTGCAATTGCGTTACGGCAACGTTCTGCAATATCAACCGCTTGATCACGACTGAGATTGTCTAGAATTAATATAAATTCTTCACCGCCATAACGTCCAACCGTATCACCAATTCGAACATGATATTCCAAACGCGTCGCCACCTGTTTCAGGACTTCATCTCCTGCTGCATGACCATATTGATCATTAATTTGTTTAAAATGATCCAAATCCAATAAGATCACAGCATAATCAGCACGATCCTGCTGAAAATGTGATAACACTTCATTGATTTGACGACGGTTATAAACGTTCGTCAGGGCATCAAATTTACTACTGGTTTCAAATTGTTTTTCACGACTGCGCCATTGAGTGAGTAAAATCTCAAAGAATAAAACACTCATAAGTAAAATGGGCACGTAGAGCTGTACCATGCTCATGACCCAAAAATCATTTTGGTAAACGATACTTTTATTCAACTCATCACTAAACATAGGTGCATAACGAATTCGATCGATATGCGTCAAGTAACACGTTAATAATGTGTATATCGTAATTGGAACTGCAATCCCATAAATAATTTTACGGCTATAAAATACCAACCCGACCAATACAATACTGATGAACCCTGCCATCGTTGCAGGGCTATAAATTCCAATCGAATACCCTGAATAAATCATGGTCATTCCAAAGAAACTAGGAGCAAAGTAAGCAATGAAGGTTTGAAACTTAGCGATATGCTGAAACTTGAAACAGCTCCAAAACAGGACAAGATAAATCACGGAGGTCACCAACAATTGGGTAACACGTAATTCAAAATAGTCAGGATTTAACCACTGTGCTTTTTCAGGGGTATAAAAAGCCACAATTAACCAGCGAGCGACCTCAAGTTGGCTTAGAATTCCAAAAAAGAGGATAAGCCGTCCCTTTTTAAAATCACTCCAATTGATCAGCATATTTTGAGGATCAAGGATGTACGTATTGGCCATACGATACAATCGCTTAATCATATGTTGAATCTTCCTGATTAACTTCATTCTGTCCTTTTATCTTTTATATTGTCTTTTTAAGCAGCGTGAACTCGCTCTAGAAACAAGATCCCATCAAGATGGTCAATTTCGTGTTGAATGATTCGTGCAGGGAATCCTGAAAAAGTCGCAGTAATTTCCTGTCCTTGCATATTACGATAACGGACACGGATTGATGAAGCTCGAGCTACTTCCGCACGTCGATTCTCTACACTTAAACATCCCTCTTCTCCTAAAACAACATGATCAGAACGCTCCAATATTTCAGGATTAATCATGTAAATAGGCTCCATCTCAGGCGCATCGGGATACCGTATATTGGGCTTTGAAGCGACGATAATAATCCTTTTAGAGACATAAACTTGTGGCGCAGCAATACCGACACCATTGCGCTGTTGCATCGTAAAATGCATTGCTTCAACCAGATGCGTTAACCAGCTACTACTAAACTCAAGCTCACTTACCGGCGATGCAATCAATTCAAGGATGACTTCACCTTTTTGAGCAACGGGTAGTATCGTCATAATACGTTCATCTCAATTATGATAAGAATTTGATCTTCATAATTTTTTAAATTTTAAATCAAATATTTGATTAATAGTCAACCAATCTTAAAGCATTTCAAGTTGAAGTAAAACTGATTTAAATGACGAATTTGTGAGATGATAATTTTACGGCTCAAGTTTCACTTTTTTGTATGACATCAGCATCCTGAAGTTCGTAGTAGTGTCTAACCTGATTACGACCACGTTTTTTTGCCAGATATAATGCTTGGTCTGCATGACGAATCACCGCTTCTTTATTTAAATTAAATTCAGAAATGGCTATACCAAAGCTTGCTGTCACTCTGATCGTCGTACGTTCATCGATATAAAAGAGCTCATTTTCAATTTCTTTGCGACACCGCTCTGCGACCTCCATCGCAGCTCTGAGGTTTTTATTCTGCAACAGCATCACAAACTCTTCACCACCAAATCGCCCGACAATATCTGTATCACGTATATTTTGACGTAGTACATTGGCAACACGCTTTAAGACGTTGTCTCCGATATCATGACCATAGTTATCATTAATACTCTTGAAATGATCAAGATCTAACAGAATGAGAGCAAATTTTCGTTCTTGTAATTGAATTTCATTGAGTTCTAAACCTATTTTTCGACGGTTATAAATCCCCGTAAGCGGGTCCATTTGACTCATTAAATTAATTTGTTTTTCTCGATTTCGCCATTGCGTCAACAAAATCTCAAACAATACAAAAGTCGCAAAAAAAATAGGCACGTAAAAATAAAGTTGTGAATAAACCCAGAATTCATTAAATACCATGACTGAATAATTGAGCTGATCACTAAAGACCGGTGCGTAGGTCATATAACCCAATGCACTACTGACAATTGCAATGAGCATATATACAGTGACTGGTAAAAAAAGCAGATATACAATCTTGCGTTCAAATAAAACCAGACCAACTGTTAAAATACTGATAAATCCCGCAACGGTAGCAGGACTACTGATACCAACCGAATAGCCACCATAAATAAAGCTTACGGAAAATACCAAAATAATAAAGTAAGGTAAATATTGTCTCACCCATTCTTTATGACGCCATATGACACAAGGAATGATCAGCAAAAACTGTAATACACAGCACAGCAACATCCGTGATAGGTGAAAATAATAATAATCAGGATTGAGCCAATGATGTAATGCAGGATGATGAAATGAAAATAAATACCATGTAATCCAGGTGATATGTGCAAGCCCGCCCAATACCATGACCAGAATACATTTATTTAAGTTACTCCAATTCATCAACACACTTTGATTCATAAATGAATGAAGTGTATAGGGGCGAAAAATTCGATTGAATAGTCTTAACATAATGAACTAACTCAATTGAAACAGCTCATCAAAATAAACTATATTTTCATTTAACTCTGTAATCATTAAATCTATTTCACCCCTACAAAATATAGTGAATAAAATCACATATTTTTTATTATAATTGCACTTATTATCACAATCTAACCTTAAGATTAGGATTTATCAAGGTTTTTTTACCATTTATTCTATTTTTTTTTAAAGCTTTTTTTGCTTAAATCCAGCTAAGGATACGCTCAAGCATTTTAATTTGACTCAGCTAAAAATTGCTAAGCACACTCCTAACTCTTAGAGATCGAGTTCTCGATAAATAACTTTAATTTCTTGTGCAATGTGAATACTGACTTGATGATGCAAATATTGAATCAAAATATCAAATTGCTCTGCACCATCGTCTAATCCAGTACAAAAATATTCAGTATGAGGAGGAAGCGTTTTTAACCACTGACTTTGATAAAAATCGGCAACGGATTCAAAGTTAAGATAACGATGAGGATGCTGTTGTAATGATTTTACAAATTGCAGAAATCGAGCTTCCCAAAAGTGGATAATCATACATTTAAAGTCTACTGGTTAAATTCAATTTCATTGTTACGTCGATCTGCTTTATTTTGCAGATCGAATCATTCAAATCAATGTCCAAGGATGTAAATTTTTCAGAGTGAGTAGACGGTTTGCTGTTGAACTTGATATTTTTTCTTCCACTGAAGATAACCTAATAAGGCTAAAACAATAAATGCGCCATAAAGACCAGCCGTCAAGTATAGATCTTTATACATAAACATCATCACATAGATGATATCCACCGCGATCCAAGCAGGCCAAATTTCCAAATATCGTTTAGACGTCCAATATGTAATGAGCAGACTTAAACTTGCCAATTGAGCATCTAAATAAGGAATGGAAGCATCCGTAAAATAATCCAGACCTAAACCAAAAATAAGTCCTGCAAACATCGTAAAAAACACATGTTTGATAATTCTCAACCCTTGAATACGATTGATGGCAAGTTGCTCTTGTTGTTTAAACTGAGCTTTCCATATCCACCACCCATACACACCTAAACCGATAAACACGCATTGCAATATCGTTTCACCATAGAGTTGATAATCATAAAATAACTTTGCATATAAGCCATAAGCCACGAGATTCACAGGCCAACACCAAATATTACGGCGAATAGTGAGGGTTACACCCAATACACTAATCAATACTGAAATAATTTCTAAAAGGCTCATACACTACGTAAAATGATCGTGGTTTATTTGATACGCCTATCCTAACGCATATTGAATGGCGCCATACATGATTCTTAACGAACACGACTTAGCGCTGTTCAATTTGAACTGCACAGTTTTGACCTAACCATTAAACTCCTCTAAAAATAGAATATCCTCAATGGAAAATAATAATGATGAATACAACTCAAACGACCAGAATAACCATTGAAATTCGCAATCATCTGATGTTGATTGGTTTAAACCGTGCTGCGAAGCGCAATGCATTCGACAGTCATATGATTGATGAACTTTCACAAGCACTTACCACCTATGAAGACCAGTCTGATTTACGCTGTGCTGTGATTTATGCACATGGAGAGCACTTTACGGCAGGATTAGATCTGGTTGAGCTTCAGCCGCGTATGTCAGATGGTATATTTTCGGAAGATATGAACTTGATTAACCCATGGGGCACGACTGGTCGTAAACGAAAAAAACCAGTCGTTGTCGCTGTGAAGGGGTATTGTTTTACTGCTGGAATCGAACTGATGTTGAATGCCGATATCTGTATTGCCCATCAAAATACCCAATTTACTCAACTTGAAGTGCAACGTGGCATCCTCCCCTTTGGCGGAGCAACTTCACGCTTCGTTAAAACAGCAGGTTGGTCTAATGCAATGCGCTACTTATTGACGGGGGATTTTTTTGATGCTGCAACTGCATTTCGAATTCATTTGATTACTGAAGTAACAGAACAAGATCCGCTTAACCGTGCCATTGAACTTGCCGAATCCATCGCTTCAGCTGCTCCACTCGCTGTTCAAGCCACCTTGACGGCTGCTCACGAAGCGATTTCACATGATGAGCAGTACGCTTTTAATCAGTTAAAGACTCATCTTCTTCCACTAATACAATCTGAAGATGCAGTCGAAGGTATGCGAGCAATGAGCGAAAAACGTCAACCTCGCTTTAAGGGTCAATAGTTCAATATCGGGAAATATAGACATGCAAGCCATTCCAAATGTGAACCAGATGCCAAGAAGCATCAATAAAACTCAAGTTCAGTTTCCTTCCTTAGATAACTATATGCTCACTGGCACTCGCTACCTATCATCTGGTGTGAAGACTGTTGCACGTATTATTGTGGCTTCAGCGACAGCGGTTCCCCAACCTTTTTATCGCAGATTTGCAGAGTATGCTGCAGAACGTGGTTTTGAAGTGCTAACCTTTGATTATCGTGGTGTGGGGGCATCATCTCCAGCACAACTCAAAGGTTTTAAAATGAGTTATTTGGATTGGGGGAAACTTGATCTCGCTGGTGCCATTGAA
This sequence comes from Acinetobacter sp. ANC_7655, assembly GCF_056784015.1. Taxonomy (NCBI): domain Bacteria; kingdom Pseudomonadati; phylum Pseudomonadota; class Gammaproteobacteria; order Moraxellales; family Moraxellaceae; genus Acinetobacter; species Acinetobacter sp. ANC_7655. The sequence continues at coordinate 20,155 of NZ_JBWYJB010000003.1, read as the reverse complement.
TACTTTTCTAGCGATACTTTCCCCTTATTTGTGACTGCACACTCTTATGGTGGTCAAGCCTTGGGACTTACCCCTAATCATCATCAAGTCAGTGCCATGTGTTGCTACGGTACAGGTGCAGGTTGGGCAGGATATATGCCGTTCAAAGAAAGATTCAAAGTATCCGTGATGTGGAGTATTGTGTTTCCACCCATTGTCGCAGTCACAGGTTATTTACCTTGGAGTAAATTCAATATGGGCTCTGATCTGCCTTTAGGGGTATATCAACAGTGGCGTCGTTGGTGCAAAAATCCGTTATATTTTTTCGCTGACCCCGAGCAACAAGATTTAAAAGCACAATATGCAAGTGTTAAAACCAAAATTTATGCTGTTTCAGCATTAGATGATGATTGGGCTCTCCCAAATTCGAGGCAAGCCTTTATGCAACATTATCGTTCTGCTGATATGCGCTACATTGATATCACAGCCAAACAGTATCAAATGCCTGCAATTGGACACATGGGATATTTCAAAAAAGGCGCAAAAAAAATTTGGGATGACATGCTCCAAAATTATCTCAATTTAGTTAATGATTAAATTCTAAATTACTGAATAAAGTCAGATTGATGCTCTACCCCTTGTGCGTCAGTATGTCGATACATGATGCCATATTGACTCACATAGTATTCAAGTGATTGATTACGATATTCCCATAAAATCGACCACTCACCTAAATCAAATTGATTGATCTGACATAAAGTTCGTGATGGCATCTTGTTCAAAAACTCATATTGAATTTGCTGAGCAAACTTGATATCACGATGATTTACACGTTTCTCAAACAGTAATTTTGCAACCTCATCAAACATACGAATATCTTCGACAGAATCCGTATCATACACCAAGCGCGCCGGCTGGCTGAGATCAGTAGGCTTGAGGAGTTTTGTTAAATCAAAGTGCCTCTGCGTATTCCCCATAATCAATTTAGGTTGTAATAATAGTCGCCATACGGCATAGCAACTGACCAAAGCAAAACACACCACGATTAGCATCATATTTTTTACTCATTCCGATGATTATTCATTGAATCGTTCATTACAGAAATGATTATTTCTTTATTTTTATTGTTAATTTTCTTGGTGTTATTAAGTTTTAACTTTTAAAATATTAACTTAAAAACCAGTAGGGCGATGGCACGAAACGTAACAACTCATTTCAAAATCCACATGTTATGTAAACCGTGTAAATCTAGGTAATTTTACTCAATCAATATCACTTAAAAGCATATTAAAAGGTCTCATTAAAATAGGGTTTAAAATCTTAGTGTTCTAAATCATTACGACATGTTTTGTCGTTTAACTTGATACGCATCTACACTATTCATATCTCAAATTTTATAATTTAACCATGAACTATTCCCGTAAACGCAAACCCATTACCAGTGCATGGCCAGTTGAGCATGATTGCTTCCTCATTGAAAACAGTCATCTTCAACTCGAAGCATTGCAACAGACGCTTCCTTATTCTGCTCAAGAAATTCAAGATCGCCAAGAAATCTTGGGGCTCACGAGACGTCGTCGTCAAATGAAAAAATTAGGTCAATTTTAATTTTCTAATGAAGCTAAAAATAAAATCCCAATAATCGATCAAGTTTAAGCATTTTTTGTTTAATGAATTAACCCTCGTCCCCTCTCTGACAATGAATCAATTTCGCCATATTCTTGGATGGTGATTTGCCATCATTTTTGCTCAAAAATAATTATTATTTAAATGCTCTCTCAAAAATGGATCCAAAATATTTATTTTTAAAGATTATTATTGACTTTTTATCTAAAAAATAGAATTATTGGATCCAATTGATAAGGAGATCAACTCATGTTTGTAAAAAATGCTTGGTATGTGGCGGCACGACCTGAAGAAGTACAAGACAAGCCTCTAGGAAGACAAATTTGCGGTGAAAAAATGGTTTTTTATCGTGGAAAAGAAAACCAAATACATGCCGTTGAAGATTTTTGCCCACATCGCGGTGCACCTTTGTCATTAGGCTTTGTTGAAGATGGTCAACTGGTCTGTGGTTATCATGGGTTAGTGATGGGATGTGACGGCAAAACGGTTTCAATGCCTGGGCAACGTGTACGTGGCTTTCCTTGCAATAAAAGCTATCGCGCAATTGAAAAATTTGGCTTTATTTGGGTATGGCCAGGAGACCAATCGCTTGCAAGTGAAGATCAACTCCCAACTTTAGAGTGGGCTGAAAATCCAGAATGGGCCTATGGTGGTGGACTATTCCACATCAACTGTGATTACCGTTTGATGATTGATAACTTAATGGATCTCACCCATGAAACATATGTTCATGCAAACAGCATTGGTCAAAAAGAAATTGATGAAGCTGCACCAACCACTCGTGTTGATGGTGGCCATGTTGTGACTGAACGCCATATGGAAAACATTTATGCACCTCCATTTTGGCAAATGGCTCTAAAAGGTAATAATCTCGCTGCAGATGTTCTAGTAGACCGTTGGCAAATTTGTCACTTTCATGCACCTAGTAATGTTCATATTGAAGTTGGTGTTGCCCACGCAGGACATGGTGGTTACAACGCACCGGAAAATAAAAAAGTGTCTTCAATCGTTGTAGATTTTATTACCCCCGAAACGGAAACGTCTCACTGGTATTTCTGGGGAATGGCTCGACACTTCCAACCTGACAACATCGAATTAACTAACCAAATTCGTGAGGGACAGGGCAAAATTTTCTCGGAAGATTTAGATATGCTTGAACAACAGCAACAGAATTTATTGAGACATCCTGATCGTAAATTGCTGATGCTGAATATTGATGCAGGCGGTGTTCAATCTCGAAAAGTAATTGACCGCTTGATCAGCTTAGAGCAAACGAATGATGAGCAGAAAATGACAACTTTGAATGTTGTTTAAAGTAAACCCACATTTTATCAGTTTTTCATTTTACCAAGGAGCGATACTCACATGGATGTGACTATTCAGAAGATTTATCGTCATAATGAACACATTTTATCTTTCGAACTGGTAAACACCCATGGTGAATTATTACCAGTTTTTCAAGCCGGTGCACATATTGATGTGCACTTAGGTAATCAATTAATTAGACAGTATTCTTTGGCAAATTGTAGTTCAGAGCAGCACCGTTACGTCATTGGTGTCCTGAATGATCCTTTATCACGTGGTGGTTCTAAATTTATTCATGAACAACTTCGTGAGGGTCAGCAGCTCAAGATTAGTGAACCACGAAATTTGTTTGCCTTGGTTCCTGAGACAGAATATGCATATTTGTGTGCAGGTGGAATCGGTATCACTCCTATCTTAGCAATGGCTAAAGAGCTTAAACGCAATAATCAGCCCTTCCAATTACTGTATTTTGTGAAAACGAGAGCTTCTATTGCATTCCAACAAGATTTAGAGGCTCTAGGAGATTCCGTCCACATCCATATTGATGATGAACCTGAAACACATATTCTTTTGAATACAGTCTTTGCCTCTCCTCATATCGATCATCATATTTATGTATGTGGCCCAGATGGTTTTATGAACTATGTGATCCATACCGCAGATACGCTCTCTTGGCCTAGTCATCAAGTACATAAAGAGCATTTCAGCGCACAAGCTATTGATACCAGTCAAGATGGCAGTTTTGAAATTGAGATTTTAAAAACAGGGCAACGTATTCATGTCGCAGCTGATCAATCTGCAGCACAAGCTTTAGAACATGCTGGAATCTGTATCCCTTTATCTTGTGAACAAGGTATTTGTGGCACTTGCTTAGTAGATGTAGTTGAAGGTGAAATTGATCACAGAGATATGTATTTAACTGAAGAGGAACAAGCTGCAAATGATCAATTCACACCTTGTTGCTCAAGAGCCAAATCTCAACGAATTATCATTGATGTTTAATTTGGATCGATAGATTTTCAAGTGTAGCCCTTCATTAATTGAAGGGTTTTTTATATAGACCCATCTGTATGAAATATTGAACGCATAGTCTCCCCTAAAGTAACCACATGACTATGCTCACGCATTAAACTTTCAGCGCGTGCTGAGTCTTGTTGCTTTAATGCATTGAATATTGAGCAGTGTTGGATATGCGCATATTGCAAACGACGAATTTCAGACAGCGCATTATTTTTATCATAAGTCAGTGCTTGTGCAGATGCCATAGGTAACTGATTGTTTTTACTGAGTGCTTGCACAATTGCGACATTATCCGAGCCTTGAATAATAGTATTGTGAAAAATAGTGTTGTAATGATGGTAGGTTTCTAAATCATCGCTTGTTAATTCTGGTTTATTGAATATGGAATCAATTTGCGTAATACAATTCAAAAGTGTTTGATGTTGATCTAACGTCATGCCTTTTTCAGCAAGCGTTTTTGCAGCAAGACCTTCTAAAACGCCACGTACATGCAACGCATCATGAACTAATTTGGATGAAATTTCTCGAACAGTATAGCCTCGAGTTGGATTTTTAACGAGTAAGCCTTCTTGCTCTAAAAGCCGAAAAGCCATTCGAATAGGTTGACGCGATACACCTAGCATTTCAGCAGTCGGAATTTCAGCCAAACGAGAACCTCCTGCAATCTCCCCAGAAATAATCATTTTTCGAAGTTCAATTAACACTTGCTGCCCTGAAGACATATAACTACTCAATTTTTTTGATCATGATTGATCCTAACGAGTCAGATTTGGAATATCAATCTCTGTTGACTTAAAGGACTCTTTTAGGCCGGAAATTCACTATTCTATTTTTGATAACTGAGGTGATTATGAGTTCGTATCATCAATATTTATTTTTTGAAGATTGGTTGCCATTAACTCTAGATTGTTTCGAATTAAATAAGCTAAATGGATATCTACCCCATCTAACATTTTTTGTTCTATCTCATTAACAATGTTTCGACATTGTTCGAGTTTTTCAAATCCTTTAGGCGTTACATTAATTAAAATTCTTCGTCCATGTGAGGGATCTGAAGCTCTACTGATCCAATCCTGGTTTTGTAAATCTTGTAGAATTTTATTGGTAGATTGCGGTTTAATAAATGAACGTTCTGCAAGTTTTGCATTAGATAGATTGCCTTTCGCAGCGATAACTGACAATGCTGTAAACTGAGATAAGGTGATATCTAAGTCTTTTAAACGTTCAGTTAAAAGTTTACTCACAATACGATCAACCCTTGCAATTATATAGCTCAGTGTCGGAATCGAATGATTAACTTCTGACATTTTATATTCCTTAATAGATGAACAAAAGTATGACTACTGTCGTAATCATACTTTTAACATATGTTTAACGTGTAGTTATATTTAGAACAGCATCAGACTGCTCTGGACGTGGTTTGCGTACAAGCATTAATGCCGCAATAGCTGCAAATAAAATCAGTGGAATACTTGCACCAATGACCATTGCTGAACTAGAACCTAACGACAGTAGCATGCCAGCAAATAGTGGCCCTGCAAAAGATCCTATACGCCCTACTGCGACTGCAGCGCCTACACCCGTGCCACGCATTTCTGTTGGATAGAACATCGCTGCCAATCCGTAGAGCGCTGATTGGCCACCTACAATAAATAGACCACAACCCACAGCAGACAATACAAGTAAGGCAACAGTTGGTGAGATTGCAAGACAGCACAGTGATAACAAAATACCAATATATATAAATTTAATTACAGTACTCATGCGAATCTTATCAAGTAAAGTTCCCATGAGAATCGACCCGAAGATACCACCGATGTTGTAACCAATTTGAACATAGTTCGCTTCTGTTTTTCCTAAACCTTGTGCACCCATCAATAGTGGCAACCAGTTGAGTAAAAAATATAAAACAACTAACGTAAAGAAAAAACTGATCCAAATTTGAATCGTGGAAAAACGCCGTTCTTTTGCAAACAACACTTCAAAGAATGGGGTAGAAGTTTTATTCTTCGTCGCTGTTAAATAGTCTTTAGACTCTGGCAAATATTTCATTAGCAAAGGGATTAAAAGAATTGGCGCGAAGCCACCAATGTAGAAGATATGTCTCCATTGCGCATCACCAGCTAAACCCATTGCCACGAATGATGTCAACATTCCACCAAATGGAATACCGCTATACATAATACTGACTGCAATGCCTTTATGTTTCTCTGATACTGCCTCAGATGCCATGGTGATCATCATTGGTAAAGCGCCACCCATCCCTAAGCCAGTCAAGAAACGAATGATTAAAAGCAGTGTATAATCAGAAGCATATGCCGTTAGAACTGACATCACTCCAAAAATTAAAATACTGGTCAATAGAACTGCCTTACGCCCAATTTTATCAGCGTAACGACCTCCTAATAATGCACCAGATAAAGTACCCAAGATTGCCGCGCTAAATGCCCATGCCATTTGAGTATTATCTAAGCCAAACTCTGCTCGCATCCGTGGTGCTGCTACGCCCATTGATTGAAGATCGAAACCTTCAAATACAGCGATAGCGAAACACAGTACGAGTGTAAGCGTAGCTTTAGTCTTACTACTTACACTTTGTTCCATTTTTTATTGTCCCTTTTAGAGCTTTTAAAATACTTTTAAAAAATACACATCCTATGTATTGCCTCCGTCCAGGCAACTTAAAAAATATCACCTAAACTTATAAAATAATCAATATTTTTTTTTAAATAAAATTCATTTAAAATATTATTTTATTAAATATCAATATATTATAAAAATTATATAAAAAATTCAAAAAAACACTTGTATGTAAGTTTAACTGATATTATCTTAATTCCAACAGGACATAAAACAAACACTAAGGAGCTTATCATGTCTTATCAAAATCGCTGGTCCACTGTTGATGTAAAAGTTGAAGCTGGCATTGCTTGGGTCACTTTAAATCGCCCAGAAAAGAAAAATGCGATGAGTCCAACCTTAAATAAAGAAATGATTGATGTACTTGAAACGCTTGAACTCGATCCAGAAGCAGGTGTTTTGGTACTCACTGGTGCTGGGGATTCTTGGACAGCAGGTATGGACTTGAAAGAGTACTTCCGTGAGGTTGACAGCCAGCCAGAAATTTTCCAAGAGCGAATTCGTCGTGATGCATCACGTTGGCAATGGCATTTACTTCGTTTTTATTCAAAACCAACGATTGCAATGGTAAACGGCTGGTGCTTCGGTGGTGGATTCTCACCACTAGTCGCATGTGATCTAGCCATTGCAGCAGATGAAGCTACATTTGGCTTGTCTGAAGTGAATTGGGGAATTCCTCCAGGTAACTTAGTGAGCAAAGCTATGGCTGATACAGTCGGTCATCGTGCTTCTATGTACTACATCATGACAGGCAAAACCTTCTCTGGTGTTGAAGCTGCAAATATGGGCTTAGTGAACAAGAGTGTTCCACTTGCTCAATTACGTTCAGAAGTAACTGAATTGGCAAATAATTTGCTTGAAAAGAATCCAGTTGTACTGCGTACTGCGAAGAATGGTTTTAAACGCTGTCGTGAGCTGACTTGGGAGCAAAACGAAGATTACTTATACGCCAAACTGGATCAATGCAACTACCGTGATGATGAAGGTGGTCGTGCACAAGGTATGAAGCAATTCTTGGATGACAAAACAATCAAACCAGGTCTTCAAACTTATAAACGTCCTGCTTAAGCAGAATCTACTTTTTTCGTCATGATGGACATGTAAGGAAACATTCACCATGCAAAACGTACAGTTACTTATTCACGGCCAATCTGTTGCAGCAAGTTCAGGACAAACTTTTGAAAGAATCAGTCCAATTAATGGCTCAATCGCATCAACGAGTGCAGCAGCGACTTTAAGCGATGTTGATCGTGCAATTGAGTCAGCGCATGAAGCATTCAAAACTTGGTCTGTTCTATCACCAACAGACCGACGTTTAAAATTGCTTAAAGCTGCAGATTTGATGGATCAAAAAACTGAACAGTTTATTCAAACTGCAATACATGAAATAGGTTCAACTGCGACGTGGTATGGCTTTAATGTCCATCTTGCTGCCAATATGCTGAGAGAAGCAGCAGCCATGACTACACAAATTGATGGAAATATTATTCCATCAGATGTTCCTGGCAATATAGCTATGGGTGTTCGCGTTCCATGTGGTGTCATCGTTGGTATGGCGCCGTGGAATGCTCCAGTTATCTTAGCCACTCGTGCCTTAGCGATGCCTCTGGCTTGTGGGAATACAGTCGTACTTAAAGCATCTGAAGCTTGCCCTGCAACACATCGATTAATTGGGGAAGTACTTCATGAAGCAGGTATTGGCGATGGTGTTGTCAATGTCATTACTCATGCCCCGCAAGATGCTCCACAGATTGTAGAGCGTTTAATCAGTCATCCATTGACTAAAAGAATTAATTTTACAGGTTCAACGCATGTAGGACGAATAATTGCAGAAACTGCAGCGAAATACCTCAAACCAGTGTTGCTGGAACTTGGTGGCAAAGCACCGGTCATTGTATTGGAGCAAGCGGACCTGGACGAAGCCGTTAATGCCATCAGTTTCGGCGCTTTTTTCAACCAGGGACAGATCTGTATGTCGACAGAGCGTGTTCTTGTGGATGAAAAAATTGCAGATCAATTCATCGAAAAATTGATCAATAAAGTTCAGAATATCAGAGCAGGAAATCCACTTGAGAGTCAAGAACCCCTGGGCGTTCTAGAAAGTTTAAAAGCTGCAACAAGAATCAAAAATTTAATTGAAGATGCACGTGAAAAAGGTGCATATTTACCACTAGGTTTAAGCATTGATGGTGCTATGATGCAACCTACTATCGTAGTTGACGTCACTAAAGATATGCAGATTTATGCCGAAGAGTCTTTTGGTCCTGTGTGCACCGTTCAACGTTTTAAAACTGTTGATGAAGCAATCGATTTAGCAAATGACTCAGAATTTGGATTATCTGCAGCAGTTTTTAGTCAAGATTTATCCCTAGCTCTAGATGTTGCTAAACGTATCGAATCAGGTATTTGTCATATTAATGGTGCAACCGTTCATGATGAAGCGCAAATGCCTTTTGGTGGCGTGAAACAAAGTGGTTATGGACGATTTGGGAGTAAAGTCTCAGTTGCAGAGTTCACTGAGCTTCGTTGGATCACCATGCAAACCAAAACTCGTCACTACCCTATTTAACGAATATTTCAAAGAGTTGACATGAAGTCAGCTCTTTTCGTTGGAAAAGAATAGCTAAAAATACATGGAGTGAAAACAATGTCGAATATGACGGTTCATACGCATAAATATCCTGAGCGATTTGTTAAATTAGGCAGTCACGAGATTGAGTTTCAATCTAAAAATGGCACTTTGTATATTTCCCCAAAAGAACAACTTAAACCATACCCACAAAAAATTACTGACCGTTTAATTCAATATGCTCAAACACATCCCGATCGTGTATTCGCAGCAAAACGTGGTCATGATGATGAATGGATTAAGCTTACATACGCAGAAACATTAGATCGAGCATGGCGTATTGCACAAAGTTTGAAACAATATTCACATCTTTCAACTGAACGTCCTATTGTCATTCTATCTGGAAATGATCTAGAGCATCTTACTTTGTCAATGGGAGCAATGCTTGCAGGAATTCCATTCTCTGCAATTTCTCCTGCCTATTCACTTATTTCTAAAGATTTTGGCAAGCTCAAACATGTGTTTGATCTTCTAACACCAGGTTTGGTTTTTGCTAATGATGGTCAAGCTTTTGCTAAAGCGATTGAACATTGCTGTGATACAGATGATATTGTGATCGTTACGAATTCTGGAAAACTTGGTGAGAAAAATTGCCTTGCTTTCTCTTCACTCCTCTCCTCTGAAATTAGTGATATTAAAGATCATTATGAGACCATTGATGAACATCAAATAGCGAAATTTCTATTTACATCTGGCTCAACTAAAATGCCGAAAGCGGTACCTACAACGCATCTAATGCTATGTACCAATCAACAGATGCTGCTTCAGACCTTCCCTGAGTTTGAAGAGACCCCCCCAGTATTAGTTGATTGGTTAGCATGGCATCATACTTTTGGTGGCAGTCATAATGTAGGAATCGCATTATATAACGGCGGCACAATTTATATTGATGACGGCAAGCCAGTTCCAGGAAAGATGGAAGAAACCATCAGGAATCTTAAGGAAATTGCACCTACTGTGTATTTAAACGTTCCTAAAGGATGGGAAGAAATAACCGTAGCACTTGAACAAGATGCTGAGTTACGTGAAAAATTTTTTAGTCGAGTTAAAATTTTGTTTTTTGCTGGTGCTGCACTATCAGAAGCTGGTTGGAACAGACTTGACCAAATCGCGCAGTCACACTGTGGGGAACGTATTCGTATCATGAGCGGTTTGGGGATGACTGAGACTGCACCATCATGTGTGTTTACAACTGGTCCCAAAGTAATGGCTGGGTTCATTGGATATCCAGCTCCAGGTTGTGAAGTGAAATTAGTTCCTTATGGTGACAAACTTGAGTTTTGTGTTCGTGGTAAAAATGTCATGAAACATTACTGGCGTCTACCTATGGAACAACAAGCTGACATCTTTGATGATGAAGGCTTTTACCGCACCGGGGATGCAGTGAAATTAGTGGATCCATCCGACCCGAGTCAGGGACTCATGTATGATGGCCGTATAGCTGAAGATTTTAAGTTGAATACAGGTACCTTTGTCAATGTTGGAACTTTACGCAATAAAGTTCTCATTACAGGTAATCGACTTATTCAAGATGTATGTATCACCGGTTCTAATTTAAGTGCGATTGGATTTTTAATATTTCCCAAAATTGCAGATTGCGCTGAGTATGCAGGATTAGATTTAAGTCTAGTGGATACTAAAGAGGTGCTTCTACACCCTAAAGTTCAACAGTGGTTTAAGCAGTTTTTAATTGATTTCAACAAAGATGCGACAGGTAGTTCAAACACTGTTTCTATGCTTTACCTCATGATTGAACCTCCACTTCTTGATGCAGGAGAAACCACTGATAAAGGCAATCTCAATCAAAGTGGTATCTTGAAACGTCGCATAGCAATGGTGGAAGAGTTATACGAAAAAAACATCAATAATCCACTCATTATTCGCATTCCAACCCTTAGAAATTAACTCAACTTTTTTATTCAGCAGCGTTTAGTCAAACGCTGCTTAGACAGTTGCATTCAAAATTAGGATAACGCTATGCAGAAAGATAGTGATTTTGAGCTGTTTCGGGACAATTATCGACGCTTCCTAGCAGAGTTTGTCGCCCCATATTATGAGTCATGGGAAGAGCAAGGACTCATGCCTCGACAAGTTTGGGATCAACTTGGACAAAATGGATTTTTATGCGTCGATGTGCCTGAACAATATGGAGGTTACGGCGCACCGATATATTATTCACAAATGATCGTTCAAGAAACGGCTCGAGCGGGCTTCTCTGCGTTAGCCGTTGCAATCGGTGGTCAGAGTGAGCTTGTTTCACCCTATATCCAGAATATTGGAAGTGAAGATCAAAAACAATATTGGTTACCTAAAATGGTATCCGGTGAAGTTGTTACAGCTATTGCAATGACTGAAGCCAATGCAGGTTCAGACCTACAAGCCATCCGCACTCAAGCCTTATTAGATGGCGATCATTATGTGGTAAATGGCTCAAAAACGTTTATATCGAATGGTCAACATGCAGATCTCATAGTTTTAGTTGCTAAAACTGATCCTCAAGCAAGAGCTAAAGGTATTTCGATTTTATTGGTGGATGCTCATTTAGATGGAGTAAAAAAAGGTCGTGGTCTAAAAAAAATTGGACTTCAATCTCAAGACACTACCGAATTATTTTTTGACCAAGTCAGAGTTCCTAAAGACCAATTATTAGGTCAGGAAGGTCAAGGCTTTAGCTATCTCATGCAAGAACTTCCACGTGAGCGTTTGAGTATTTCTCTCATGGCATTAGGCGCTTTGCAAGGTGCTTTAGAAATTACTCAAGAATATGTCCTCGAACGTAAAGCTTTTGGACAATCAATTGCACAATTTCAAAATACTCGTTTTGTAATCGCTCAAGCCAAAATTAAAACTCTAGCAGCCGAAGCCTTTGTCGAAAAATGTAAGTCGCTTTATCAACAGCGAGTATTGGATGTAAGCGAAGTTGCGGCATTGAAATGCTTCATCACTGATACCCAATGTGAAGTCATTGATCAACTTCTGCAATTGTTCGGGGGATATGGATACATGCGGGAATATCCAATATCTCGATTTTATGTCGATGCACGTGTTCAAAAAATTTATGGGGGAACCAATGAAATTATGAAAGAAATCGTTGCAAGAGAACTTTTAGGAAAATAACACAAAGATTACCTCTATGTATTAATACTATTTCAGGATGAAATAAAGATGAAAAAATTATGGATCACACCACTTCTATTATGTACCGCTCCAGTATTTGCAAATAATTTTATCGACCAAAGTAAAGTCGAATTAACTGCACGTAACTTCTACTTTGACCGTGACTTTAAAGTTGAGAATAGATACCCCGCATTAAGAGACTGGACACAAGGATTTATCTTTAAAGCGCAATCTGGATTCACCGATGGAACGATTGGTTTTGGTTTAGATCTATTAGCGACTGCAGGTTTTAAACTGGATGCTGATGCTAAATATGGAGGTACAGGAAACTTAATTCGTTCCTTGGAAACCAATGAGCCTGCAGATCAATATGGTGAAGTTGGAGTCACTTTAAAAGCTAAAGTTTCTGAAACCGAGGTACGTATAGGGACCCTTCAACCCATGACTCCTGTTTTAGTCGGCTCTCCAGCACGACTTTTACCTCAAACGTATCGAGGTGTTGCAGTTCAATCTAAAGATATTCAAGGTCTGGATCTCCAAGCATCCTATATTGATGAAGTCAATCAACGTGATTCTACAAATTATGAAGCTATAAAGATCTCTGGAGTAAATGGTCGTTATATTTCTGAAGAAACAGATTATTTGTATTACTTAGGTGGACATTATGACTTGACTCATAATCCATTGCGGTTGACTGCATTTCATATGGATGTTAACGACTTATATCGCCAATCGTTGTTAGGCATAACCTATAAATATCCAATCTCAAATCAATCCACTTTTACAACACAGTTGCGTTACTACATTAGCGATGAAGATGGGACTGCTAAAGCGGGTTTAGTTGACAATAATTTACTTCATAGCCATTCAGAACTTCAACACCAAAACCATAAGTTTATCTTTTCTACATTTCACCACTTTGGAGATACTGCTTTTCCGTACTTAACTGGAGGAGAAACTGGACTAGCAATTGATACTTGGACTGGTGAGTTTTTGAATGCGAAAGAGCGTGTTTATAGCCTGCGTTATGAATACGATTTTAAAGACTATATTCCAGGTCTTCGTTTTATGACCCGCTATACCCATGGTAGCAATATTTACGCACCACAGTTGGGTGGTACAGATTTTTCGGAAGATGAATTGGATTTTGATCTAGCTTACACAGTTCAAAATGGCCCACTAAAAAATTTAGGTTTACGCGCGCGTTATGCGATCTACGATAATGATATGCCAATTACCGCCAATATTAAGCCAGCCAATGAAACTCGTATCAATATTGATTACACGTGGAAATTTAAATAATAACAAAAGGGTTCTTTACTGAGGAACCCTACCCTCTCTAAGGATAATAAGTATGAAATATTTAATCGGCTTATTGGTCTATACCACCACTACATTAAGTTTGGCAAATACCCAATATTCACCACAACCCATAAAACTTGAACCCCTTGCGACATTCAATGTTGAACTCACAGCCCCAGTTTGGGAACTCGGTAAAACTTCAGATTTAGGGCAAAGACGCATTATCCCAATCACTGGAGGAACTTTTTCTGGACCAAGTTTGAAGGGGCGTATTCTTAACAATGGTGCAGATTGGCAAAAGGTCGATAGCAAAGGTTTGGCATATATAGATACGCGCTATTTATTAGAAACTGATGATGGTGCTCTGATTTATTTACAACCTAAAGGTTATCGCCATGCTTCACCACAAGTACTAGAACAATTAAGTCGTGGCGAAGATGTTAATCCCACTCAATATTACTTCAAGTTAACCATGCAGTTTGAAACTAGCTCAGAAAAATATGCATGGCTAAATCAGACAATTGCAGTTGGAAGTGCAATGCGTCTCGGAAAAGCCGTGATCTATGATGCATTTACAGTGAAATAAATATTAAAAGGAGTACTTTTTAATGGACGAACAAGTTTTATCTAATTTACCCCCTATTCATCATTTATTGGGTGGTCATCAACTTCAGTGGGACAAGGAAAAGCGAGTAATTTCAGTTCAATATATTGCTCTTGAAAGTTTTACCAATCCCAGGGGAAGTGTTGAAGGAGGCATGATCTGTGCCATGCTTGATGATGCAATGGGAATTTTAGCTGCCTTAAATCAAACAGAAAAACCAGCTGCCACAATTAATTTAACAATTGATTTCCTCAGACCATGTGAAGTTGGTGAAGTATTGGCAAAAGCGTGGTTCATTAAAGAAGGACGTAAAATTTTAAGCATTGAAAGTGAAGCTTGGCAGCATGGAAAGTTAGTGGCAAAAACCAGTGCTGCATTTATGGTTCTATAAGGATTAAAAAAGAATGGATATCTTAAAATTAAAGGACTTTGTCGAAAATGAAAAAATAAGTTCATATCAAAAATTCGTCGTTTTTTTCTGTTTTATTTTATACATTATCGATGGATTCGATTTCATGATAATGGCTTATTTGGCAAGTTCAGTTGCCAATGAGTTTTCATTAACTGGTACTAATATAGGAACTTTAATCAGTGCTGGTTTAATTGGTATGACCGTCTGTTCATTTTTACTTGCACCTCTCGCAGATAAAATCGGTAGACGTAATTTGATTAATCTTTGTCTATTAATCTGTGGTTTGAGCATGTTTGCATCTGCATTTGCCACCGATTTTAAGCAATTGGTTCTGTGCAGATTTCTCACTGGTGTTGGTATTGGTGGTGTTCAAATCAGTGCTATGATTTTGGCCAGTGAATATTCTCCGACTAAATATAAAAGTTTTAGTGTTGGTATATTATCTGCTGGTTATGGGATTGGAGCAATTAGCGGAGCACTACTTGCTGTATATAGCTTAGAAAGTATCGGTTGGAGACAAGTATTTCTAATTGGTGGATTCGTTACTACATTTGCTTTTCTTTGCTCATTGAAATTTTTACCAGAATCGATCGATTATTTATTAATAAAACAACCAAAACATGCTTTGGAAAAATTGAATCAAATTTTCTCTAAAATGCATAAAAAACCAATTCTCGCACTCCCTAAAGCATACAAAGAAAATCAAAAGTCTTCTTACGTAGAAATATTTAACCACAAGTATTTAGTTAAATCCCTTGTATTATGGGTTTCTATATTCTTTATTCTTTTTGGTTTTTATTTCGTGATGGGCTGGACACCTAAAATTCTCAATAGTTCTGGTCTAGATAACTCATTATCTATTAAAACTGCCATGATGATCAGCGTGGGTGGTATTTTGGGTAGTTTTATCATTGGTGTTCTTAGTTCTAAAGTCAGCGTATACATCAATCAAATTGCCTTTTTAATCCTCACGTACGTATGTATTTTATTGTTTGTGAACAATACAGATAATTTAAATATATTAATTATCGTTGCCACAACGCTAGGATTCTTTATTAATGGCTGTTTAGCTGGAATCTATGCCATTTCTACACAGCTCTATGAGGCAGATGTACGATCAACAGGCGTGGGGATTGCAACCGGTGTTGGTCGTTTTGGTGGTATTTTCTCTCCAATCATTGCGGGATACTTTTTAGACCTAGGGAACTCGCCTTTAGAATTGTACGGAAATTTTGGTTTTGCATTTGTTTTAGCAGCTATTGCCATTTTCATCATCTATAAGTTAAAACAAAGATCCGTAGTAAATACACCATATGTCGTTTTACAAAAAGAACCTCAATAATTTATGCTCACGGATATATAACTTTGTATTGTTAAGATAAGTTGTTTCATCAAAATCTATTGATAGAAACAACAAAAGGTCAGTGAAATCACTGACCTTTTTAATTTCTTGTTCAAAGTTTAAATATCAAAGAATACAGTTTCATTTTCACCTTGAATGCGAATATCGAAACGATAAACGATCTGACCATCACGCTCTTCACGCTTAGCAATGAGTGTTTGACGACGTGGCGCCCACTCAATACCATTCAAAATTGGGTCTTTCGCATTCGCTTCAGCTTCATCCTCGAAGTAAACTCGAGTATGTAAACCTAAATTGATACCACGCGCAAAAATAACCAGCGCGATATGTGGTGCTTGCTGTGAACCCTTACGTCCAGGAACAGCACCTGGTTTGATCGTATCGAAGCTCCAAAAACCAGTGTCAAAATCCGCACCCGCTCTACCCCAACCTAAAAAGCTTGGATCTGGCTGCTTCCCTTGCGTATCCTGCTGACTTGGATAAACACCATTGGCATCAGCTTGCCAAATTTCTACGAGTACATCGCGAAGTGGTAAACCCAAACCGTCAAAAACTTGCCCTTCGAGGCGAATACGTTCACCTTGAGTGCCATCTTTCACCATTTGATTATTGAAGCTATGCTCAAATACTTCTATACCAGCTTGATTAGGCATTAATCCAATATGGACATATGGACCACCTGTTTGAGATGGTGTTTCATGTAATTCTTCAAATTTCCAGCCATTCATCCTGATGCTCCCTATCAAGTCAAATCATTTTCAAAATATGTCGCACGACGACCACGTAAAGTAATGTCAAAACGATAGCAACGACTATCTGCTTCAATAAAGTTGCTCTTGTCTTCGAGCGCAATTAAAGCTCTTCGCTGTTGTTCTGAAGGCACAGTTTTTAAAATTGGACAGCTATCAATTAATGTATCGCCTTCAAAATAAAACTGGGAAATCAAACGCTGTGCCCAGCCATCTGCCATCACAGAAAAATGGATATGTGCTGGACGCCACTCATTGATACGGTTACGCCACGGATAAGGTCCTGGTTTTATCGTTCTAAAAATGAAGAATCCATTTTCATCTGTGAGCATTCGACCGCAACCACCAAAGTTAGGGTCCATAGCTCCCACATACTGATCATTTGGATGGCGATAACGTCCTGAGGCATTCGCTTGCCATACTTCAATCAAAGCATTTTTAACAGGACGACCAAATTGATCACGTAAATAACCATGAATAATGACGCGTTCACCAACAGGTAAACCATCTTTTGCATAATTTAAAATTAAATCATTGTCTTTAGGACCCAATAAGTCTGCGCTAAAGTGAGGTGCAGTAACCTCGGTTAATGTTTGCGCAATCGAAATCAGTGCATTTTTCGGGGAACGTAATACACTGGTTTTATATCCCGGTGCATATGCTGGTGGATGATCATCTGTATTTCGCTGTGCATAAGCACCCATCAGAATTTGAGACATGAACCTCTCCTTATTCAATTTAAAATATCGTCCGTTTATTTAATTTTCTCAGGCGAAATGCCTAACTCTGCAAATACTTCTTCTGCCATATGCATTGCAGCATTGGCTGCAGGCAGACCTGCATATAAAGACGCATGCAAAAATAATTCTTTAAGATCATCTTTGGTAACGCCATTGTTGAAACAAGCACGAATATGCATTCTGAGCTCTGCTTCACGCCCCAATGCAAGTAAGATTCCAATCGTCACCAAACTACGTGTGTGTCTTGGCAATCCTGGTCGTGACCAAACCTCACCCCATGCAAAACGACTAATAAAGTTTTGAAAATCAGCATTAAATTCGTTTAAATTTTCAAGTGAACGCCCGACATGGGCTTCACCCAAGACTTCAGTACGGACTTCTAGCCCCTGCTTATAACGTTCTTCATCATTCATGAGGTTGTTCCTCTTTAAAATTGAAATTATTTGATGTTCAGATGTGCTTAAGACTGAATAAAAGCAAGCAATGCTTGGTTAAATTCAACTGGTCGCTCAATATTGGATAAATGCGATGCATCTATGACTGCAAGTTGACAGTCAGGTATATGTTGTTTTAAAAACTCACCATCATTCACTGTGGTCACAGGATCTAAGCCGCCACATAATGCCAAACAAGGCACAATAATTTTTCCAAGTTGATTGCGTAAATCCGTCTGAGCTAAAGCACGACAAGAGGCTGCATAGCCTTTAGGCTGAGTGACAGACAAACTCTGAATGGTTTTTTGAGCTGTCACATCGTGTAAATAATCAAATTGTTCACTAAACCAACGCGTATGTGTAGTACTGACGATATCAGCCAAACCATTTTGTTCAACCGCATCTGCACGACTCAACCATGCCTCGGCATTTCCAATTTTTGCTGCTGAATTTGCAATGGTAATAGAGTGAAAACGCTCTGGTGCAATTATGCCTAATTGAATCCCAGTAACTCCCCCCATGGAGATACCACAAAAATGCGCTTTTTCTATAGAGAAATGATTGAGTACATCAAGGACATCATTGGCTAAATCAATGATTGTGGTATTTTCAATGACACTACTTCTTCCATGACCACGTGTGTCGTAGCAAATCACATCATAATCTTTGGAAAAATAATCAATTTGGGCTTGCCACATGCCATGATCAGTGCCCAGTGAGTTTGAAAAAATGATGCTTGGTTTTGTATCGTCACCAAAACGATAGACCGCAAGCTGCTGACCATTACGATTATTGATTAATGTCATTATGGTGTACTTCCTTGAACGCTCTCTAGTACCGCATCTATTTGTGCTTGAGTATTTCCTAGATAATGTTGCGGATTAAAAATCTGACGGAGTTGATCTAGATCAAAAATAGCTAATATTTCTGGATTATTTTGTACAACATCGAGTAAGTGTCGTTGTTCGGCAACTGCTTGCTTACAAGCAGCTTCCACAAGATGATGTGCATTCAATCGACCCATCTGAGGTGCGAGTGACATCATCAGTGCTTCAGCCATGATTAATCCTTGCGTGCACTCTAAATTTCTGAACATATTTTCAGGATCTACTTCTAATCCCGTAAATACATCGATTGCTCTACTTAAACTACCCGCCGTCAGTTGAAATAACTCTGGTAACGCTAGCCATTCAGCATGCCATGCACCTAAACTTCTTTCATGTTCTTGTACTAAGCTTTGGTAGATACTTGACATTAATGCAGGGACGCGATTTGCAGCGGCTAGAATTGAAGCAGCTGCAACAGGATTACGCTTATGAGGCATCGTCGATGACCCTCCACGCCCAGCACCACTCGGTTCAAACACTTCTGCAATTTCTGTTTGCATCATGAGTGACCAGTCACGGGCCATCTTGCCCAAGTTTCCTGTAATCGTTGCAAGTACATGTGCAATGTCGGCTACACGATCTCGCTCCCCATGCCATGTACATACGGGCGTATTTAAACCAAGTTTTTGTGCGTAGCTACTCACTACAGCCGAACCATATTCAGTTAGTGAAGCTAAAGTACCTACCGCACCCCCTAACTGTGCTGTTAAGACATGTTGCTGTAACTGCTGAACACGCTTTAAATCTCGATCTAAACTAGAGAGCCACCGTGCTGTTTTATGTCCAAAGGTAAGTGGTAAACCTTGTTGCAACCATGTACGTCCAATCATCACCTGATCACGGTATTGAATCGTCAGTTTTTTAGTTGCCTGAATAGCTTGAATAAGTTGCTTTTCGATCAGCTGTAACGCATCTTGAGCTTGCAGCATAAAGGCCGTATCAATGATATCTTGGCTGGTCGCACCCCAATGCACATAACGAGAAGCATCTTCATTGATTTTTTTCACAGCAGCAGTGAATTGCTTTACGAATGGAATTGCAATATTGCCAGCGAGACCACTGGACTGTGCCAAATGATCAAAATTAATAATGGAATGAATTTCTTGTTCTGCAACACGTTGAATCGTTTCAGCAGCAATTAAGGGAATAACACCAACTTCAGCTTGAGCTTGAGCCAGTGCAACCTCTGCACGCAACATATATTTTACGAGTGCTTCATCACTAAATATGATATTTACATCATTCTGATAAAACAAACTTGCATATAACTGACTCATAACTTATCCCTATTACGCTTCATCATGTGTTTCACCATAAAGCGTCTGTCCAAAAATTGCTGTTAAACTTT
>NZ_JBWYJB010000002.1:0-266201 GCF_056784015.1 Acinetobacter sp. ANC_7655 | reverse complement strand
GCAGTAAAGAAAAAAATAAACAAATAAAATTAAGGGAAATGCATGGGTACGGAAAAATTAACTTCTAAATCGATGTCTTCACATAGTTAATTACAAGCGCAAAATATATCAATAAATACAAAAATGCCTGTATCGTTAACAGGCATTTTGAAAAGAGAATCAACGGATTATTACTGTTCTATATTGCTTGCCATTAAATTACCTTGTTCAGCTTCTCGCATGAAACGATCATGAGTTTCCTTGCTACGAACCAAGCCAGGCATTCGATATTCTGTATGACCGTAGTCATGAATTTTTGTCCAACGTCCTCCCCAAACTAAACCGACAGACTCAGCAACTTGACCATATAACTGATAGCCACGCATAGCCCAAGGATCACGTTCAGAAATAACGACTTTACCATCTCGCTTGAATGCGACATCAGCTGCTAAACCAAATTGGTGATAGCTACGGTATGCAGTCGCTAAAGTGGTTGCTTTATTCCGAGATAGGCTATTTTGTCGTGCAGGACTACGATAACCCTCTAGTAATACTAATTCATAGCCATGTTGTTCCTTCATAATTTTGAAGACCATAAGTAATCGTTGTTTATAGCGTGGATGCATCTTGTCCCACTTACGATTTACCATTGAAGTATCGAGATGACCATGAGAAAACTCTGAATTTTCTACATTAGGAATAGTTGTAGATGAAACAGAACCGCCAGTTTGAGCTTGATATTGTTGCTCAAGACGTACAGCTTCAACGATTGCTGCATCGACGAGACTTTCTTCAACCTCTGGTGGAGGGGAAAGAATTTCCCCATTTAATAAGTTATAAATTTGAGGATCAGCTTTCTTTAAATAGTTTGCTTCTATTTTTGTAGGATCAACGGGTTTTGTAAAAGCAAAAAGCATAATACTGCTAAGTAACAAAAAACCAGCAATGAGTATCCACCATTGCTGTAAGTGCCAATGCGTTTGAATTTGGTCTGCTGAAGCAGCATGATTCATTTCATGTGCAAATTTACGTGCGTTTAAAAGCTTTTTTTTACCTTGTGGTAATAAGCTTTGTGCAAAATCTATTACTTTTTGTCTTATCTCATAAGACATCAATAAAGTCAGTGCGATGATTAATATCACAAAACTGACAATGATAAAAAAAATCACGGTGCAGGTTCTTTAGCAGTTCGTGTGAATGAAACTTCTACGCTGGCTACAGGAATATCAATATTTTCATCAGTGTCAGCTTTACTTTCAGCAACTTTATTTGCATTGGCTGTCGTAGGCTTAGACTCAGGCTTTTTTATGGTTTTCGGTAATGCTTCAGTTGTGGTCTTTTTTACTGGTTCTGCTTTAGGTGGAACTTGGGGAGTTTTGTTACTTAAAGGTTGCGCTTGATTAAAAGTTGATTCAAAGGGATTTTTACTTGAAGTCACTGGTTGAGTTGCTTGAGCAGAGTTTGTTTGCTGATGTTTGAAAATATTATTAAGCTCATTTAGCTTGGGTTGAGCTTGGTGATATTCATCAGGTTCAGATTGCTCGTTTTGATCAGCTTGAGTGACTCCTGAATCAATATTGGATAATTTATCATTTGAGTGTGTTGAATCTGTATCTGCTGCGTTAATCGGTTGGAAGCTTGGTTGATTTAAATAGGTATAAAAAGCTAAAGATGTGGCAGAGATACCAATTGCTACACCAATGATCCCACTTACTAGAGGCGAAATTTTTTTATTTTTTTTAGTAGGTGTAAGGACTCTAATATTTTTCTTTTCTTGGCTCATGTTGAATATCTTTTATGGTAAATGAATCGTTATGTGGGCCTGTTCAGCAGGTGCACTAATGACATTATTATATTGAGTCATGGCTTTGGTCTCTTGTTGACTGAGCATATAGCGAAGTCCAGAAAATGCCAACAATGCAAAGAGGAGTAAAAATAAGAGAATCCAAGCGAATGGAAGTTCTCTATGAATAATGTTTTTAATTTGATCAGGCAATGCAGCGAAAGGTGAAAAGAGGGCTTTTTTACCTTTTAAATAATCTATTTCATCGCCTACGCGTGCAACCAAATGATTTAAGCTTTCAATTGATTCAATACGGTATTTACCTTGAAAACCTAACAGTAAACAGTAGTGAAAAACTTCTAAAGCCGCTAAGCGATCTTTTCCACGAGTTCTAATTTTTTCTAATAAGTCAAAAAATTGATAACCTGCGAGTTGAGATCCAAATAAAGTTAACTGAAGAGGACTAATTAACCACGAATTTTGTAAATGGAAATAACTAGGGTCCTGTTGTGTGACAATCGTTTCATCAAGTAATGCACAAAATGCATATTTTGCATCATGGATATCCTCGGCTGAGAACTGCAACTTCTTCGCTTGTAATTCGAAACGTTGTAGTTGATCCATGATTTTTTGGCGAAATTCATCGACATTGTCAGGAACGTATTGGTTACGAATTAAAAAAACGATATAGAAACCGTCATGCATTAAATCAACCAAATTAGAAGACTGTGTCAATTTATTCTGTTGCTGTGGTGTAGAGCCTGCTCCAATCTGACCGTCATCGAACAGTGAAGGTGCTCCATTAGGCATATTCATATTTTTCTCTTCTCAATCTCTAGCCATTCATCACTGCGATGAGTTCAATACTGATATCTTGGAATCCAGCAGGTACATAAATACAGATGGTTTCAGACTCCAACATGCGTTGATAGAGTTCATGATGAGGTTCAATTTCAAAATAACTCACACCAGAGCGGACTGGAATCGCAGTAGGTACTTGCATCAAATGGTGAATCGGAATAGCAGGCAATGCAGAGACGACACGTTGCTCAACATCGACTGTTGTGCCCACTTTAAAACGTAGTGGGACAATTTGTACAAGTTCGTGTGTCTGCATCATTGAACTAGACACAGCAATATACAGACGAGATTCGCGAGTGATCTTATCTGACTCTAAGCTACCAACCCAATACGAAGGACGTATTTCTTTAAGACTGATATTGAAGTATCGACTTGAAATGATTGTGTCGAGTAACTCTCTTAAAATGACATCTAACTGCGCAAAGCTATCTTGTAAATTATGATGTTGATATTGAGGTAAATGTTCAACTTCATAGGCTGTTGAGAATGTCAGTAATGAGCCAGTCAATCTGAGTAATTCAAAAAATAAGCGTTCAGGGTGAATTTGGGGATGAGTCAATAAATGGCTGAGAGTTGCATGAGCAGTATTCAATGCATTCACTAGCCAAAATGAAACAATGTCACCTGATCTAAATTCAATTAATTTTTGTTCGTTTTCGCGATTGTTGGTTTGAATAGTTTTGATTTTTGCTTTAATGACATTCAAGGTACGTTTTAAATTAGCAACCAATGACTCACATGAAGCAATATGCAAAATTGGTGGAATAAATTTTGTATCAAGTTCAAAGCTTCCTGAACTATGACGCTTAATTTTTCCTATTGGCAAATATAAAAAACCATCCAGTTCATGAGGAGTATCATTCTGAGATTCCAGTAATTTCAGCTCAGCACGACGACGAATGTAAGTAATTTCAGCAGGTGTGGCATCTGTGAACAAATCATGAGTTTCATTCAGATACGAATGATATCGACTTGGTTGTGTCGAAGCCTCATGGGCGATATTACGCTTGTTTGGTTGAACGATAGGGAGCGCAAGAAAAATGGTCATTTCACCACGGAAATTGAGCTCATCGAGCAGTACGGGCTGAGGTAAAAGATCTCGCGAAGGAGCAGCGTAAATTTCACCATCTTGCCAAATCATTTCAATGTGCTCAATTGCTAGCACATGGGTCGTTAATTGAGATTCATCAAATTTGAGCTGTTGTACCCCATATGCGAATGGAATGGTGGCGCGAATAGTTTGATTTAAACGCTGTTCATGATAACTGTCTTGAATTTGAAAGTGCTGTGGTCTTAAAAACAGACCTTCACCCCACAGTACTTTTTCTGCTTTAAACATTGAGATTACCATTCATTAGATTCATTGCTATTTTTTACACCCAAGAGTTCATGGACTGATTCCAATGGGTTGTTATCGTTTTTAATAACTTGTGCGAGCCATTCATGAAGCGGCATTTGGCTCCATTTAATGGTTTTTTGAAGCATATAACTCACAGGACTATGTGGTTCATTTGCTTGAAAATAATCCGCAATATCTTTAAGCACCCGCATTGCTTGTTCACGATTTTGTAGATGACTTTGTGGTTGAGGTTGAAATGACTGTTGAGTTACTGCTGCTTGTATATTTGCTGTTGGAGCAGAATTTATATTTGAATTGTTTTCTTGGAATTGTAGGTCTTGATTCATGTCAGGAGTATCCTCAGACATTAAAAATGCATCTGCTTTATAAATTTTTTTCAGTGTTTTATGTATGTCTTCCAACTGAGAATCAGTATTTGCGAAACTTGGAGCATCTAATTGCATCAGTTGATCAAGTACTTGCTTGAGGGTATCCCAGTGCGTCAAAATTTCTAAAAAGAACTGATAATTGTTGTATTGGAAACTTTTTGAGGTATTAAATAAGCTTTGTTCGAATTGCTCGAGTTCTGGATGATTCTGAGAAGATCCATAATCATCAGCATTTTTTAATCTTACATTTTGTTGATGCAGTAATTTTTCATAATCATAGATTGAATAGAAAGGAGCTGAATTGATGAGTGGAACACGTTTAATCAAAGCAGGTAACTGAGAAGTCAAACCTTGCAATAAACCTAGACGTTGATCTAAATCATCATCTTCAATTTCAGGATGTATATCTTTCCAATAATTGGATAACATGCGATGTGAAAGCTCAAGGCTACGAGCGACTCCTTCGTAACCGTAGATTTGACTCCAAGCCTCGCTTAACCAAGTCAATAAACGAATATCTTTACTTTTTTGAGTCAGAACATCGATACATTTTGCCGAAACAAATGACCAATCTGCTTGTTTAGGTTCAGCTACCCAATCCCCCATATCTAAGAGCGGATCATCTTGAGTTTTCGCTTTCTTGATCTCATGAAATTCATTCGAAAAAGATAGATCTTCGCCACAGATCGCTTGATCTGAGATTGGTTGAAGTAGCTGTTTTATATCAATGTTCATATTAATTTATATACTCAAATAATTATGCTTCAACAATTTTCTTTTTGGTGGCTTTACGCTTTTTCGGTGCTGTTGTTGGATCTAATCGATACTCAATCACGTCATCTTTGCTATCAATTTGAATTAACTTAGGGACTTTGTTATCCGCCAAGGCGATCAATATTTGTGTTGCAAGTTCAGGTAAAACTGAAGAGTTTAGAATATTGTCGACATTACGTGCGCCACTATCGACTTCTGTACAGCGACTTAAGAGTAGTTCCACCAAATCATCCGTATACTCAACACGTGTTTGATATTGTTTGAAAATACGATCAGTAATTTTGCCTAACTTATGATGAATAATACGCACAAGTAGATCATCATGGAGTGGGAAGTAAGGCACGATACGCATACGCCCTAAGAAGGCAGGTTTAAACTGTTTATATAAACTTGGTTTTAAATGTTCAATTAAGTCTTCTGCCGTAGGCCATTCTTCTACAGGTTTAGTCAAACAGGCCTGCATAATTGCGCTTGAGCCAGTGTTAGAGGTCAATAAAATTGTGGTGTTTTTAAAATCGATAACACGTCCTTCACCATCTTCAAGTGTGCCTTTGTCAAAGACTTGGTAAAACAACTCTTGAACATCTGAATGTGCTTTTTCAATTTCATCTAACAAAACAACGCTATACGGATTGCGTCTAACAGCTTCAGTGAGGACACCACCTTGACCATATCCTACATAGCCTGGAGGCGCACCTTTCAATGAGGAAACAGTATGAGCCTCTTGATACTCAGACATGTTAATCGTGATGAGATGAGATTCCCCACCATACAGCTCATTGGCTAAAGCTAAAGCCGTTTCTGTTTTCCCTACACCACTTGGTCCAACCAACATAAATACCCCTTGAGGCTTGTTTGGATCTTCAAGTTTTGCTTTAGAAGTTTTGATTCCTTGAACAAGTTGATGCAGGGCATAGTCTTGCCCCATGACGCGTTGTTCCAGTTTTTCTTCTAAACTTAGAATTTGCTTAATTTCGTCATTGACCATTTTTCCTACAGGAATACCAGTCCAGTCTGAAATAATCTCATTAATGATTTGTGCATTAACACGTTCAAATACCAGAGGTTGTTCACCTTGTAATATTTTTAAATCGGATCTAAGTTGCTGAATCTGATTTTTAAAATCATTAATGTGTTCTTCATCTTTTAATTCAGAATTTTTTTGCTCAAGTGTTTTGATTTTTTGAACAATTTCTAGTTCTTGTTTCCACTTTTCAGTTGTGGCATTTAACTCATTTTCTATTTCAGTGATCGTATTTTTAAGATTGGAGAGGCGTTCGTCATGCTGTGGGAACTGATTATTCTCTTGTTCCAAAATATCTAATTCAAGCAATAAATTATGATGTTGAGCATGTAGCTGATCTAACTTTACCGGCTGAGCATTCTGAGTTAATGCCACACGAGCGGCAGCAGTATCTAAAACACTCACTGCTTTATCTGGGAGTTGTCGACCAGCAATATATCGATGTGAAGAATGAACAGCAGTCACAATGGCTTCGTCATCGATTTGAAGATTAAAGTGTTTAGCCATGACAGGAATCATGGCGCGAAGCATATCAATCGCAACCTCTTCAGTCGGTTCTTCAACTTTGACGACTTGGAAACGACGACTGAGCGCCGCATCTTTTTCAAAATATTGCTTATATTCAGCCCATGTAGTTGCAGCAATTGTTCTTAACTCGCCACGTGCTAAGGCTGGTTTAAGGAGATTCGCCGCATCATTTTGACCAGCTTGACCGCCTGCACCAATCAGTGTGTGTGCTTCATCAATGAAGATGATGATAGGATGAGCGGAACTTTGAACCTCTTGGATGACTTGTTTTAAGCGATTTTCAAACTCACCTTTTACACTTGCACTTGCTTGTAATAGACCCATATCAAGAACATGGATATGTACATTTTTTAATGCATCAGGCACTTGGTTGTTGGCAATCTTCAGCGCTAAACCTTCAACGACAGCAGTTTTACCTACACCTGGCTCACCTGTTAAAATAGGATTATTTTGACGACGACGCATCAGAATATCCAACATAAGGCGAATTTCAAACTCACGTCCAATGACAGGATCAATCCCACCGTTCAGCGCTTTTTGAGTCAAGTTAATGGTGTATTGATCTAGTGCAGGTGTTTTTGCATGAGATTCTGAACTTTGAATCGTATCCTGATCCTGAACATCATTTTGATGATCAGCTTGAGGGAGATGCTCTTCAATGCTAGCTTTACAAATTTCTATAAATTTGTGTTTCATCGTATCAATCGGGAACAGATCGAATAAACTCGATGCACGAAGCGCGATTTGATATAAATCTCCTGCAGTCAATAACGCAACTAATAAGTGCCCGCTACGGATGACTGGGGTTTGATCTGCGGAAGCAATAAGCCAAGCTTGTTCTAGCAGACGTACAATCGATTGAGCAAAAATAGGTGTACGCGTATTGCCTTTGGGCAAGTGCGAAATCGTTTCTTGTAAATCATCGATCAGTGCATTTTTAGAAATTTTATAGTGATCGAGCAAAATAGAGAGATCATTTTTTACGTTTTGATTTAATAATTCGAAGAGTAGATGTTCAATTTCAATTTCGTAATTTTGTTGATTAATACAATAATTTGCAGACTTTTCTAGTGCTGTTCTTGTCGTAGGAGATAGTTTTGTAATCAAAATTTTCAAGTTATTCATCAGAATTCTCTGTGTTCAAATTATTTATAGTTACTTAAAATAAACCTACATAACGTCTATTTTTAAGATTTTTAACGACTAAATATTTAATAAACAATAATTTTTAGTATGAAAAAATTCACCCATATTTTTTATTCTACCTAAATAAAGGTGATAAAAAAACTATCCTATAGTGTGAATCGTTTACAGAACTATATAATTTTGTAACTTAAAAAACTTAATTGTTTCTTTATTATAATGGTCATAATGTTGACTAAGTTTGCATTTATAAGTTTAAATTTTAATTAAATCTAATATATATAGAAGACATTGCTCTAAACATTGAGTGTGTTAAAAAATGATTTAGTGAATCATATAGTTAATGTAAATTTTATAATAAATGAGGGTGTGTTTTGAATACTAAAATTCTGCTTACAACTCTGCTAATTGGGTTGGGGATGGCGTCTACAACTTACGCAGATGAAGTAAAACTCAAAAGAGGTTGTGTTAAAGATCATCCATTAGTAGCGGGTGAAACAGACCAGACATTGCTACAAATTTATGCTCAAGCATGTGATAAAAAAAATAAAGACAACAAAAATGGTTTTCTAGCACAAGCAGCTCAGCGTTTTCAACAAATCGGACAAAATCAGAAAGCACTTCAATTGGTGAACAGTCTTAATGCACAAAATGTTCAGCACTCATCGTTAACAGATATTAAGTTTTTAGCTGGAATCGGAATCGCGAATGAGGCATTAGAGCAAATGCGTGGACCAGAAGTACGTTATTTGACTGAAGAGACTTACGAACCTGCGTTGGCACTTTCTGAAGCAGTTAAAAAAGCTAAACCTTTGACTGTAATCGAAACCAAAGTTGAAGAAGCACCTAAGCGTGTTCAAGAGACTCGAACTACTCGACAGCCTGCACGTACGACGCGCCGTGCATCGACTCCAGCAAAAACAACACCCGCTAAAACAACGACACCTGCGAAAGTTGAAAAACCAGCAGCACCAAAACGTGAGAATCCATTTGGCTCGTTGAACTGATCAAATTACAAATTTAGGAAAAAATAATATGGCTAAGCGTGAAAGTGTTCAAAAAAAATTACAACGCATCCGACCACCTCGAGTACAACTGACGTATGACGTAGAAGTAGGTGATGGTAAAGAAATAAAAGAACTTCCTTTTGTTGTTGGTGTATTAGGGGACTTCTCAGCAGCATCTGAACTTGAAAGAACCAAACTGAAAGATAAGAAATTTATTAATGTAGATTTGGATAATATTGATGAAGTAATGAGTTCGCTAGCACCAAGAGCTGCCTTTCAAGTTGAAAACACAATTTCGGAAGAGGGTGGAAATATGTCGGTAGATCTTACTTTTAACTCAATGGAAGATTTCCGACCTGAAAATGTTGTTCAACAAGTTGACCCTTTACGCAAATTGGTTGAAGCGCGTGAACGCCTTTCAGATTTGCGTAATAAAATTTCAAATAGCGAACGTCTAGAAGATCTGCTTGATGAAATTCTTCAAAATACAGATCAAGTACGCAAATTAAGTGCCGAAGCAGGAGGCGATGACCGTGAGTAATTTACAAACCGCACCTGCGACAAGCAATGCTGTTGAAGAAACAAGTCTTCTAGATTCGATTGTTGAACAAAGTCGAATAGCGCGTAACGATGATGAACATGTTCGTGCGAAAAATTTAATTGGTGAATTAGCCAAAGAAGTTATGGCTGGAACAATTACTGTTTCAGAAAACATGACGGTCTCAATAGATAAGCGTATTGCTGAAATTGATGCTTTAATTTCTGCTCAATTAAGCAAAATTATGCATCATGAACAGTTTCAAAAGATTGAGTCGACTTGGCGTGGACTTTACTATTTCTGTCAAGAAACACCTTCAAATCCTTTAATTAAAATCCGCATTTTAAATACCACTAAAAAAGAATTGATTAAGGACTTCCAAGGCGCAACTGACTTTGATCAAAGCACATTGTTCAAAAAAGTGTATGAAGAAGAATATGGTTCTTTTGGTGGTGCACCTTACGCAACTTTGATTGGTGATTTTGAATTCGATCGCACACCGTCAGATATGTATCTTTTAGAACAAATCTCTCATGTTGCCGCTGCCTCTCATGCACCCTTTATTTCAGCAGCAAGCCCTTCAATTCTAGGTCTTGAATCTTTCACTGAAATTGATCGTCCTCGTGATGTATCTAAAATTTTTGAAACTGCAGAATATGTACAGTGGCGCTCATTCCGTGAAAGTGATGATTCTCGCTATGTGGCTTTAACTATGCCACGCGTTCTGGGTCGCCTGCCTTATGACCCTAAAGAGGGTTGGGCAACAGAAGGGTTTAACTTCGTTGAAGAAGTGTCAGGTGAAGATCACGATCAATATCTCTGGATGAATGCAGCATACGGTTTCGGTACACGTTTAACGAATGCATTTGATATGCATGGTTGGTGTGCGGCAATTCGTGGGGTTGAAGGTGGTGGTTTAGTGGAAGGCTTGCCAGTACATACCTTCAAAACCAATGATGGTGAAGTCGTATTTAAGTGTCCGACAGAAGTTGCGATTACGGACCGCCGTGAGAAAGAGTTGAGCGATCTCGGTTTTATTCCATTAGTACACTGCAAAAACACAGACTACGCAGCGTTCTTTGGGGCTCAATCGACCCAAAAGCCTAAGAAATATGATAGCGATACAGCGAATGCAAATTCAGCACTCTCAAGCCAGATTCAATACATCATGGCTGTGTCGCGTATTGCGCATTATTTGAAAGCAATGATGCGAGATAAAGTCGGAAGTTTTGCTTCAGCTGGAAATGTAGAAAGCTTCTTGAATGATTGGTTATCTCAATATGTATTACTAGATGATGGTGCATCACAAGAGGCCAAAGCTAAGCGCCCGCTTCGTGAAGCATCTGTAAAAGTTGTGGAAGACCCGGCGAACCCTGGTCACTACAAATCGGTCGTGTTTTTAAGACCGCACTTCCAGTTGGACGAGTTGTCGGTATCTTTGAGACTTGTCACTGAGTTACCTCAGTCCTCTAATTAAATAGAGCAACTTTATAATAACGTTAAATAAAACAGGAAATCTTCATGAAAGATATATATGTTCAATTTCGAGGAAAATACAAAGTAGACGGCGAATCTCGTGACACTGAGCACAAAGATTGGTTGGAAGTTAATTCTTGGTCTCATAACATCCGTCAGCCTAAATCTGCGACATCTTCAAGTGTTGGTGGTCATACTTCTGAGCGTGTTGAACATTCAGACATGTTATTCGTTAAAGATTTAGATGCGACTAGCCCGAAACTTTGGGAAGCATGTTCTGCTGGTTACACTTTTGATGAAGTACAAATCGATTACTACCGTGCGAATGGTGATAAGCGTATTAAGTACCTTCAAATCAAATTGAAACATGTTCTAGTTTCAAGCGTAACACCATCTGTAAATGCTGAAGGTGTTCCGACTGAAGCATTTGGTTTGAAATATGCTGCTGTTGAGTGGACATACAACCAACAAGATATCGATGGTACTCAAAAAGGTGCGATCACGAAGCAATGGTCACTTTCTAACAACACTGCAAGCTACAAAGCTTAAAGTCTTGAAAGTGAGAGGAGTAGGGGCTGACTTAAGTTGGCCTTTATTCATCTTTTAGAGTAGGCAAGATGAAAACAAATTTAGATCATCTTTATCCATTTGGCTTCCGTGCAACTTTATTTGACCGCTTGATTCCAGAATATGAGGATCAGATCAAAGGCTTATCTATGCAAGAGCTACGTGAATCTGTTGCACATGACTTGGAAGATCTACTCAATAGTCGAGTAGCCAAGTTTGATCAAATTGATGACTTCCCTACGGTTAAAGGCTCGATTGCACAGTTTGGCATTATTGATTTTGTTGGATTATCAACAGCCAATCCAATGGATCGAGACAAAATTTGCCAATCTATTCAGCAGTCCATTGCGGCACATGAACCTCGCCTACGACAAATTCAAGTTGAAATGTTGTTAGACAGCGACAATATGGGCGCACTTTGCCTCAGTATTCAAGCATATTTAAATATCCATCCATTGTATGAGCCTGTAGTTTTTGATGCTTTATTGAAACCAACGACACAACAATATGTAATTTCGGCTAGATCTTAAGATTGGGGCTTTTGTGATAGAAGAACTTTTACCGTACTACGAAAAACAATTACAAGAATTTGGTCAACAATCTCGCGAGTTTGCTCAGAAGTATCCTAAAATTGCCCAACGGCTCTCGCTCAACCAAGAACAGATTGATGATCCACACATTGAGCGCTTAATTCAGGCGTTTTCGTTGATTGCTGCTCGAATTGATAAAAAATTAGCAGACAGTTATGACGTTTTTACACGTGCTTTATTTGAGGTGATGTTCCCTCAATATCTAAGACATTTTCCAAGTTGTACTGTCGTCAGTTTCGAGGATCAAAATAAAATAAAACAATTAACTGAAGCTCACGTCATTCCGCAGGCAACAACGCTAAAATCACGAAGCTTTAAGGGGGTACAATGTGAATTTAATACCTCTCAAGCTGTACGATTACTTCCCATTCAACTGAATCAAGTTCAATTTAAAACGAACCCAAGTGCTCAAATTCATCTCAATCAAAATGCCACTTTGCAATTAAGTTTTGAAACTTTCAATGAAGCAGGCTTGTGGATTCATCAAGAAAAACTCCCTATTTATTTAGATGCTATTTCAAATTTTCCGCTGCAAGTTTTGGATAGTATTTTCAAAAAAGATACGACTTTTACGGTACGCATTGGAACACAGCTTTATCAAATTTCTAATCCATTTTCCTTAATGGGCTTTGAGGAACATGAGAGTTTATTGCCTATTGATCAACATACACATCATGCCTATCGCTTGTTGATGGAATATTTTTGTTTTGCAGATAAATTCAGCTTTCTTAATCTTGATTTGTCTTTTTTAAGAAATTTATTAGATCAGCAAACGAGTTTTGATCTCCAAATTCATTTTAAGTTAAACCTAAACGATCAGGCGATTATTCGTAATTATTCAGAGCTGAATGTTGCAAATTTCAAATTATTTAGCACGCCGGCTGTTAATCTTTTTGAAAAAAATGCTGAACCACAAAAAATACATCATCGACAACTTGAATATCCATTGATCACGGATGCGCATCATCCTGAGTTTTATCAGGTCTATTCGATTCAGAAAATGCACATGGTTCGTGAAAAGATTAATCAGGAACAGGTTTATCATCCAGTGTTGCCGTTCTTTGGAATGAGTCATTACCATGATGAAAATGTCCAATTTTTCTATGCATTGAACTCATCACAGCTCAACAATAAGTTTGTTGAAACGGGTTATTCCATTATTTCTAAGCATTTACAGCCGTATGATACAAAGTCTGATTTTATTAGCACCGTATTGCTATGTTCGAATCGGAATTTACCGCATGAAGCATTAAGCCAGTCAAATAATATTTTAAATCTGAATGATAGTAGTTTGGCACGTCGAGCGTTGGTATTGAAGCGTCCGAGTTTACCCTATCAATTTGAGCAAAATCAGAAAGAGCAATGGCGCATTATTTCTCATCTTTCATTAAATACGTTAGCACTGATGAAAGGGGATGCGGTAGCACATTTAAAAGAATTATTAGAGTTATATAACTTACCGGCGAATAAAGAAAATCATCTGTTAATTAATTCGATTAAACAAATTGAATTTAGCCTGACGCATAAGTTGGTTGAAGCAAAACCTTTCCCGCTTTTCGTACGAGGACTCAAAGTTGTTATCCGAATCGATGAACAAATATTCAGAGGTCATAGTCTTTATATTTTCAGTCAATTGCTGAGTCATGTGTTTAACTTAAAAGTGCAGTTAAACAGTTTTGTCGATGTCATAATCGAAGATGCTCAATCACAACAGGAGTTATACCAATGCGTGCAGAACGTTGGTGGCAAGAAGCTTCTGTAATAGACCATTTATTTCAACAGCCGACTGCTTATGAGTTTATTCAGTCGATTCGATTGTTAAGACATGTGCCCTTTGCTCGGCCACATACACCATGGGATCGTGATTTTAAATTTCATCCTTCCTTAGAGCTTAACTTTCCTAAAAAAGAAATTGAATCACTCGCTTTAGAAGATGAAAAAGTTCAGCTTACAAATTTAATGGTGGGTTTGACTGGCATGCAGGGGGCATTACCCTATAGCTATACCAATAAAGTTAAATCAGCATCACGCAAATTTCGAGTTGAAACAACGCAATTCTTGAGTTTATTTAATCATAAGCTCACTTCACAATTCGTTGATGCGACGGTCAAGTACAATTTACCAGTACGGTATGAGGTCGAGTCTGAAAATCATTATCTGAATATTATCCATGCTTTAAATGGTTATATTAGTCAGCAACATCAACAACAAGAACTTGATGATTATTTTGCTGAATTTGCAGGATTAATGCAAGGGCAAAATAATACAGCACATGCTTTAAAAACCATGATTGCACAAGTATTTAATCAGCATGTGGCAATACAAGAGTTTATCCCTGAAAAATTTAAATTAGAGCTTCAGCAGAGAACATCCTTAGGAGGGGCGACGCCAAGCTTGTTAGGATTGAATACATTTTGTGGAGAGACTATTACCCAAATTGATGGCAAAATTGAAATTCAAATTGGACCGTTGGATCGTAAAACTTACCTAGATTTTCTACCACAACAAAAACTAAGTTTAAAATTAAAAAAACTACTACAAAGCTGGTGTAGCCCAACCTTATTGGTTGATGTTCGTTTAATTTTATCAAAACAAGAAATACAGCCTATTACTTTAAATTCGGAGCATTCTATGGGGCTTAGTCAGGGTGCCTTTTTAGCTCATAATCAACCGCTAGACAATGATGAAACTTGCTACCCATTGCTTGGAGTAGCGTCATGATCAAAATCATTGTTGGAGTGTTCCTTACGGTTTATCTGGTGATTTCTGCGATTGTGGTGCTGTATTGGCGTGACATCAATTTTGATCCTTCTGGCAGTGATCTACTTATCTTTTTTGGATTGTTACCTGTTGCAATCACTGCTTTTTTGGTGATGCCATATATGATTTATCATTGGATAAAAGAGCAAAAAAATAAACAGAA
This sequence comes from Acinetobacter sp. ANC_7655, assembly GCF_056784015.1. Taxonomy (NCBI): domain Bacteria; kingdom Pseudomonadati; phylum Pseudomonadota; class Gammaproteobacteria; order Moraxellales; family Moraxellaceae; genus Acinetobacter; species Acinetobacter sp. ANC_7655. The sequence goes on along the minus strand of NZ_JBWYJB010000002.1, from coordinate 251,280 downwards.
TGATCCTCAACTTAGCGATGAGGTCGCAATTGAGGAGCTACAGCCTGAGCCTGTGGAGTGGATCAATTTAAATGTCTATCGCGCTTATGCACTCAATGCTTTGGGTGAAAATCATCTGATTATTGATGCGATTCGGGAATTCAAGAGTCCTGAACTTGATGACAAATTATTGAATGGGTATGGCTTGCCTATTCTGAGTTATCGAATTTCTGATTTAGACGTCGAACAAGATGAAGAGGATGAATATAGCTTCAAACGGCAATACCGAATTCATCAATTGATTCTGACTCAACTTGAACAACAAACAGAAATACTCTGGGAAATTAGTGAGCATTTAAAAAAATCAGCGCTTTTCTACGATACTCAAATTAGCCAATCTTATCGTATGCATCCAGCATGGATTGATCCTCAGGCTGAGTATCATGATGGGGAAGAAGATACTCCTTCTGTGCTGCAAGTTTATCGACTGAATAAGCTTAAAATCCACTTGGTTCTCGCTGAAGAATTATTGCATGTTTGGGATGAACAAGATTCTGAGCAACTCATTTCAGACTACCTGAGTCAGCTCAATTATATTCCTGAAGTGTTTCACGTGGAACACCACTATTGGGGTGTTGAAACAAGCTATAGTGAATGGATTCATCTTTTACAAAGTATTGAAAAAGATGAGTCATCTATAAGTCTTGTGTTCATCGTTGATTCCGAAATTGACCAAGATACATTAGATGAAAAGATTTGGATTTCAGAACAGTATATTCCTGCAGAATATATTTCGAGCTGTTGTTTAGCTTCACCTAAAATTCAAATTGAAAATGTTTTACCTACGAAAACATTAGATATTGCGATAAATGAAAAACAACTGAAACAGAGTTTAGATCGCTATAACATTGATCATCAGTTCAAAGTGGAAAATGAGCAGCCCTTTACAGTTCTGTTGGATGACATTACTCAACTCAAAACACTTAAAAAAATTGAGCAAAATTTTGCCAATACGAATATTGAGCAACATCATTATTTAATGCTTCATCCAACACTTGGGAATACACAAAGCTTAGCTAAAATTTTTGGATTTACTCTCGCTTTTCAGTTTGATGATGCGTTAATGACAATGGTGTATACAACTCAAAACCCTGATGTTCAGACATTTATTCAAACTTATCAATCAGAAACAGACATAAATCCTGAGCAGCAAAACGTTTAAAAATTTACGAAAAAAATGAGAATACAATGCACACGATATTAGGCTATGTATGGCAGTACGTTTCAAACCCAAAGGCAATCATTGCATTGTCATTGTTTGTTGCCTTAGTGTCTGCCTATCACACGATACCTAGACAGTATTTCTGGCCGCTTGCGGTGGCTTATGTACTGGGTCTAATCGGTTATGGAATCTATTGGTTCATTCAACGCAAACGCCATGAGAAGCAAGGGGAAGAATTGGCGGAAGCAATCGAAAAAGATACCCAAGCTGAGTATGGTAAGCAGAAGGATAAAGATGAACTACAATTGGTTCATCAACAGATGAAGGATTCAATTCAGCTCATTCGTAAGTCAAAGCTGGGTGATAGAAAAGGGAATGCAGCGCTATATGAGTTGCCTTGGTATATGGTCATTGGTAACCCTGCTGCCGGTAAGAGTTCTGCCATTTATAACTCGGGCTTAAAGTTCCCATTCGAAGAAACGCATAAAAATGCAGTGTCTTCAGGTTTGAGTGGAACACGTAATTGCGACTGGTTTTTCTCAACAGAAGGGGTGTTGTTGGATACTGCTGGTCGTTACTCAGTCTATGCAGAAGATCACTCTGAGTGGATTGGTTTTTTGAACTTGCTCAAAAAAAATAGATCTAAAGCGCCGATTAATGGACTGATTGTCACCGTCAGTATTGCCGAGTTAGTTAGTCAAAGTCCTGAAAAATCGTTGAAACTTGCTAAAAACTTGAGAGCACGTATACAAGATTTGACGGAACGTTTAGAAATCTTTGCACCTGTATATTTGGTGTTTTCGAAAATGGATTTGATCGCAGGATTCACTGAGTTTTTTGATTGTTATGATCAAGATGAATTTGACCAAGTTTGGGGAGCAACGCTGCCTTATAATCCAGATTCATCTGAAAATGCTGTTGATCTATTCGAGCATCATTACAACATTTTGTATGATGGATTGAAAAGCGTGAGTACGACTCATTTAAGTCGCCGTCATGCACAGAATATCTCACCAAGTGTGATGACTTTTCCGCTTGAGTTTAAGACTTTAAAGCCAGCACTCAAAACTTTTATAGGAACACTATTTGAGGAAAACCCGTATCAGTTCAAACCTGTATTCCGTGGTTTTTACTTCACCAGTGCCTTACAAGAAGGAACGATCGAGAGTCCAATGACGGAGCAAATTGCTCAAGAATTTAGACTTCAGAAAATTCCGAACAGCGAACATGGTATTCCACAAAATTCTGTATCACAGAATCATGGGTATTTCTTAAAGGGATTATTTTCAGATGTCATTCTGAAAGATAAAAACTTGGTGAAGCAACATATTAACCCAGCGAAAAAGCGCCAACGTTATTTGAGTTTTATTGCAGCTTTACTTGGGGTATCTGTAATTTTAGGCCTGTGGGTGTGGTCTTACCGTAACAACCAACAGTTGATCGCAGATGTTCAAGCCGATCTGAATAAAGTGATGCAAATGGAGCAGGCATCAGGTCAGCATTTGGCGACACAGCTCGACTCGTTACTAATTTTACAACAGCGTTTAGAACAGTTAGATCAATTTGAAGAAGATCGTCCATTAAAGTTTGGCTTTGGTTTGTATCAAGGCAATGATCTGCGGGAAAAACTTAAAACCGAATATTTAAATGGTGTGCGACAAATTGTTTTAGAACCGTCTCAACAAAATATTGGCCAGTTCTTGCAACGTGTCAAAAATAATGAAGCGACACTAAAAGAAAATCACGTTAATGTTGAAATTCAGCAAGTATCGGCTAAACCTGCACAAAATGCTTTGGAACCTTCTGATTCGAATCCGCAAGATGCTTACAACGCATTGAAAGCTTATTTGATGATGAGCAATTCAAAATATATGGAAGCAAGTCATCTGAGTGATCAGGTTACGCGCTTTTGGCGTTCATGGTTAGATGCGAATCGTGGACAAATGCCACGTGGTGAAATGATCCAAAAAGCGGAGCAGGTGCTGACCTATACCATGACATTGGCGAATGATCCAAAATTCCCACAGTTGTCAGCGGATGCGCAATTGGTTGATCAAAGCCGACAAGTATTGTTGGCGGTGATGAAGGGGATGCCAGCACGTGATCGAGTTTATAATGAGATCAAAATGCGTGCTGCTGTACGATATCCAGCGGTGACAGCAGCTCAAATTGTAGGTGAGAACAATCGTAGTGCCGTATTAGGTTCTTATGCTCTTCCTGGGGTATTTACATATAAGGCATGGAACGAATATATCGATCAAGCCATTGATGAAGCTGCGAATAGTCCGACAGACAGTCGTGACTGGGTGTTGAACAGCAATCAATCAGATGACCTCACCTTTAGTGGTAGTCCAGATCAAATTCGTAAGCAGCTGACTGAACTCTATAAGAAAGAATATATCGCAGAGTGGCGTAAATTCTTGAATGGAATTTATTATGCAAAACAACCTGATTTTGCCCAGCAACATAAAACAATAGATTTATTGGGTGAGCCTCAAAACTCCCCGATACGTTTGCTCATTGAGCATACAGCGAAAGAAACCAATTGGGATAACCCTGTGGTTCAAGCGGAATTGGCTGCTCCACAAACAGGATTTATCGCTTGGTTTAAACGTAAGGTTCTTCGTCAAGATAATACCAATGAAATTCAACGTGCAGCTGAGCGCGCCCAAGGTGCTATCTCAAAAGAATTTAACGTTTTTTATCAGTTGGTTCGTAAACGTGATGATCAGCAAAATAAATCATTACTTGATGAGTATTTAGAAAATCTCGCACAGGTACGCAGTAAGTTTAATGATCTCCGAAATGCAGGGGATATTGGCCCAAATGCGATGGCTTTGGTAAAACAAACCATCAATGAACAAACCTCAGTATTTAATACTACGCAAAAACTTGTCGATGAAAAACTGACGGTCGGTCTGAATGATATTGACAATAAGCTCATTCAAAAGCTTTTGGTGAGTCCACTGACACAATCCTTTGCAAGCTTAATCACGCCAGCACAAGATGAGATTAATAAATTATGGGTGATGCAAGCTTATCAACCGTTTAATCAGACTCTGAGCCAAAAGGTTCCATTCAATACCTCGGCTTCAATCCAAGCGACGAGTAGTGAAATCGGTCAAATCTTCGGTGAGGGCGGTAGTATTGCCAATTTTGTTAAAGAAACGCTCGATCCATTTGTGATTCGTCGTGGCTACACACTGACTTCTAAAACGTGGAAAGACCAAGGCATTATCTTGAATCCACAATTTGTGATGAGTTTCCAACGCTATGTTTCACCACTTAACGGTGTAGCTACAGGTACTTTGTCACAAAGTTCTGCGCCTGCTGCGACCAATCAGTCCAACTTCCAATTCTATCCATTGTCTAATCCACAGTTGCTGTCTTATACGATTGATATTGATGGTCAACGTATGGTCTTTGAAAATGGTATCCAACAGTGGGTGAACTTTGTTTGGCCGAATACTGGTGCTATTCCTGGAGCACGTATTACTGCAGTCGATCTTGAAGGGAAAACGCATACGATTTTTGATGCACCAGGTGAATACGGGATCAATCGTTTGATCGACTCTTCGCAACGTCGTGATCAAAATGGTGTCATCGAAATGACTTGGGCAAGTGCTCAACAACCATCATTAGCGGTAAAAGTAAACTTCCGTTTGATCAGTGGGAATTCAGGTCAAGGTGGAACAGGCGTTGGTTCTAATCGTGATTTAAACGGTTTGCAATTGGTTGATAAGGTGACGACCAACAAGGCGACAGCACGTGTGGTATCTGCTCAAAAGGCACCAACACCAGCACCTCAAGCTGAGAATTCAACGAATACGGCATTGCAAAATGCAACACAAGGAGCACAGCCATGATGTATGGAGTACAACTTAAGATGGATCATCAGTAGGAGGCGATATGTACAGTGTGAAAACAATGCCTTTGTACTATGGTAAGAGTCCTGCTCGTGGCGATTTTCTGAAAACCAAAGGACAGTATTCTCTGATTCAAGTAATTGATCAGTGGATTACTGAAGCGCTTGAAATGGCAATGAGAAATCCAAATTTCGATCAAAATTATCAAAGTTTGGCATCATTAGATTTCTTTATTGCCAATCCGCGTGAAAATATGTTCTTGGTTGCAAACTTAGTGACCAGCCAAGACAGCTCAGGTCGTCAGTTTCCTATGGTGTTGAGTCACTTATTGGAAGTGGATGCACCCTACCAAAATTTGCTCTATGCACCTTATAGCTATAAGCCAGTTTTGATTGACTTATTTCAAAGAAACCGTGTGATTCGTCAAATTCGAGATGCTGATGATTTAATCGAAAAACTGGCTCAGCTCAAAAAAGAAATTCAAGTTCTTGATGTAACTGAATCAACCGCTTTTTTTGAAAATCATACCATGCATTCGTTTGCACAAATGATGAAAATATCGGTCTATGAGCTTGCACAAAGCATGATTGGGCTAGGTCTTTTACTCCAACCTGTATTAAAAAATGGAACGAGTAAACTGAATAAGGTGTTAATTTTACCGATTCACAACCCTAGTTTTTGTTATGAAATCGCAGCATTCTGGGTTAGTTTAATTGCAAGATTTTTGCCAAAACATAATACCGAAGTGTTAATTGGTATTCTTCATTCAGAACGTCCAGTTTTATTATTTGGCTTTCAGGGCGCAGATATTGAAGCATTAAGTGATATTTTCAATCAGAACTTAAGCTCTGAACATTGGGTTTCATTGGTACAAGCACAGTGGATTGATCGCTATTTGGAGCAAAATGCAGGTCTTGCTGCACTCGAGCAATCTTTGTGCGAACGACAGTTAAGTTTAAATCAAGGAATGAAATTATTCCGACAGACTTTTATAGAAGAATAATGATGAAGAAAACCTTATTAAAGATTTCACTGCTTAGTTCGATATTGAGTATAAGTGTTATATCGTTTGCGAAAGAAATTATCGTTGAGGGAGTTGTTCCTAACGAGATGAGCAAACAGGCCATATTGAATAAAATGAAAGTGGTCTATAGCCAAGACCAAATTATCGATAAAATTCAGGTTCGTCCTGTCACTGCACCCAATGGATGGAGTGATTCCGTGACACAAGTCATTACACCTGATCTTAAAAAAGTTTCTCAAGGAAAATTGAGTGTAAGAGGAACACAAGTTGAGCTCACAGGTAAAGTCCTCAATCAAAATGATATCGTACCGACTCAAAATACATTTCAAAATTTAGTTGTGGCACCTTATCGCTTTAATGCACAGTTATCTGTGAATCATGCAGAACAAGCCATCATTGATAATGCTTTAAAAAATCGAATTATTGAATTTGCTTCTGGAAGTGCCACACTTTTACCAGCAGGCACACAAATTTTAGACGAAATGGTGGTTGCGCTAAACAAAGTTCAAGGCAAAAATGTCAAAATCATCGGACATACTGACAGTCAAGGTAATCCACAGAAAAACAAAGAATTGAGCTTGCAACGTGCGGATGCAGTAAAACAATATTTGATTGCCAAGAATATTTCACCTTCACGATTAAGTACAGCGGGTATGGGTGCTGATGAACCTGTTGCAGACAATGCAACGGAAGAGGGTCGTAAGAAAAATCGAAGAATCGAGTTTGAAGTTCAATAAAATATTATAAAAGGAACAAGTGTATGGCTTTCCCTTATATTACGATTGGCTCTCCAACCACTGGTGGTGGGCAGGTTATTTCAGCAAATAGTTCTTTCTTAATCGAAGGTAAGCCAGTTGCTTGTGTAGGGGATAAGGCCACCTGTCCTAAACATAAAACGGTGACGACAATTGTTGCGGGTGACAGCAAAATGGTTATTATGGGAAAACCCGCCGCACAGCATAATTCACCTTTGGCATGTGGATGCAAATGTATAGGGAATCAAAGTTTAACGGTTGGACAAAATTAGTTAATTCATTGGGATCTGTATCTAAAAAGAACCCTCTAATTTTAGAGGGTTTACTTTTTCAACTATAATTTTATCTCGATCAAAGTGTCTTCGGTATTTGTAATCGCGCACCTACTGATGATCTGAAGATGATTATTACGCACTTACATATTGCACAATTTTATCAAACGCAGATTTAAGCGCTTTGTCATCGAATTCATTGCCTTCGAATGTTTCATTGCGATTGCGTGCAAAAATATCGCGAATCTCAACCACGGCATTTGAGTCGACTAAACCTAATTGCGTAGCAACTTGACGGATTTGATCGATAGAGCGAGAGCCATTACTACCGCCATAACTGACATAAGCAGCAGGTTTTCCATTCCACTCTTTACCTAAATAGTCGAGTGCATTTTTAAGTGCAGGGCTGTATCCATGATTATATTCAGGACTAATAAATATAAATGCATCACCTTTCGCGATTTGAGCAGCCCATTCTTGTTGCTTAGGTTGATCATATATACCCGTTAGTGGTGGATTTGCTCCAGCGAAAAACGGTAAATCCCATTCTTTTAAGTCCACAATTTCTGTCTTAATCGTGCTGTAGTTATATGATGAAATCGTGTTTTGAACCCAATTTGCAACTTTAATGGCTGTGCGGCCTTCTCGAATGCTTCCCACAATAATTTGAATATTCACCAAATTTATCCTTCTATCTGTTATCACACTGACTTTAAAATGTTTTTTTTAAAAAAGGTAGATCGAAAATGTATCTAAAAAAAAGCGCCATAAGGCGCTTTTTTATGTACGAATCAGGCATTACATAATTTTGATGCCTTGCTGACCTGCTGGTGTTACTTTGAAAATTTCAACTTCAAAAGTAATGTCCTTACCAGCAAGCGGATGGTTAAAGTCGACCTCAGTGATATCATCACCAACCGATTTAACCACACCATATAATGACTGCTTTGCTTTATCTTCAAACTCAATCATTTGACCTTCAGCAGGACGTTGCTCAAATTTAACAGTATCAAATTTTTGCACGTTCTCTTGGTTCCAAGGGCCAAAAGCATCTTCAGCAGGTAAACTTACTGTACGACGGTCACCCGCGCGTAAGCCAAATAAAGCTTTTTCAAAACCAGGCAATAAGCTGCCATCACCTATCACGAGGCTTACAGGTTCTTCGCGACTACGGGTATTATCAATTTCAACACCATTTTCAATGGCTACTGAAAAGTGTAAATGTACTTTTGAACCCGCTTCAATGCGAGTATCTTCATTTGGATTAATAAAATCAGTCATTTTGCGCTTCCGCACGTTGAATACGATGTTTCTCTAAGAAAAAAGTATCGATCAGCATTAAGATGGTACCTAAAGTAATGGCACTATCTGCAAGGTTAAAAGCAGGGAAGTGGCTATTGTTATAGTAGACATGAATAAAATCTACAACATAGCCTAAACTTACTCGATCAATAAGATTACCAATCGCCCCACCTAAGATGAGTGCGATGGCTAAAGGCAATACTTTCATGTTTTTTGGCATACGCATAATCCAAAACACAAAAATAACCGAGACAATTCCTGCAAGTGATGTAAAGAAATAACGTTGCCATCCACCGGCATCGGACAAGAAACTAAAGGCAGCGCCGTAGTTATGTAGTAATGTCCAATTTAAAAAAGGTAAAACAGGTACAGGGTCTGCATAAGTCAGATGTGTACTTGCTATCCATTTAGTCCATTGATCCAAAATAATGGCAACAATAGACAATCCTATCCACCACAAATTGTGGGGATAGAATTGGAATAAACCTTTTTTATTATTTTGTGGATTAGGCATATTTTCTCTCTTCGCCTTGACCTGTAGGGAGGTTAATAATACAACGACCACATAGTCCTGGATGTGATGGATGTGTATTCACATCAGGCAGAACATGCCAGCAACGAACGCATTTTTCGCCGTCAGCAGCAGAAACTTTCACATTCAAGCCTTCTAAGTCAGATACTTCACCTTGTGCTGCATCGAAACTATTGACCATCACTTGTGAAGTAATGAGAACGAAACGAAGTTCATCGCCTAATTTGTCTAGAACGGCTTTAAGTTCATCATTCGCCCAAAGCTCAACCTTAGCAGACAAGTTTGAACCCACAGTTTTCGCACCACGTGCTGCCTCGATAAACTTATTCACTGCCGATTTCACATTGATCAATGTTTGCCATTCAGTTTCTGATACGACATTGGCACTTGATGCAGTCGGAATATCATACCATTCAGCAGTGAAGACATATTTCTCAGTTTGACCGGGAATCAATGGCCAAGCTTCTTGTGCGGTGAACGTTAAAATAGGTGCCATCCAACGTACAAATGCTTGAACCAAATGGTACAACGCAGTTTGTGCAGAACGGCGTGCTTGAGAATCTGCTTTGGTGGTGTACTGACGGTCTTTGATAATGTCTAGGTAGAAACCACCTAAATCGTTGATACAGAAATTCGTCAGCGCACTTGTCACGATATGGAAGTTCATATCTTCGTAAGCTTTCTTAATGGTTTCTTGCACTTCTGAAGCACGTTGCAAGATGTATTGATCAAGTGCAATCAAATCATCAATCGCTAAGCAATCAGTCGCAGGTTGGAAACCATTTAAGTTTGCTAACAAGAAACGCAATGTGTTACGAATACGACGGTAACCGTCTGAGGCACGGTTAAAGATTTCTTTACCTGCGGTCATTTCATAACGGTAGTCTGCAGATGCAATCCAGAAACGAAGGCCATCAGCACCCATATCTTTAATGATGTCTTGCGGTGTGATGACGTTACCGATCGATTTCGACATCTTACGGCCTTTCTCATCGACCACGAAGCCGTGTGTCAACAAGCCTTTATACGGTGCGCGTTCGTTGATTGCCATTGAAGTCAACAATGAAGATTGGAACCAACCACGGTGTTGGTCTGAACCTTCAAGGTACAAATCAGCAGGGTCTTGTAGCTCTTCACGTTCACGAAGGACTGCAAAGTGTGTTGTACCTGAATCGAACCATACGTCTAAAGTATCTCGAACAGCGTTATAGCAATCTGCATCATCACCGATGAATTCGCGTGCATCACGGTTATACCAACCATCAATACCTTCTTGCTCGATTAACTTCGCAACTTCTTCAATTAATTCAGGTGTACGAGGGTGTAACTCGTTAGTATCTTTATGAACGAAGAATGGAATTGGCACACCCCAAGTACGTTGGCGAGAGATACACCAATCTGGGCGACCTTCGATCATCGCTTGAATACGGTTTTTACCCCAATCTGGTACAAACTCAATATCATTTTCAATCGCGTTCAATGCACCTTGGCGTAGACCTTTGGCATCCATGCTGATGAACCATTGTGGTGTTGCACGGAAGATAATAGGTGTTTTATGGCGCCAGCAATGTGGGTAGCTATGTTTAATCACAACATGTGCCCAAAGTTTGCCTGCTTCAGTCAATGCTTCAATAATTTTTGGATTGGCTTTGTAGATGTGCTCGCCTGCAAAGAGTGGCGAAGTTGGTAGATACACACCATTACCACCGACTGGGTTTTCAACTTTTAAGTTGTACTGTAAGCCAACTTTATAGTCGTCTACACCATGACCTGGTGCAGTATGTACAGCACCTGTACCGCTACCGTCAGTCACGTGCTCACCTAAGATTACAGGCACTTGGCGTTCAGCGATCAGTGGGTGTTGCAGAACAAGGTTTTCAAGTTTTGCACCAGTGAATTCTGCAATGACTTCAAATGCAGTAAAACCATAACGCTGAATAGCTGATTCAACCAATGATTTCGCAAGAATGAAGTTTTGAGGTGCTTTGTCTTCGCCAGTCGCTTTCACAAGTTGATATTCGAGATCAGCATGAAGCGCAACCGCTTGGTTGGCAGGCATAGTCCAAGGTGTTGTGGTCCAAATCACGATGTCGGTACGTTCAGCAATGTCTACACCCAAACGTGCAGAAAGGTCAGCTAAATCAACAACGCTGAAACCCACATCAATTGCGTCTGATTTTTTATCTTCGTATTCAACTTCAGCTTCAGCCAATGATGAACCACAGTCTAAACACCAGTTGACGGGTTTAAGACCTGGTTCGATATGACCTGCTTTGGCAATAGCACCCAATGAACGCACGATGTCGGCTTCTTGTTTGAAGTTCATCGTTAAGTACGGATTGTCCCAATCACCAAACACGCCCATACGCACGAAGTCTTTCTTTTGCAGTTCAACTTGTGTGTAAGCATATTCACGGCAGGCTTTACGGAATGTAGAAGCATTTACTTTTACGCCGACTTTACCGACTTTTTCTTCAACTTTAAGTTCAATTGGAAGACCATGACAGTCCCAACCCGGTACGTATGGTGCATCAAAACCATCCATCACTCGGCTTTTAATGATGATGTCTTTTAAGACTTTGTTAACCGCATGACCTAAGTGAATTTGACCATTCGCATATGGAGGGCCGTCATGAAGCACATATTTTTTCTTGCCAATACGCGACGCACGAATCTGCTGATAAATGTTGTCGGCATACCACTCTTCTAACCATTTCGCTTCACGTACTGCGAGATTTGCTTTCATCGCAAAGTCAGTACCTGGGAGGTTTAGCGTGGCTTTATAGTCCACTGCATTTTCAGGAGTTTGCTTATCGCTCATGCAAGTTGTCTTCCAATTTAATCAGTCTAAAGCTGACGCGTTTTACAAAAATTAAGGAGTATTAATAAGGAAAGTTGGGGTTATTTCGGCGAAACTCAAGCAGTTGCTCAACATCATCATCGATCCCAGCTTTGAGTGCTTCTAGCGAAGGATAATTCTTTTCGCCGTGAACAAAGTTCAAAAATGTTACCCGCATTAACAGACCATACAGATTAGCAGAAACATCAGGGAAATGTACTTCTAATCGCCACTCTGGATGTTCCTGTTGGATGGCTGGTCGGGTGCCGACATGTCCTGCACCGAAAAGGGCTGTAGACTCATAACCAGCGATACCTAGATATTCGGCATTTTCATTACGAACTTTGTCTTTTAACGATTCTGTTTCACAAATCACTTCAACACCATAGATACCATGTAAACAGGGCTTATGGCGGTTTAGACGAACATTGATAGTTGGAAAGTTAATGGTGCGACCGATTTGATCACCATATTGAACACGACCCGTAATGCTATACGGGCGACCAAGTAGCTCCGCAGCTTTTTTAAGGTCCCCTGTAGCCAAAGTTTGGCGTATTAAGGTAGAGCTAATACGCTCGCCATTCAGTTCAACGTTATTTAAATCGGTGACTTGAAAACCATAATCGCGCAAGAATTGGCTATTACCTTGTCGGTTTTTACCAAAATGATGATCTTCACCAAGTACTAGGCTTTGGGTATTCAGCTTGTATTTTAGAATATCAGCAAACTCTTCCGCACTTAAATTACGGAAAGTGTCATCAAATTTGGCAACAACAATATAGTCGATACCAAGTGCAGCCAAATGTTCCACTTTTTCACGTAATGAACTAATTCGTGGTGGTGCATCGTAACTTTTAAAATATTCTAAAGGCTGTGGCTCAAAAATCATCACCACAGTTTTTAAATCTTGTTGTTGTGCAATGTCTTTTAATTGCTGAACCATCGCCTGATGACCCAAATGAACACCATCAAAATTGCCAATGGTGACGGCAGTTTTGGGCAATTGAAAGTTGGGCGCTAAAGCATTCAGACGGAGTAGCTTCATGGGCGAAATGGTGACTAAAATTAATTTGGGCTATATATTGCCATATTCTCACAGTTTCGTCTTGTTGTTGTGTTTTTATTCAATACTTTTCTTGTTCTAGATCAAGACGCTTGAGTCATTAGATCAAAGAAACTTTTATTTCGGGATATATTTTTGTCTAATGTATTCCATTCGAAATTTAATGAGTAAGTAATGTCTGATCTAGCCCTAATTATGGCCCTAGCAAGTGAATCTAAAGGATTATTCGAAGCTGAAAATATTGCAGTACATTACAGTGGTATTGGTAAGGTGAATGCAGCATTTAAAGCATTTGAAGTGATTCAAAAAACGGGATGCACAACTTTGCTGAATTTAGGAACAGCAGGAAGTTCGCATTTTGATGCACATTCCTTGGTTGAAGTAACGACATTTGTACAGCGAGATATGGATGTTTCACCGCTTGGCTTTGAAGTTGGTGTTACACCGATGGATCAGGAATTTCCCGCAGCGATTAACCTAGAGCCGTATTTTCAACATCTTCCCAAGGGCATTTGTGGGACTGGCGATAGCTTTGAAACTGGTGCACCTAAGGTGCCATGTCAGTTGGTTGATATGGAAGGATATGCGCTCGCCAAAGTATGTAAGAAACTTGGCGTTCGTTTGATTTCCGTGAAATACATTACAGATGGGGCAAATGACACCGCACATTTAGATTGGGAGGAGAACTTGTTGTTGGGCGCTCAAAAATTATTGGCTTTATATCAGAGTATGGAACACTAGATTTTGAAGATTTTGGCGACCATAGAAACTATGGTCGTATGCCAGAGATCAATCTCGAAGAGATTTAGAGAAACCAATTATGGTCGAGGTAAAATACCGTATAGCATCATATGGACTGTATGCTCAATGGTACGTTGATACATGGTGCGATTGCGCAAGGTTTTTCCCGTTACCATTTCAGTTTGGGTGCTAAAATCAGCATAGTTTTGTGTGATACCCCAAAGGTTAATAATTAAAACCTCAGCATCGATCTTGTCTGATATTTTGCCTTGCTCTTGCCACGTGGAAATGACTTTAGATTTACGTTTGAAGAGTTTTTTTAATGGGCCTTTCAAAATTGGCAGGATATGTGGTGCGCCTTGGATAATTTCTAAAGCAAATAATTTTGATGCCTTATGTTGAGTACGGGAAACCTCAATCTTTTGCATGAGATATTGTGTGATCGCTTCAGCAGGCTCTAAATCAGCTTCCAACATTTGCAGTGGAGCTAACCATTTTTGCATGACAGTAGTCAGTACTTCGACATAGAGCGCTTCTTTATTTTCATAGTAATAGAAAATATTCGATTTGTGCATTTCCGCGAGTTGTGCAATTTCATCTAAGCTTGCACCACTAAAACCATACACAGAAAACACATCTAATGCAGCAGCTAAAAGCTGTTGACGTTTTTGCGTACTCTTCTTTTGTTCCATCTCGTCAGTAAATTATAAAAAGGAACCTCAAATTGTACGGCAAAACGTGCGATTTGTGCACAAGGATTAGGGCATTTGCAAAAGAATATGAAGAATAATTGTGTAGTTAAGTGATAAAACTAATAATAAGACACATGTACAATTTATTTGATAAACAAATACATATTACTCATGTGGGAAATGCTGATCGAGAATATCTTTTAATTTAATTAAAAAAAGCCATTTATCAGTACGAAAAGTGTCTAATTTTCCGACGAAAATTAGACACTTCCATTTACCTCATTCAACAATTCAGAATGTCATATTTTGTATCGCTTAAGTTGAAAGTACGGCTTCTAAAACTTGTTGTTCAAGCTCTGCAAATTTGACATTTTTTTGTCGCGGTCGTGGTAAATCTACTTTGAACTGATGTGCGATATGACCTTTATCGAGCAAAATAATACGATCTGCTAACTGAACAGCTTCACTGACATCATGTGTCACTAAGATGGTGGTGAAGCCTTGTTCTAACCATAGTTTCTCGATTAAATTTTGCATGTCTAAACGCGTAAGCGCATCTAAAGCCCCCAAAGGTTCATCAAGTAATAGTATTCGAGGGGTATGAGACAAGGCACGTGCTAGCGCTGCTCGTTGACGTTGTCCACCTGAAAGTTGTGCAGGCCAAAGTTCAGCTTTTTCATTTAAGCCAACTTTTTCCAATAATGCTTCAGCCTTATCATGCTGGGATTTATCTAAGCCCAATTGCACATTTTTTAAAATGCTTTTCCATGGTAATAGGCGAGGATCTTGGAACATGACGCGGATGTCATCTGCGGTAATACCTTCACGAAAGTTCAGTGCAGATTTAAATTTAATCTCACCGTAACTCGGTTGTTCTAAATCCGCGATTAACCGTAACAACGTACTCTTACCACAGCCACTTCGACCCACAATGGCAACAAATTCACCAGGTTCTATATGTAGGTCTAAATCCTCTAATACTTTAACTTTGCCATAGAACTTGTGCAGTTGTTCAATATTGATTTCTGCACCGATCTTTTGTGGAGCTGATCTGGCATGATCTGGAATGACATGTTCATCAGCGAGATTTGAAATACTTAAATCAGTCATACGCATTCCTATTTTTGATAGCCTGGATGCCAGCGTAATAAATATTTTTCTAAGGCAACCGCGAGTACATCCGCTAATTTACCAAGTAGGGCATACAGTAGAATCCCAACTAAAACGACATCTGTTTGTAAAAATTCACGCGCATTCATGGTCATGTAGCCAATTCCAGCTTGTGCTGAGATGGTTTCAGCCACAATTAAAAGAACCCAAACTAAACCTAGTGCGAAGCGCAAACCAACTAAAATGGAAGGAAGAGCACCTGGTAAAATAATTTCTTTATATAACTGCCAGCGTGTTAAACCATAACTCTTGCCCATCTCGATCAGCTGAGGATCTACAGATCGGATACCGTGATACGTATTGATATAAATTGGGAAAAACACGCCAATCGCGACCAAAAATAATTTGGCAGATTCGTCAATTCCAAACCATAGAATCACCAATGGAATTAAAGCTAAAGCTGGAATATTACGGATCATTTGTAGGGTCGTGTCGAGTAACGTAGAGGCTACTTTAGATGAGCCATTTAACAATCCTAAAAATAATCCTAAGCCCCCACCAATCAGCAAGCCAATCAGTGCACGTCCCGCACTGACTTGGACATGTGTCCACAGTTCACCACTGAGCAATAGATGCCAAAAAGCCAAAACCACTGCGGTTGGAGCAGGCAAGACGCGGCTTTCTAAAATGCCAGTGACTGATGCCAGTTGCCAAATCACAATAAGGAAAATGGGTACTAACCAAGGCAACAAACGTTGCCCCAGTTGTTTGGTTCCTCGAGAGAGAAAACCTTCAGCTTTAACCACCTTGGTTTTACTCAACACGATAGAATGTTTTTGAGTTTTATCTACCGCTGTTGTCATGCCGGCTCCTGAACCTGATCTCCTTTTTTATTTTCTTCAGGAGTATAGTTATTCGCGACAATCTCACCAAAAGGACCAGTCAGATTAGGTTGAGTCAGTTTTTGGCGTGTTTCTAATGGCAGAAGAGGGAATACCAATTCAGCAAAACGAATTGATTCTTCAAGGTGCGGATAACCCGAGAAAATAAAGGTATTAATGCCTAAATCTGCATATTCTTGGATACGTGCGGCCACAGTTTCAGGGTCACCTACTAATGCCGTGCCTGCACCCCCACGGACGAGACCTACGCCAGCCCATAAGTTTGGTGACACTTCAAGTTTCGAGCGATCTCCATTATGAAGTTCAGCCATACGACGTTGACCAACAGAGTCCATTTGTTTAAATTTTTTCTGTGCCGCAGCGATGGTTTCATCATCAACATACTGAATTAATTCTTCAGCAGCTCTCCATGCTTCCTCGTTGGTTTCGCGGACGATGACATGTAAACGAATACCGTAATCTAGGGTGCGACCTTTAGCTGCCGCCTTAGCGCGGACATTTTCAATTTTTTCTTTAACCGCTGCTGGAGGCTCTCCCCAAGTTAAATAGGTATCTACTTGATCAGTTGCCAGTTCAACAGCATCATCAGAAGAACCACCAAACCACAATGGTGGATAAGGTTTTTGGACGGGTGGATATAATAATTTTGCATCATCCACGCTTAGACGTTCACCATGGAACGTGAAGCTTTCACCCGTATGAGAGCGTTTTAAAATTTCGCGCCAAATCGTAGTATATTCAGTCGCAGTTTTATAACGCGTTTTATGATCTTCATAGACGCCGTCACCTTTTAACTCTTGCTCATCACCACCAGTGACCAAGTTCAATAGAACACGGCCATTTGAAAGACGGTCAAAGGTTGCTGCCATACGTGCAGCCAGTGCAGGAGTGGTTACCCCTGGACGCAAAGCAACGAGAAATTTAAGATTTTTGGTGGCATCAATTAAACTTGCGGCAGTCAACCATGGATCTTCACAAGAACGACCAGTCGGGATAAGCACACCTTCATAACCTAGATTATCCACCGCCACAGCGATTTGTTTCATGTAGGCATGGTCGACAACACGTCCGCCTTTGCTTGTACCTAGGTAGCGACTATCACCATGAGTAGGAATAAACCAGAAAATTTTCATTACTTAAGTCCTTAATATGAGTTACTTACCAGTCCATACGACTTGGTTAATTTGTATCGGTTTAGGAATGATTTTGAGCTCAGCAAAGCGATCAGCCAGTTGTTGCTGATCTGCAATGACTTTCGCGGTTAAAGGTGCTGCATAAGATGGACGAGGTCGGCGCTGAACAAAGGTTTGGCTGACATTCGGCTTTAAACCTGTTGTTTTGGCAAAAATCGTTGCTGTAGTTTTTAAGTTCTTTTGAACCCATTGATCAGCAAGATTAATCTGTTCAATGACATCAGAAATCGCTTGAGGATGTTTGTCGATAAACTTGCCTGAAGCGAGATAGAACGTGTAATTCGGGCTCAGCCCTTGTCCAGTGGTCAAAACTTTTGCTTTATCTTCAAGTTCAGCAGCAGCGTAATACGGGTCCCAAATGGCCCATGCATCAACAGCACCTTTTTGGAATGCTGCGCGTGCATCAGCAGGACTTAACCAAATTGGTTTTACATCGCTCCATTGCAAACCTGCTTTTCGGACGGCTTGGACCAATAGATAATGTGAACTAGAGCCACGATGTACTGCGACACGCTTGCCTTTGAGGTGTTTAAGCTGAGTAATTTTGGATTTTTGCGGCACTAAGATTGCTGAAGAAAGTGGCTTCGCCGCCTCATAAGCAATGTAATGCAGAGGTTTGTTTCCTGCTTGCGCATAAACAGGGGGGGTATCACCTGTTGCACCAATATCCACTGAACCCACTGCAAGTGCTTCTAAAATTTGAGGACCACCAGGGAACTCATTCCATGTAATTTTGGCATTGGGAAATTCTTGCTCAAACAGTTTTTGCTGTTGAGCAATCACCAAATTTACGGAAGATTTTTGGAAGCCAATGCGTAATTCTTTCACTGAGGGATCAACAGCCCATGCAGCTGAGCAACCCAACATCGCACAGGCAAATAGCATCGTTGTCATTGAATGACTTGAGGTTTTAAACCAAGTGTGTGCTGTATTTGCTGATTGATATTGAGTCATGTTCATCACCTTTTCATGTTGTTATTTGGGTGTAGGCGCAATAATTGCGGCCTGAATATTGATTTTGTTTGGAATCAATTTCTGTTGATGGAATACATCGGCAACTTTTTGCTGATGTTGAGCAACTTCAGTACTAATTGGATAAACGCCGAAGCTCATACGTCCAATTGAGGTTTGAAGAATTTTGTAATCTAGACCTGTAGGCTTCACGAGCAGTTGAGCGGCTTCATCTTTATTGGAAGCAATCCAATCAGATGCTTCATTAAGTTCTTGAACAACGGTTTGTATAATTTCAGGATTCTGTTCAACGAACTTACGATCAGCCATATAGAACTGGTAGTTATTGGCATTCCCTTCGCCAGAAGCGAGAACACGTGCGCCGATTTGATGCTCTGCTGCTGCAAAGAACGGATCCCAGATTACCCATGCATCGACTGCACCGCGCTCAAATGCTGCGCGAGCATCCGATGGTGGTAGGTAAACCACTTCAATATCATCAAGCGTCAAATGATTCTTTTCTAAGATCTTCAAGAGAAGATAATGAACGTTAGAACCTTTGTTTAACGCTACACGCTTACCTTTAAGTTGTTGAATATCTTTGATGTTCGAATTTTTTTGAACAATCAACGCTTCAGCGCGTGGAGTCGCAGGTTGATTTGCGACATAAACCAAATTTGAATTCGCTGCTTGGGCAAAAATAGGGGGGGCTTCACCGACTTCACCAAATGAAACACTGCCGACATTCAAACCTTCTAACAGTTGTGGTCCACCTGGGAACTCTACCCATTTCACTTGAATGTTTTGATCCTTCAAAGCGGCTTCTAATTCACCACGTTCTTTAATCACGGGCAGTAAGCCATACTTTTGATAACCGATATTTAACACTTGGGTTTTATCTTCTTTTTTTGAGTCGCAACCAGTGAGTAGCAAAGCACCTGTTAACGCAGAAGACAAAATGAGTGTTTTTTTCCAAAGATTAGCGTTAAAGCTGCTCATATTGAAAATCCTGAAAACTTAAAAATAAAAAAAATCAAAAAAATAAATGCGTCATGTAACGAGCCTAAGTTAATGAATTTTCTATTTCGTAAAAAATAAGAATTCAGGAATTCCTAATGAATAAAAAAGATAAAATTAAAAGAGAAAAAAATATCTAAAAAAATGCAAAAGGCTCAATCTAAGAATAACGATATTTTTTTTCTAAGTTTATGAAATATATAAATATATATTAAAATATTAAATTGTGATAAGGATATGATTTGTATGAATATATCGAATGATTGTGAAGATAGTTCACCTAGGAATATCGATATATAAAAGAAAGATAAAGCAGTTCATAAGGGTGCAATAAAAAAGCCACTTTAGAGTGGCTTTTTACAAACAATTGAGTTTCTTTGGAAATTATAAAGTGCCTGACGCGCTTGTGGTAAGTCATCCACCGATGCTTTGACAAACCCTTGTTCCAAAAACCAATGTGCGGTTCGTGTCGTAAGAATAAATAACTGTTGGATATTAGACTTTTTTGCTTTCTCTTCTAAATAGTGCAAGATTTGGCTACCACGATTTGATTTGCGGTAACTTGGATGTACTGCCACACAGGCTATTTCTGCAGAACGAATTTCATTTGATTCAGTTGGTATTGGATATAATGCTGCACAAGCCAGAACCATACCGTCACGTTCAATCACAGCGAAATGATCAATTTCATTTTCCAAGCGTTCTCTAGAGCGGTATACCAAAATGCCTTCTTGTTCTAATGGCCGTAATAAACTGATTAATCCACCGACATCCTGAATCGTCGCTGTGCGGACTTCTTCATAATGTGCATCGGTGATCATCGTGCCATGCCCATCACGAGTAAATAATTCTTCGATTAATGCACCATCATGTTCATATGACAATAAATGTACGCGGTTAACGCCATTTAAAGAGGCTTCCTTGGCATTTTGTAAATGCAATGCCAATTCATAATTTTGCTCTAAAGCAACGTCAATATGTTGATCTAGCTGATGCGGGGTCACTTCGCGCAACAACTGCTGTGGGCTTTGCATTAAACCTTGTTCGGAACCGAGAAAAATGAGTTTATCGGCACCGAGTTGGATAGCTGTTTTGGTCGCCACTTCTTCAGCAAGCAAGTTATAAACTTCACCAGTGGTTGAATAACCTGAGGGGCCAAGCAATACAATATTGTGATTGTCCAAATGCTTTTGAATCGCATCTGCATCGACTGAACGCACTTCACCGGTAAGTTGATAATCGATGCCGTTACGAATGCCATAAGGTTTAGCTGTTATAAAATTACCAGATACCACATCAATGCGAGCACCATACATGGGTGAGTTTGCAAGTCCCATAGACAATAAGGCTTCGATTTGTAAACGGATTGAACCTACGGCAGACATGACCGCACTTAATGAATCACGTGTTGTTACTCTACGATGATTATGAAAAGGGCTATCTAAATTCTTCTCAGCAAGATTTGCACTGATTTGTGGTCTTGCTCCATGAACCAGAATGAGTCGAATGCCGAGAGAATGTAAAAGGGCAATATCATGAATAATATGTTGAAAATTTGGTGATTGAACTGCTTCGCCGCCAAACATTAAAACGAAGGTTTTATTACGATGGGCGTTGATATACGGCGCTGAGTTTCGGAACCAATGCACATATTGCTGTGTCATATTTTGAGTTGTATCTATTGAGTCCGATTGCATGCATGTACCGATAGAAGCGGGAAGTGGTCATCAGATTCTAAACAAAAAAATGATTTTCCACACCTGCATTAAAATAAAGACATAAAAAAGCCCAAACTGAGTTTGGGCTGAGTGCAGGGAAGATCAATTTGAGAAGATCTAGGAATAAGCTTATCCGATGATACGCACGATGCGATCTGTACGCTCATTCACTAAGACATAGTCTCCATTAATTTTGTACCACTGCTGGTTACGCGCCGCTTTAGGTAGATTCTTCGCTTGACGATCACTTAACTCAAATTTTGAAGAGTTGAATTGACGTGGTAACAGTTGACCTACTCGCCATTGACGGCTTGGATTTACATTTTGGAAGCCACGATTTTGTTCATAGCGGTCATGTTGATATTTCCCAGGCTGACCTTTATTCCAATGCGCTGGTGGTGGAGTTGGTTTTGAATAGTGACGACCATCGTCATGTGGACCAGCCATCGCAGATGTTGCCAATAAACCACTCATTGCTAATGTAAGTACTGATACTAACTTTTTCATGTGGGATACCTCTAACTTTGTTATTTATCCGATATCGCTAAAGTACAAAATGATTTGAGATAAACCGTGGAGAGATATAGTCAATTTGTGAAATGTATGAAGAAGTGATGAAGATGAATGATTAGGATTGAACTCAACAAAAAACCCGACATGAAGTCGGGTCGATTTAAACGCCAAAATTAATCTTGCTGGATTTTCAAAATGCTATTGCTGTTTGAATCCACCAGAATAAAGTCATTATTCACTTTGTACCATTGTTGGTTTTTACCAGGTTTTGGTAGGTTATGATCTTTATATTCGGTTTTATAACTATTGCCACGATAGTGTTGAGGCATGACGTAGCCAGTTTGCCATTTATGTTGACGTAAACGTTTTACGCCACGCTCTTCTCTGTTTTTACGACGATCTTGGAACTCTTGATCTGATGAAGCATCATATTGAGTACGTTTCTCAAATCCTTTACCACGTTCACGTGAACCTTTATCTTGGTAGTCATCAGAGTAAGGAGCAGCATTGGCAATATTTGCTGTAAATATTGCACTTAAAGATAATGTCAAAACTGTCATAATCTTTTTCATATTCCGCCCTCGTTGACCTTATAAATTGGGGTTCACACTAATGTACTGAAAAAATGCAGAGAAACTGTGAAGATAGAATGTAATTTAGATTAAAAATAACGAGATAATAAGAACATATTTTAATAGGAATGAAAATAGAAACCGATGCTTTAGCTGAGCAATCAATGCTTTGAGCAATTTTAAATTTTGAATCCTAATATGATTTTTAAATTGTAAATATTTTAATAACACAGAAGATGATTTTCTTTTAAATAAGAAAAATCATCTGATCCGTTTCATCTCAGTGCCACTGATTATGATATTCCTGCAATTGTTGAATAGCTTCGATAATGATCCACGCAGTTTCGGCATGATCTAAACCTTGAACTAATGAAGCATCCAACTGTAACTGTTCGATCGTTTGGATCGTTGATAATTTTCGAGCTTGGTCTGCCATATTATTTCCTTATAAAAGTGTTGAATTTCATGGCATTGATCATAGTTAAAATTTATAAATATAAAAAACCGAATATTTTTCTCAATTTAATCTGATTATTCGATTAATGTTTGAATCAAATGCTTAGAAGACAGCATAATTTTTTATATCGATAAACTTAGCGTATGTATAGACTTTTGTTATAGTAAGAACAATTTTAAAGCAACACTAGGAATAGGTTATGTCTGTCGCTCCGCGTATTGGGATTTTAGGTGCTGGTGGCCGTATGGGTCGTACATTGATTCAAGCAGTTCAAGATGCTGGTTATCAATTAGCAGCAGCGGTAGAGCGTCCAGGCAGTAGCCTTATTGGCGCGGATGCAGGCGAATTAGCGGGTATTGGTACACTTGGTGTGAAAGTCGTGGGTGATATCCAAGATGTTTTAAATGATTGCGATGTATTTATTGATTTTACTGCACCAGTTGCAACTGAACAGCATTTGAAACTGTGCCGTGAGGCTGGTGTTGCATTAGTGATCGGTACGACGGGAATGAACGATGAGCAAAAAGCATTTTTAGATGAAAGTGCAACGATTGCTCCTGTAGTGTACGCAGCAAACTACTCCGTAGGCGTGAATGTATCCATTAAACTTTTAGAATTAGCATCTAAAGTCTTTGGTGACAGTGTCGATATTGAAGTGATCGAAGCACATCATCGTCATAAAGTTGATGCGCCATCAGGTACTGCTTTAATGATGGGTGAGGCGATTGCTGATGCATTAGGTCGTGATTTGAAGCAAGATGCTGTGTATCACCGTGAAGGACATACTGGTCCTCGTGAACGTCAAAGTATTGGTTTCCAAACCATTCGTGGTGGCGATATTGTGGGTGAACATACGGTAATGTTTATTGGTGAAGGTGAACGTGTAGAAA
Organism: Acinetobacter sp. ANC_7655; assembly: GCF_056784015.1. NCBI lineage: Bacteria > Pseudomonadati > Pseudomonadota > Gammaproteobacteria > Moraxellales > Moraxellaceae > Acinetobacter > Acinetobacter sp. ANC_7655. Next base: position 227,670 of record NZ_JBWYJB010000002.1, on the reverse strand, counting down.
TCACACATAAAGCCACGAATCGCATGAATTTTGCTGCAGGTGCAGTACGTGCCGCTGCTTGGGTTGTAGGTAAAGCACCGAAAAAATATGACATGAAAGACGTTTTAGGCTTCAACGATATCAAAGTTTAAGTTTAAAAATACTGCGTGATCATCTAAATAATAATGTTAAATATGAAGAATAAAAATGAAGAAAATTTCTATGATCTGCTTGCTTGTCAGTGCCATTGGCCTGACAAGCCAAGTTCAAGCCAATGAAGCCTCTCGACTCACCATTAACAAAAACAATATTAAAGTGTGGACGATGCAAAATCCTGATCATCCTGTGTTGTCCTATCGTGCTGAAACAGTAGTGGATGCTTCACTCGAAAGAGCAGTTGCAATAGTTTTGGATGTGGAAAATGCAAAATCATGGGTACCCAATGTCGGTTCAGCACAGGTGATTTCTCAAGATTTGAAGCAAGGGGAATTTAAACTCTACATGGTGTTAGATTTTCCATTTCCTTTGAAAGATCGAGATCTGATTGTGCAAGGGAAAATGTATAAGGATTCAAAAGGTATTGTTCATATTAAGAATAAAGCTTCGCAAACGGGTAAATCGAAGAATCCTCAGTATATTCGGCTGCAACACTATGTTGGAGACTGGAGCTTTGAACAGATTGGACCGAATAAGGTGAAGGTCAGCACTTCAGGATATGCGGATCCAGAAGGTGCAATTCCACAAAGTGTGACCAATATGTTTGTACAACAGCAGCCTTATCAAATGTTGCAAAAAATGAAAACTGAATTAGCAAAATCTCAATCTGTGCAGATATCGTTACCAGATATTTTGAAATAATGACTTTAGATCAGGCATTTAATCATTTTTCAAAGTGTAAGCTGTAAATTGCTTTAACTCTGCTGCTTGAGGCAAATGAAAACTCAAAATTGGTTGCTTTGTCTTAGATGCCTGATCCAATAGAAAAACTTGGTAGGTCTGTTTTTTGGAATCATCACATTGAAAATTTAAATTTTTTTGTGTGGGGCTATTGAGCTTGACTGCATGATCAGAAGACACGGTGTAAAGGTAAATTTTCTGCTGCTCTGGAGATTCAATATTTTTCGTAAAACGATAATGGCTGTTGTGTGTCACTTTCAAGAAGCCATCAATTAATGATGTACAAATAAATTTTTGCTCAAGTGCAACTTGATCGATCGCATGCTTTGGTTGGCAAGCTGTCAAAAGTGTTACCAAGGGTAATATCAAATATAATTTATCGTTGTTCATGTGGCCTCCTGTGTTTTTTTAGCTGTAAGACCATCATAAATTTGCTAGGTTTATAGATACAGATACACACATTTTATAAAAATGAGCACAGTTCATGTTCCAGTATCAAATCTTAGCCAAACATATTAAACAGAAAATTCTGAGTGGAGAACTGTGTTCAGGACAGAAGCTCATTTCCCTTCGACAATTTTCAGCATTACATGCCGTCAGTTTAAATACAGCAAAAAATTGTTATGCAATATTGGAATCGGAAGGGCTCATCACTGTTAAAAATAAATCAGGTTATTTTGTACAACATTTGAAATCCAAAAATGATCCACCAGTATTGCCTTATCATCGTGAATTTGAAGCTGAAGCAAAGGATATCAGTAACTTAGATTTGCAAATTGAAATACAGGAGTCTTCAATCAATAACCGATCAATTCATTTAGGTGCAGTACAAATCTCTCCAAATCACGTGCCTGTAGATGCAATCCGAAAGTCAATTCAACGTGCTTTAAAACACAGTCAACCAGAAGATTTCCTTTACAGTAATCGACAAGGGCATTTGAGATTGAGACAAGCTTTATCAGACCATTGGGCTGAAGATGGTTTTTATATCAATCCAGACGAGATTTATATCACCAATGGCTGTATGGCTGCGTTATCACTCGTGGTTCAGCTCTTGACCAAGGAAGGGGATGGCATTGTGATTCCAACCCCAAATTTTAATGGTCAATTACAGTTGTTAGGGACACTGAAACGCAAGTTGATTGAGATACCTGCAAATGTGGATGGTTTTGATTTAGAACGCTTAGAAAGAGCAATGCAGCACCCCGATACCAAAGCCTGTCTATTGACTGTGAATTATCAAAATCCACTAGGATTTGAGCTTTCAAATCATGATAAACAGAAAATTGTGCAATTGGCTGAACAATATCAATGTTATGTGATTGAAGATGATATTTATGCTGAATGTAGTTTTAATTTACAGCGACCTTTACCGATCAAACATTGGGATGAAGCAGGCTATGTCATTTTATGCAGTTCAATATCAAAATCATTGTCGAGCGCATATCGAGTAGGTTGGTTTTGTTTACCGCCGAGGCTTAAATATTTGCATCGTCAAATTGTCATTCAAAATGTCAGTGTGAATACACCTTTGCAATTGGCTTTGGCTGACCTGATGTATAGTAGAGCCTATCGTGAGCATCTACTCCGATTAAAACCAAAATTAAATCATCAAGTTGATGCATATCGAAAAACGATATTAAACGCTTTTCACGGGATCGACATTGGGTTAAGTCAGCCGGATGGTGGTTATGTTTTATGGCTGCAATTGCCGACACATATTGATGGTTTAGAACTCTATTATGCTGCACGTCAACATGGTATTAACATTGTTCCCGGTGATGTTTTTGGAGAAGAACGCCGTTATAAAAATTATATTCGCTTAAATGCAGGGCATGAACTAACTCATGAAATTCATGACTCCATCGTGTTTTTAGCGGATTGGGTGAAACAAAAAATGAGGTCATCATCCCAAGCACCTTCTTAAAAAGATTATGGCGCTAAACTAAGCTTTTTAAAGCAGTGATTTTCATGATCATCAATCATTCCTACCGCTTGCAGATAAGAATAGATAATGGTTGGACCCACGAATTTAAAACCATTCTTTTTTAGAGTTTTAGACAGTTGCAGGCTTAATTCGCTTTGTGTTGGTGCTAAGCGATAGTCTGGCACAGAATGAACTTTGGGTTGATGCCCTACAAAACTCCATAGCCATTTGACCATATCAGGCATGATTTGGCGCATATTCAACCATGCTCGAGCATTATCTCGAATCGCCTTTAGTTTACCTAAATGACGAATTATGCCCGGATCTTGTGCTATTTCGATTAAATGTTCATCTGTAAAAGTCGCAATTTCTTCAATGGTGTATTGAAAGAAATGATGTCGATATCGCTCGCGTTTTTTTAAAACAATAATCCAAGCGAGTCCTGCTTGCTGACCTTCTAAACAGAGCATTTCAAATAAGGTGTGTTCATCATATAAAGGAACACCCCATTCTTGATCGTGATAATCAATATAAATCTGCTCATCGGAGCACCAGCTACAGCGTTGAATCGTCATGCGAATGCTCCGAAGTGATCAAATGGTAAAAGCAACCCACTGATCGTTTTGATTGTCCCAAAAGAACAACTCTGCTTGTTCTAAATCCGAAAAATTAATCCAGAAATCTTTACCTGCTTTATCTGCAAAACCAGTGCTAATCAACAGAGCTTCTTCGGTAATTTCCATAATCCAGCCCTGATGGCTTTGTCCATTTAAGACAATACGTTGTTGATTGCCAGATTCTGCAAATTCAACTAGACGATTAATCAAGGCTTCTGACATGAAAACTTCCTAAAAATAAAAACTTTAATTTAACGTAAATAAGGGTATGGATTGACAGGGCCTCGACCGCGACCATCTAAGTAAATTCCATAATGTAAATGAGGGGCAGTATGTCGAGCATTACCCGTATTGCCGACATAACCAATATGGTCACCTCGTCGCACGAAGTCACCCTCATTGAGACCTTTTTTATGCTGATCTAAATGCGCATAATAATGCCAAGAACCAGCGGGTCCTAAAATCCAAATGACTTTCCCACCCAGCTTATTATCGCGCATACTGCGAACAATTCCATCAGTTGCACTATAAACTTTTGTACCACGAGCCGCCAAGATATCAATGCCTTCATGTGTTCGACCGTGACTTCGTGATGCACCCCAAGTGTCTGTCAGTTGTCTCGCTTTTACACCTTGTACTGGGATAGGTAATTTTCGATCCAAAGGAAGCATATGTAAGCGAGCAACGAGGGTTGGATCAAGCGGCGTTTGTTTTGGAGGTTGGCTACTGCAGGCGACAAGTAAAATAGCTACACTTAGGATGATGTAATGTCGCAAATACTTAGTCACTCGAACTCCTTGATATGATACAGCCACACTTATTTGAATCGACTATGTCACAAATTCACGGCTGAGATCAATTTTTTCATCGCAGTTGGAATGCCCATTTCTGTTACAACTTGTGGAGCGAGCCATTCACCTCCTAATTCTGTTTGGAGGTATTCCATCTGGTCGAGATCAACATGGAAAATATGTGCATTCAGTAACCAGGTAAAGTGGGTGAAACTGTGTGAAATTTGAGTTGGTAATTGATTACTCACCAAACCATATTGCTGAGTCAATTGACTAAATTCTGAAGTTTCATCAATGATGGGTAAGGTCCATAAACCACCCCATAAGCCTGAATGCGGACGTTGTTGCCATAACCATGTATTTTCAGTACTTCGCAGTAATAAAACATCCGCAGTTTTTATAGGCACTGCTTTTTTTGGCTTTTTAAAGGGTAACTCTTGTGTCAGACCCTGCTTTAAAGCTTGGCATTCTGACTGCATTGGACAGTACAGGCAAAGTGGTTTTTTAGGAGTACAAATTGTTGCACCCAAATCCATAATGGCTTGCGTGTAATCATGGTTGCGTTGTTCAGGACAGAGTTGCTCGGCTAATTCCCACATTGCACGTTCATGGACAGGCTTTGATAAATCATCTTCAATGGCAAAGAAACGTGCTAAAACACGCTTAACATTTCCATCCATTATCACGCCGTATTTGCGTAATCCAAGTGACATCAATGCACCAGCAGTTGATCTACCTATTCCTGGCAGTGCCATCCAAGCTTCTAAAGTCTCTGGAAAATGTCCATTTTGACTTACGATTGTGGCTGCTTTATGCAGGTTGCGAGCACGCGCATAATAGCCTAGACCTGCCCAGTAAGGAGCAACTTCATCCCAAGTAGCACGACCTAAATCGGTGACCGTCGGAAAGCGCTCAATAAAACGATCATAGTATTTCAGAACAGTTTTCACTTGGGTTTGCTGCAACATAATTTCAGAGACCCAAACTTTGTAAGGATCATCTGCGACTTGCCATGGCAGGTCATGTCGACCATGTACATCAAACCAATCCAGTAACGCAGTTGAAAAAGAAAACATGAAAATACCATTAATACAATCTGTGCTCAGTATAACCAATCTAGGCAAAGACCTTTTAAAAAAGCATGAAAAAAGGCGCATATTGCGCCTTTTTGTAAAATCAACATTACTCTTGAATAATGCCCCAACGACTATCTAATTTAAGCGGTTGGTTTTTGTAACGAGGAATAATATGGATGTGTAAATGTTCCGACTCTTCATCGCCAAAAACTTTGCCATCATTAAAAGCGATATGAAAGCCTTCCGGATGATGACGGATTTTTAACTCGTTACGTGCCAGTTCTAACAATGACTGTAAACTTTTACGCTCTTTATCGGTAATTTCAAAAAAAGAACTCACATGACGTAAAGGAATAATAACGGAATGTCCTTTAGTCAACGGCTGCTGTTCTGGCAAAATCACACCGAATTCATTTTTATCAATCACATCATATTCATCGTGATTGCAATAAGTACATTGTTCACTCATCCTTATATTCCTCTTATATTTTATCTTCTTTCTTCAATAATCTTAGCGCTAATAAACTTTGAAAGTAATTAATCTAAGTGACGCGACAGTAACTCATACATCGCAGCTAAGCTTTTTTCCTCAGCTTCAGCGTTATAACCGAGATCTACATCATTGGCTTTTGCCCGTTCATCAGCTTGTGGATTGCTAAAACCATGTTTTGCATCCTCAAAGATAATGACCTCATGTGGCACCTGAGCTGCAAACATTTCTTCTTTAAATTGTGCCACATCATCTAGCGTGACCATGCTATCTAGCTCACCATGCAAAACCAGAATTTCAGCTTTTACTTGACCTTGTTGAGCAGGTGTTTGCGCAGATAAATTAGCATGGAAGGTAGCAACTGCTTTTAAGTTCGCACCAGAGCGAGCAAGATCTAAAACAACTTTTCCGCCGTAACAAAAACCAATCGCAGCTAATCGAGTTGCGTCAACTTCAGGCTGTGCAGATAAAGTGTCTAACGCAGCTGTAGCGCGTTGTACAATTGTTTCAGGCTGTGCGAAAGTTTGCATCATCCACTCATTTGCTTGAGAAGCTTCAGTGGTTACCTTTTTGTCGCCGTACATATCAATGGCAAAAGCAGCATATCCTTGTTCTGCAAGTTCTCGAGCACGTTGTTCTGTATATTCATTACGACCCCACCACTCTGGGGCTACAATAATACCCGCAGCTCCTGAAGAGTTTTCAGGTGCGGCAAAATAACCAATCAATTGTGTACCATCTGCCGCTTTATACTGAATTTCTCTTGTTTGAATTGCTGAAGTCATTATTGAAAGTCCTTTCGTTTATGAAAATCAGCAAAGATTAAAGCATAAATGTTTTCCGAAGTGATGAATTTGCAATAAGAAAGTAAAATCAAATGTGAGAATTTATGAAAGATTGGAATATATAAAACGCGTATCAATGAACAGATAAAAAAGAAATAAAAAAAGAAGAAGGAGTACCTTCTTCTTTTCATCAATCTTGTGTTTTCAATTTAATCTAGTGATTTAGAACACTAGACTTTGCCTCTTGAGATAAAGCCTACAATTGCGAGAATCACTGCAATCACAAGTAAGATAATTGCGAAATCTTTAGATAAGCCTGCTACACCACCAAACCCTAGCAAACTTGCTATCAATGCAATCACTGCAAAAATAATCGCCCAACGGAACATTTTGATTCTCCATAAATTTTTATTAATGTTCATTCAGTATAAGAAAATAAACTGAGCAAAATGTATACAAAGGGTATTTTAACGTAGAGTATTGATATTCTTTAGTTAATCAACTGTAACTGAGATTGGTGAAATTTTATGAGAATTATTAGTGATATACTGACTCAAATTTTTGATATTTAGCTGAATCATGAGCACATCTTTACGCCCTGAATTTTGGAAACATTATTCACTGTTTGAAATGAACCAAGCAGAATGGGAGGCACTGTGTGATGGTTGTGGTATGTGTTGTTTGGTTAAATTAGAAGATGATGAAACCGAAGAAATCGCATATACCAAAGTGGCGTGCAAACTTCTAGATTGTCAGACGGGGCATTGTTCAGATTATGAAAATCGTCAGGTGCATGTACCTGACTGTATTCAGTTAACGCCTGAAAAATTACAACAAATACGATGGCTACCTTCGAGTTGTGCATATCGACGTATTAATGAAGGTAAAAAGCTACCGAATTGGCATCACTTGGTGACAGGCAATAAACAAAGTGTGATTAGTGCTCGAAAATCTGTAGCAGGTCGTTGTATATCTGAACAGCTTGTTAATGAAAATGAAATAGATGAATACATCGTGCGGTGGGTACGCTAGTACATTCAATTGCGAGACTGCACATATTTTGTAATATAAAAACACTTTTAAAATGATCATTGTCGTTTAATCCTTGAGACTGATATTCAAGGATTTAAAAAGGGAAAGGCATGTTAAAAGCTGCAAAACTGATTTGGATTGTTGGTTTGAGCGGAATCATAATGGCGTGTCATGCCAATCAAAATAAAGCCACTGAAGCACAGAATCCGCAGGAATCAACAGTCAAAAACGAAAATTCAAAAGCTCAAGAACAACGATATCAAGTTGAAAAAATTGCTCTATTTAATGAACCATGGGCGATTGCAACTTTACCAAATGGGCAACTGTTAATTACAGAAAAGTCAGGCATACTTAAGTTGTTTGACCCACAATCAAAACTTAGTTTTAACGTGGCTGGTGTGCCTCAAGTTGCTTATGGCGGACAAGGTGGGTTAGGTGATGTTTCGATTCATCCTAATTTCAATAATAACGCTTGGTTATATCTCAGTTATGCCGAAGAAAAAAATGGATTATTTGGTGCAGTGGTAATCCGAGCGAAATTGGATTTATCGAATATCGAAGCACCGAAACTGACGGATGTCGAACGCATATGGGAGCAAGTCCCTAAAGTGTCGGGTCAGGGGCATTATGCACATCGTATAGTGTTTGACCAGCAAGCGAATTTATGGATTAGTTCAGGGGAACGGCAGAAGTTTCAGCCTGCACAAGATATGCAGTCTAATCTAGGTAAAATTGTATATTTGTATGATGATGGTCGTGCTCAAGAATCTAATCCATTTGCCAAACAAGGTGGTGTCTCAGCGCAGATTTGGAGTTTAGGTCATCGTAATCCTTTAGGTATGGCATTCGATCATCAAAATCGTTTGTGGGTGGCAGAAATGGGCCCTAAAGGTGGTGATGAGTTCAATCTTATTGAAAAAGGTAAGAATTATGGCTATCCAATTGTATCTAATGGTGATCACTATGATGGGAAACAGATTCCGAATCATGAAACGCGACCTGAATTTATAGCCCCTAAACTTGATTGGTCTCCAGTGATTTCACCCTCGAGTCTGATTTTTTATAAATCTAACTATTTTCCACAATGGAAGAACAAAGCCTTAATCGGTGGATTATCATCGAAAGCCATTATTGTGGTAGATCCACAATCTGAACCTGTACGAGAAATTCAGCGCTTGGATATGGGGGTTCGAGTACGAGACTTGCATGAAGCGAAGGATGGCACAATTTGGGGAATAGAAGATGGACCGCAAGCTTATTTATTCAAATTAAAAGCAAAACTCGAATCTGAGTAAAATGAAAAATGTTGAATAGTGATGGTTGTTTTGACTATTAATATTGGAATTTGACTATTACATAGTAGACTAGTCAACAGCACTTTGAGATCTATAAAAAATATGTCCGATACACAAATTCCGCTACCTGAACGCTTACGTCCACGTGATTTGTCTGAGATTATCGGACAAGATCATTTGCTTGGTGAAGACGCACCTTTACGTCAAATGATTGACCAAGGACATTTACCTTCGATTATTTTTTGGGGGCCTCCAGGCGTCGGCAAGACCACCATTGCGCTTTTGTTAGCTCAAGCTGTAGATCGTACTTTTATTAGCTTGTCTGCACTCAACACTGGTGTTAAAGAGCTTCGAGAAATCATTGGGGAAAGTGGTGATCTCATTGTGCCAGTGGTTTTTATTGATGAAATTCATCGCTTTAATAAATCTCAACAAGATGCCTTACTGAGCGCAGTAGAAAAAGGCAAGATTACTCTGGTTGGTGCAACCACAGAAAATCCTTCTTTTGAAGTCAATAATGCTTTGTTGTCGCGCTGTCAGGTGTATACGCTGAATGCATTATCTGAGCATGATATTCAACATTTAATTGAACGTGCACTCAAGCAAGACCAATTTCTGAAAGACCGTCATATTCACATCGAAGAATATGATGCATTAATTCAATTTGCCGCAGGTGATGCTCGTAAAGCACTCAATTTATTGGATCTCATTGCGAGCACATTTGAAGCAGATGTTGAAAATATTGTCACCAATGCCATCGTGGTGAAAGTAGGTCAACAAAATATTGCGCGATATGACAAATCTGGTGAGCAGCACTATGATTTAGTCTCAGCTTTCATTAAATCAATTCGTGGAAGTGATCCTGACGCTGCACTATATTGGATGGCGAGAATGTTAAAGGGGGGAGAAGATCCCGTCTTTATTGCACGTCGGATGTTGATTGCCGCTTCGGAAGATATTGGAAATTCTAATCCTAATGCATTGCTATTGGCTGGGGAGTGTTTTAGATCCGTTCAAGCGGTTGGAATGCCAGAATGCCGTATTATTTTAGGCCAATGTGCAGTGTATTTGGCTACAAGCGCGAAAAGTAACAGCACTTACTTAGCAATCAATAAAGCATTAGAGTTGGCTGAACGTACGTCAAATCTTCCAGTTCCATTACATTTAAGAAATGCTCCGACCAAGTTAATGAAAGAGCAGGGATATGGTGTAGATTATTTATATCCACATCACTATCCAGAACATTTCGTGTTGCAGGATTATATGCCTCCAGAGCTGAAAGGTACCAAATTGTACGAATCAGCTCGTAATAAGCGTGAAGTCGAAGCAGAGCGTTTACAGCAGCGACGTTGGCAGCAAGAGCAGCAACAACAATAAAAAAAGCCCAGTTCTATGGGAAGCTGGGCGAAAAGCGATTCATCTGGTCGGCAACTACAGTCTCTCTCTTGAGCCACCAACTCCTGTAGTTGCCTGGTATAAAAATATATTAGTTGAACTTAGTAATATTGTAAAAACGATCATTTTAATAAATAACATTAATTTATTCGATTAATGGGGGTAAATTTAAAAACAAAAACAACAATTGAGTTTTTTAATGATCAAGGCCCCAGATTTGTCATCTTATTTAAATATCCATTCGATAAATTAGTAGCATTACCAATGAGGAGAGAGCATTGGTAATGCTACTTAACAAAAATAATGAATGCATAACAACAATTTCAAAATATAAAAATAATATCAACAGATACAAAAAAGCCGAGTCATATGACTCGGCTTCATTTTATCTAAATTTTGATTTAGATATCAGAAAGGTCAACACCGATACGTGTCGCAACTTCTTCATAAGCTTCAACCACACCACCTAAACCTTGGCGGAAACGGTCTTTATCTAATTTTTTCTTGGTATCTTTGTCCCATAGACGGCAACCATCTGGAGAGAACTCATCACCAAGAACGATACGGTCATGGAACACACCAAATTCAAGTTTAAAATCAACTAAAAGCATGTTGCCTTGAGCAAAAAGATCTTTTAACACCACGTTTACTTGGTGCGTTAACTCTTTCATACGCTCAAGTTGTTCAGCAGTAGCCCAACCTAAAGCAATGGCTTGAGATTCATTCACCATTGGGTCGCCCAAAGCGTCATCTTTGAAAAATAATTCAAATGTAGGTGGTGTAAGTTCTAAACCTTCTTCAACACCCAAACGACGGCAAAGCGAACCAGCTGCATAGTTACGGATTACACATTCAACTGGAATCATGTTTAACTTTTTAACCAAAACTTCGTTTGGTGTTAAAAGTTTTTCGAAATGAGTTTCGATACCTGCAGCTGCAAGTTTTTCCATGATAAAGGCGTTAAAACGGTTGTTCACCTTACCTTTGCGATCTAGCTGTTCGATTTTTTCGCCATTAAATGCTGAGGCATCATCACGAAAGACTAAAATCAGGTGGTCTGCACTATCGGTTTCATAAACGGATTTAGCTTTACCAGTATAGAGCAAGGTTTGTTTTAACATGGTGGAACCTTTTTCAGAAAAAATATGCCTAGAACGACTAGGCTGGCCAGTTTTGATAAATCTGGGTTAACAGGCTCGCAGCTTTTTGTTTGTCTGCAAACGCGTTAGTTGGGGTAAACACGGCCAAGGTATGACTCGAACCTACAGATGTCAGTTTAAGCACTAAACTTTCACCATCCACTTGAATTGTCGCGGAATGGGGATTCTTAGGTTGATTGACAAAGTTGTAGTTGAGGCTACTGAGGGTGGCGATTGTGTATTGCCAAATTGTAGCAGAATTTCCGTCAATTTTGATCAACGGATTGCCATTTCCATCAGTTAAAAGTTGTGGACGACCGACAGCAGTTGATTGTTCACTCTCAACAGGATTAGAAATGGTTGGTGCCACATTAGGACGAGGTAGCTCAAAACGATTACCTCGCTTATTAATCATTTGTGGCGCATTGTCTATTGCAAGCTGTTCAACAACAGGCGCTGGATAAAGCGGTGTTGCTGGTCTAACCATTGAACCTTCAGGGAATTTAAGCGGGGCTTGTGCAGTAGATTTTTTATAATCGAGTGAACCATTATCGATACCAATCGTACTACAACCGACCATGCTGAGGGCTGAAAGGGCAAGGGGTAAACCAAAACGTAGTTGCATAGTTGTTAAACTCTTCTTTAAATAATGCTCGCAGCTTTTAATGCATCACGCAGTGAAGCTCGATATTGTTCTGCTAATGGAGTAAGTGGTAAACGGATACCTGTACCAATTAATCCCATTTCATGAAGTGCCCATTTCACAGGAATTGGGTTTGATTCACAAAATAGAATTTCGTGTAAATTTGCAACTTGATCATTAATTGCTTTTGCTTGAGCTGCATCACCCACTAAACCAGCGGCACACACTTGGCTCATTTGCTTTGGAGCAACGTTAGCGGTCACAGAAATATTACCTTTCGCACCATGCTCAATCAGTTGATATGCTGTTGCGTCATCACCTGAATAGACCACCATTTCTTTGCCTTCAAGTGCTTTTAAAAGCTCAGCACCGCGAGGAACATCACCTGTTGCATCTTTAATCCCTACGATTTGAGGAATATCAGCAAGACGAACTACAGTTTCATTGCTCATATCAACGCCAGTACGGCCAGGTACGTTATAAAGAATTTGCGGTAAATCAACAGCTTCAGCAATTGCTTTGTAATGCTGATACAAGCCTTCTTGAGTCGGTTTGTTATAATATGGCGTTACTAAAAGTGCAGCATCTGCACCAAGCTCTTTAGCTTCTTTGGTAAGCTCAATCGCTTCATGCGTTGAGTTTGCGCCTGTGCCGGCAATAATTGGAATGCGTTTATTGGCTACACGAATGATTTCTTTGATCACTTGAGTGTGTTCAGCCATGCTTAAGGTCGAAGCTTCACCTGTTGTTCCCACGGCAACGATACTGTTTGTACCTTGTTCAATGTGCCATTCAACAAGCTTCTCGAGACCCTTCCAATCAACAGTTCCATCTTCAAACATTGGAGTGACGATTGCGACGATTGAGCCTTGAATTACCTGAGCTTGCTGAGTAGTCATTTTAAAACACGATCCTATTTTTCCATCCAGTGAAGGTTGAGAAGCGAAGTTTGGATGGGTATGTATTTTGATTTATATCACGATCCAATATGCCTGCATACTGGATAATGCGTATGCAAATTATGAACTAAGCTACCAATAAGAACAATATGAATTCACTTCAGTCAAAAAAAAGTTTAGTTAAAACAAGTAACTTTTTTTAAAAAAAGCAATTTTAAGACCTTATGGTTAGGCATTTAAATTACAGTGAAGATAGATGTTCGTCTATGAAAGTATTGCGGATAAAAATGAAAATTCGAACTAAAATCTGACCAATTTACCCTGAATTAATAGCTTATATCACTTACATCAGATTTAAGATGTATGTATATACAGGTGAATAGACTAATAATTTTTAAATTATGTGATTATTATAATTTATAAAACGTCTTATTTTTTTTACTTAAAGGTTAAATTATTCTAATACTTATAGATTTTATAATAGATTTTTCTTGGTTTTTTCCTAAATAAAAAAAATAATTAATCGTTTTGAAGACTAGAATTTATTTTGGTTGGCAAGAGGTATGAAATTTAATCTTATTTTGATTACATTTTATTACACCATTTGATAACTCTCACTTTCATTGACTTACATAGATAATCGGGCATCGGACTCAAATGCTGATGAGTGAGGGAAGTTCAATGCAAGAATCAGTAAGTAACAAACATGCAATTTTGACGGTAGGTATCTGCTTCCTCATTGCAGTAATTGAAGGCTTAGATATTCAGGCTGCAGGTATTGCAGCTGCGGGTATTCGTGAACATTTTGGTTTAGATAGTTCACAATTAGGTGTGTTTTTTAGTGCCGGTATTTTAGGTCTGTTACCTGGGGCACTGGTAGGTGGGCGTATTGCGGACCGTATTGGTCGTAAAACAGTTTTAATTTGGTCTGTTGCTGTTTTCGCTGTATTCACTTTATGTACGGTATGGGTAAATAGTTTTAACAGTTTATTGGCTGTACGTTTCCTTGCAGGTGCAGGACTAGGTGCAGCAATGCCAATTCTCATCACTTTGGCTTCTGAAGCAGTAACCCCACAAAATCGTGGTCGTGCTGTAGGGCTAATGTACTGTGGTATGCCTGTCGGTGCTGCGATCTTATCTTTAATTGCAAGTACAGATTTCGGTGCTAATTGGAAAAATATTTTCTATCTTGGTGGTTTATTACCATTAATTGTTATACCAGTGATGATGAAATTCTTACCTGAATCTAAAGAATTTTTGAAAACGCAAAATAGAACTGAAGCTGAAATTGCAGAAGCTCCACAAGGTTCGTTTAAAGATTTGTTTAATTCACAGAATCTTCTTCGTACGATGTTCATCTGGTGTAGCTATTTCTTCACGCTCATGGTGGTTTACATCATGCTCAGCTGGTTACCTTCTCTATTCCAAGAATTAGGTTTTTCGAGAAAAGAAGGTGCGACAGCGCAATTCTACTTCATGGTAAGTGCTACTGTAGGTACTGTGATTTTAGGTGTATTAACTGACCGCTGGAAAAAAGCTTATGTGATCTTGTTAATGTACGGTGGTATTTTGGCTGGCCTTCTTGCGTTGAATGCAGCAAGCTCACTCACACAAATGTATTTGGCTTCAGCATTGGTTGGTGCTTTCGTGATTGGCTGTCAAGGTGTGCTTTACGCATTTGGTGGTATTGTGTACCCAACAGAAGTACGTGGTACAGGTGTTGGTGTAGCATCGGCAGTAGGTCGTATCGGTGCTATGCTTGGGCCAGCAATTGCAGGATCATTGTTAACGGCAGGATTTGGTGCAGCAGGCGTAATCTCTGCAGCAATCCCTTGTATTATTATTTCTGCAATCTTCATGTTAATGTTGGTACGTCGTATCCAGAATTAAGACAAAAACATAGATTAAAGCCTGCTTGATGCAGGCTTTTTTTATAGAATTTTGATATCAAATTTTCAACTCAAGCAATTGTAGTTCTCTTGATCCTATGCAATAGTCCCTAACAATTTTAAAAATATTGGGAGCTGAAAAGGATGTTCCAACCACAACAAAGTGCACTTATCGTTGTTGATGTACAGAATGGATTTACCCCTGGGGGAAATTTGGCGGTAGCAAATTCAGATCAAATTATTCCAACCATTAATTCACTTGCTCGGCATTTTGACAATGTTGTCCTTACCCAAGATTGGCATCCTCAAGACCATATTTCATTTTTTGAAAATCATCCTGGAAAGTCTGCTTATGAGACGATTGAATTAGCTTATGGCCGCCAGGTGTTATGGCCTTCACATTGTGTGCAGGGTACACATGATGCAGATTTTCATCCAGACTTGAATATATCCAAAGCGCAGTTGGTCATTCGTAAAGGTTTTCATCCACATATTGATAGTTATTCTGCCTTTTTAGAAGCTGATCATCGAACATCGACTGGCTTAGCAGGTTATCTGCGTGAGCGTGGAATTCGTGACATCTTCATTGTCGGGATCGCCACTGATTTTTGTGTGGCTTGGACGGCAATTGATGCTGCAAAATTAGGTTTTAACAGTTATGTCGTGTCAGATGCGACTAAAGGCATCGATTTAAATGGTTCGTTGCAACATGCATGGCAAGAAATGCTTGCACAAGGTGTGAAACGAATTTACGCCAAAGAACTGATGACTCTCAGACACTCAGCGCAGACCATTTAAAGGCATGGCTCAAGATCATACGTCGTTAATCCAACAAGTGAACTTCTAAATGAAAGCTATCAATCAATTCGTGCAGAAAACCTTTGCGCTGTGGGTACTCCTATTTGCAGGAATTGCCATGTATATGCCAGAAGCTTTTATTTGGCTTAAGTCTTATATCACTTGGATGCTCGGGATTATCATGTTTGGCATGGGAATGACCCTGTCGTGGGAAGATTTTAAAAGTGTTTTCAGCCAGCCTAAGGCGGTTGCCGTTGGCGTGAGTGCTCAATTTATAGTGATGCCATTATTGGCATGGGGATTGTGCATAGCATTTCGATTACCCGCTGAAATTGCCGTTGGCGTACTCCTTGTTGGATGTTGTCCCGGAGGTACAGCATCTAACGTCATTGCTTATATGGCAAAGGCAAATGTGGCTTTGTCCGTCGCGTGTACCTCAGTTTCAACGATGTTAGCACCTTTGCTGACACCATTGATTTTTTATCTCTTAGCGAGTCAGTGGATCGATATAGATGCGGTAGCAATGCTTGTATCGGTAATGCAAGTGATTTTGTTCCCTATCATTTTAGGGGTGATCGTGAGCGGCCTATTTAAGCAAAAAATAGATCGATATATCGCAATGATGCCTATGGTTTCAGTCATCGCGATTGTATTGATTGTGGCTGCGATTATTGCTGGAAGCAAAATGCAAATTTTACAGTCAGGGTTACTGATCCTTGCTGTTGTAATTTTACATAATGGATTAGGATATTTTATAGGTTATTGGGCTGCAAAATTATTGCAGCTTAATCAAGCAGATGCTAAAGCAGTTTCGATAGAAGTAGGGATGCAAAATTCTGGCTTAGGCGTTGCTTTAGCTGCGGTTCATTTTGCGGCAACACCCATTACAGCACTTCCAAGTGCGATTTTTAGTTTATGGCACAATATTTCGGGACCCATCTTGGCGAGTTATTGGGCGACGCGTGACAAAGCTCACCTTAAAAAACATGAATATGACGATGATGTGATTAAGTAGCTGATTTTATTTCATTAACTGATCTAGAAATTCTTTTTCAGTCATGATGTGAATACCATGTTGCTTTAAAAGCGCTGCTGTAACACCGTCCGCATTTATTTTTGACCCCGAAAAAGAGCCATCATAAATCTGACCAAAACCACATGATGGACTTTTAGCTTTCAAAATCGCATGAGTAATCCCATGTTTTTTCGCAAAAGCTAAGGTCTGTTTGGCACCTAAAATAAATGCTTCGGTAACATCTTTTCCCGAAAGATCAAATACTTTTGCATGACCACTCAAAACATCGGAGCCTGTTCCTTTTTGAATTTCAGCAGGGGCTCTGGGAGTGCTAAGTCCTCCAGAAATTTCAGGGCAGATTACGACGGCCTGATCGGTATCAATCAGCGTTTTAATTTTTTCTTGAAGGCAATGTTGACCATCGTAGCGAACTGGATGTCCGACTAAACATGCACTGATAAGATATTTCATTTGATAAAAAAAAGACCGATAATTTTCATTATCGATCTTTTTGTAGGCGAGTAATAAAGTTTCATACTGAACGAACCTTATCTCATTGATATTTCAACTTCGTAATAAGTAGAAGAAAAAATAAAGTTTCATACTCAGCTCTATCTTTTCTTCTATTTTTAATCTTTATCGAGTAATAAAGTTTCATACCCAAATAAGAGGTCAATAGTTAAATTCTTCAAAGAGAGTCCATTCGATTTCCATTGTTTCTAAAAGCTCGCCATGCTGACCTAATTTTAAATAATATGGTGCAATATCGCCTTTATTCAAAATAATGTAACTTCGGTGATCGTTTTCTCTACTGTCTGGCTCTTCAAAAGGCATAGGCTCATTCCGGACATAATCGTAATCATCTTCATATCGATATCGTCCAGAAATTTCACATATGTGATTCGTTGATAGCTTTACTATGGATTTAGGTTTTCTATATTTGGCTGTTGAAACTAAATCGTTCCATACTCTTTCGTGATCAAAACGACGCATCCATAAATCAGTTAATGGGATATCGAAACTTTGGTCATTTTCTCCTAAATAGGTAGCATCCCCCATGGAACCGTAATTGCCATCTCTTAAAGGCCGCAGAATATGATTTAGTTTTAAGTAGCCTTGTGGATCTGGTGTTCCATTAGGTATGAGTTCAGGGTAATCAGATGCTTGAATAAGGACGCCATTAGCAATAGTTTGAAATCGAAGTTTTGCTTTTGTTAGGGTATCTTGAAGCTTTAATGCACCCCCGATTTTTTCTGAAAGATCATTACTCACGAAGGTAAGCCAATCAAAACCGCGTATACCGTATGGCATTCTCATAGTATCCCAAGAGTCTTCAATATAGATGCCTTTAAAGTCCCTAGCCTGAGATACAAGATCTATTTTTACGCCTTCATCACTAAAAGGTGTAGCAGCTTGCATCCCACTCACCATATACCATGGTCTAAGCTGTTGTAAGCAGTATTGATTGAATCTTAAAATTTCATCGTGTGTTGTTTGATTAAAAAAAAGATCCCTAGGTAATCTGAAATACAAAATATTTCCGTGTTGAATTTGCCAAGCTCGATTAGTCAACAATGAAAATACGTATCTATTTGCATATTCAATTTTGTCATCTTCAAAGCTGCCATCTGCTACGTACCATTCAATAACTTCATCAGGATCAGCACGTTTAGTTATTACATCTTGAAGTGATGGAAGATTGCTTATTTTTTTTTGCTTCCAATCTGTTAATGGATCAAAGCCCCATGTGATATGGCCTCCCCAGAGCTCAATATATTTTGTATAACAGTTTAAGATTGCTTGGCGGATTTCAGAAGTATGTCCATTCCAAAAGTAAAAACAAGACTGGAAATGCACTGAAAGTACAGTTTCCCCATGATCTCCATAGTCATAATTGATATAATCTGCATCATCTACAATTTTTTCAAAATCTGAACCGTTCATTATTCTCTCTAATTAAGATGTAGCTAATACATATCCACCCAATGCACCAGCACCAGCTACTGTCGCACTTACGGGAAGGAGAACTATTGCACCTACAACAACTACTGTAATCCCAACTCCTACAGCTATCTCATATAAAGGTGCTTTATCTAGAAAATCGGCAATAGGACTAGGTGTATTTACAGGTGGATGTTGTATACCTTGCTGCTGTTTAATTTTAATTGCCACTAACATGTTTTGAATATAAGTGTATTTAGAGCCAACAGTTGCAGAACTACTATTTGAATTATTGTCTCTAAGTTCACATGAGCAATCTACATCTTCAAGTAACTTGAAATTATTTCTGTTACCTGCAATTTGTATGTAGTCATTTCTTTGTTCTCTAGATAATTTATCTTTGCCAAATTTAATTTCAATCACTTTAGAAATATTTTTTTGAACTGGAATAAGTTTACTCCAATCGGCCTGTCCTTGAACTCTCATATTAATGAGTTCTTGATCAGTCACTTTTAAAACAATGACATCAGGGATTCTTAAACGACCTTTAGCACTTTGCTCAAGTTCTGACAACTTAAACATACCTTCACGTGCTGCTACTCCCAATGGAAAACGGCTTGCTCTCTGAAGTTGCTTTTCACTCATAATGGGTGTCGGAAAACGGTCCCTCATTCGGTAGCCCACTTCAGCTTTATAGCGCCAAATCAATTCATTCGCTTCTTCTTGTTTCCAAATAGCATATGTACATGCTCTTTGATTTAAAAATTGACCAGCTTTGCCTTTGATAGGATTTTTTTTAGCAAAACAAATATGAGCACAGAGGTAATCTTTCTCTTTGCCTGGTTCTAACTTAACAACTTTGCCATTTGTTTGAGGCTGAGTAGTCGAGGAAGACGTTTGACCTGAACCTTTGCTACCTTTAGCCATAAAAATCCTCCTCAAAATTATGATATTGAGGATCATTACGTTCTAGAAGTTCGATCTTCACAGCTTTAGGTTTCATAGATTTAAACGTTTTTGTATGACCATTTTTATCGGTATAGCCTTCAATTTTAGAGCCATCTTCATCAGTCATAATATAGTGTTGATTGTGAATGGCTTTGCTATTTTCATCGGTAATCACAAAAAATTCTTGATGAGGTATCCAAGTGGGAAGATTAGGAAGATTCATTGGGATTTTGGCCCCACTTTGAAAGAGATGTTGTCCAGCTTTAACTTCAAACTTCGCTGGTGTGATAATAGTGATCCCATTTTTATTGATGATCACTTGAGAACCACCAGCACTAGCAATAGTATTTTTGGGATTAAGCTCTAAATTCATCTTTTATTAATATTATGAATAGTATTTTGCAAAATATATCACAGAATAAGATAGGTGATGTAACATTGAAACTTAAGTTTCTTTACTAATTTAACATGACTTTAATTATTGGAATTCAATTAAAAGATAGCGTAATTATTGCTGCGGATCGGCGATTAACCCATCAGACAGATGATTTAAAGTTTTCAATAGTTTCTGATTCTTATAAAAAAATAGCCTATTTGGAGCATATTGTTTTCTCAGGTAGTGGAGATGCCTTAATTATTAGAAGATTGAAAGACGAGCTTTTGGACAAAACTACATCTGAGATGCTGTCCAACAGTTTTTTTAAAGAAATTCAAAGAAGGAAAACAGAAATAGGTGAACATGAACAAATTGGAAAAACAAAGTTGTTTTTTTCTTCAAGGAAAAACAATCGTTTAATTTTAAAAATATGTTCAACTGATCAAGTCGGAAATATCTATTCAAATATCGTGGAACCCATGACAATTGAATTGACAATGAGACCTGAAAATATAAGTAAATTAAGTCATCTATTAGTCGATTTCCATGCCAAGTTAAAGAATATCGAAGACTTTCAAAATCAGGAAGAATGGTTGAATTTTTACGTAGAAAAATTAAGAAAAATATTTCATCTTTGTAGTAGTTTCGATGAAACCGTGAGCTCTTCTTTTGATATATGTGCTCATACAGCTTGCGGAATATTCTATGACTGCTGTGACTGAATTAGAATCTAAAACTGTATGAGCATGCTTCTTTTAAAAGTTTGAAATAAGTCGGTTAATAAATGATGAGTAAGCCTCTAATTGCTCTACATCTTTTTGTAAATCTTTTCTTTTACGCAAAATTTCAGATTTCAATTCTGGGAAATCTATAAGTGCTTGCTCAGAAGCTTTGATTTGGTTTTCGCAAATCTTTTGCTTTTCTTTTAATTCTTTAGTTTTTAATTCAAGTTTTTCTGAATCATGTATCTCGGTATGATTTTCAAATTGTTTTCTAAAAGCGTACATGCTTTCTGTTTCAAAAAATGTTGAAAGCCTTGGATTGTCTAAATGAATGTTTTTGATCAAATAGCCTTGCTGTACAAGTTTTCTAAGCAGTCTATAAAGTTGCTGCTGGTTGATTCGTTGCTTTTCATCTTTTGAAAGATTCAAGTTTTTCCAAATTTTGTTTGATGTCCATCCATCAATTTGATTGTGAGATAGAAGTAATAGAAAAGATTGAAAGATAGGTGAAGCAATTTGTTTCATGATGAAAAACTAGAAAACCTAAAAAGAGGATTATAGTCCGTGGATATATAGTCCTCAAATAGTGATAGTTCTGTTTTTTAAGCATTTGAATGTTTATGTCAGAACTTACTATTCAATTTGGACATTTGGTTCGTAAATACAGAAAAGAAAGAAACATGTCACAAGAGCAACTGGCATTACTCTGTAACATGGATCGGAGTTATTTAGGAAGAATTGAAAGAGGAGAAGTTAATCCTACTTTGGAAAAAATTTACGAATTGGCAAGTGCTTTAGAAACTTTACCATCTAAATTACTGCCTTGAGTTTCAGACTTTTCTTTCATGTAATTGAGTAGTTCTAGTTTTAGCTCATGACAAATATTACTAAATTCATTTAATAAAAATAATCCAATACCCTCTGCCATTAAGGGAGGAATAGCGTTGCCGACTTGAGTGTACTTCGGGCAGCTTATTTTTCTTCTTTCTCCGCCAGTTGTATAAGGGCCATGGAACTCAAACCAGTCGGGAAATGATTGTAAACGAGCGCATTCTCGTACAGTTAAGATACGAGGTTCATCATAATGCAGTAAATCATCTGGTAGTGTTGTGATAGTTGGAGCACATTCTGATGGATCTAAAACTTTAGTAATCTGCTTCTTAGTATTGAAAGTATCAAGTACATAATCTTTTGGTAGAGTTCGCATCCGTCGTAGTTGATATTTTTCTGATACTTTAGGGTTATTTAAATCGCTTAAAATTCTTTTAAATTTATTTTTTATATTAGGAGTATGGTTAGCTAAGCGTAAACCAGTTGGTAAAAAATCTTCAGCAAGTCCATTCCTCATTAAATCAATATAACTTCTATTTAAATTTTCAGGACAACGTATACTTGATATTTGTAAGAACTTATCACTTGAAATATCAGTGACATTTTTTAATTTATATACACGGTTATACTTGCTTAACGTTTTTAAATCAGCAATAGCTTCTTGAGCAGAAACTTTAATTGGTAAATTTTTCTGAGCTTTAAAGTTGTAAGCAAATAGATTAAATTTTTTTTCAAATAAGGGAGTTACTTTTTGGCTGAACTCTAATATTTGTTGTTCAGATAAAAATGAATTTACACCAATAATCTCTTCCATATTAATACCAAATAATATGAATCGAATACGATGCTGAGGTACGCCCCATACAGAACAATCTTCAATGAATGTTATTGGTAAATAGCCCAATTTCGCTAAATTAATTTTAATACTATTAGCTGTTGCTGGTTGATCTTTAATTTTATATGTTATTCCTTTAACATTTTCCATTAAAATAATCTTGGGGCGTACTAAAGAGACTACTTTTAAATAATCGTATACCAGTTTACTTCTAGGATCATTTGGATCCCGTCTTCCAGCTGTTGAAAACCCTTGGCATGGTGGACCACCTACTATCAAATCAACAATTTGATTTTTCCCTAATTGAGCTAAATAATCTTTTTTTTCTTCTAAGACTTCATGAATATCGTGGTGTTGTACAGAAATTTGAGAGTAGTCCCAATTGAAAGTATTTTTCAAATTAGGATTAGGTATAACAAGATTATTTTTTAAACTAAGAAAGGCATCTGCATTCTTTTCAATAGCAAAAAGGCCTGTCAAACCAGCATTTAGTAGTCCTAACGAGAGTCCGCCACAGCCAGAAAACAAGTCTATAAAGCGCATAATAGGTTCTTATACTAGAATTTCAAAATAATTGTAATGGATTAATGATTCAAATACCAGGACTATTCACGTTGCACTTCTTCAAGATTACCGTTAATAAGCAAATTTTTAAGATCGTTAAAATTATCACGGTGATTTAATAAGTTTTGACGTAATAATTTAAATTCATTTTCGCCATAAAGCTTGTCACCCACCTTAAAAACAGTTTTCCCTTTTTCTTCAGTTGGTTTTACGTGTGCCAGCTCATTTCTTGGGCCTATAACTTCCTCATTATATTTTTTTAAGACATCTAATATATTTGTTATATTGTATTTATCTTCTAAATCTTCCAACATTTTTTTTAAAACTTGATACTTGATGAAACTACTACATGCTCTATGATTTATAAGCTCTTCGAAGTTACAACCAGATTGATTATTAATGATTTCTGATATTTGAGTATCATTTTTTGAACTTAGAGAAGTAATTTTAGAATGTATGAATGAGTAAATTTCTTGTTTTTTTTCTAGACACTCAATCTTAGTTTCAAGATTTTTGGCTAAATCATTAATTGACTCATCAAATTCGCTAACAACCTCCATTACAATACCGCGCATATGGTTAATATCAAGAATTTTACGTATTCTATTTTGTATAATATCGAATGATTCGCTCTGTAAATTATTCCTGTTAATACAGAAAACACCATCCACGTGATTGTCAAACATAAACTTACGTAGGTCATGTGGTGAAGCTGAACTGTAAAAAATAATATCAGTTAGAAAGTTTGAGCGTCTAAGTTTTTTAGCAATATCTACACCATTGAAGTTATCTTTACCTAAATCATAATCAAGTAAGATAAGGTCAAAATTATTAACAATATTTTTTATACTGCCGAAAGTATTATTAAGATCATTACCAGGTTTAATCCATTCTACTTTCAAATTAAACCCTAATCGACTTAATCGTGTGGATAAGCCTTTTGCGACTTCCTCAACATTATTTTTCTGATCTTCAAACCATAATATCTGGTAATCTAAACGCATTTTATACTAACCTAATTATAAATTGACAACCATTCTGGTAGTCTTCTTTTAAAGAAATACTTCCACCCATTTGCTCTATAATGAATTTTACATGATATAGACCAAGTCCTGAACCATCTGTAGTACTAAAGCCTTTTTCAAATATTCTATTTTTTTCATATGAATCTATGCCTTGACCGTCATCAGTTACAGAAATTTCAATTTGTTTGGAGCCTATTTTTTTAAAGCTAAAATCAACAGTAGTTGCTCCAGCCTTACGTGAATTATGTACAAGATTATCAATTACCATAGAAAGTTCAATTGGTAAAAATGTTCTTTCGAAATTATCAATATCAGTATCAAAATTGATTTTTAATGCATCACCAGTATATATACTACAAATTGCTAACAGGTATTCTTCAAAAAAATTAATTATGTTAGCAGTAATTTGTTCTGACTTAATTCTAAAGTTAGCCTGTGTTGCAAATCTAGATATAGATAACATTTGTTGGTTTTTAAATGTTAATTTTTCGAATATATTAATTAATTCTTCTTTATTTAATTCTTCGTTATGATTTAGTTTATCAATTTGATTTGTAATAATAGTATGAATAGTTGAAGCATAAATTCCAATTTGGTGCATAAGATTAACAATATTATCCTTATCTAATGATGAATTGGCGGTTAGAAATAGATTTCTTTTCTTCTCTTCTTCATATGCTAGAGAGACTTTCTCTTTTTCAGATAAAGCTTCTTGTTTCTCTTCCTCAGCCTGCTTTGATGCCTCTTCAGCCGCCTGCTTTTGTTTTTCAGCCTCTTGACGTTCTTGATTTGCTTTTCTTGCTTCTTCTTCAGCTACTCTTCTGGCTTCTACAGCTTCTTCAGCCTCCTTTTTAGCTTGTAATTCGGCTTGTTTAAGTTCTAAATATCTCTGTTCAGCTTTATTAACTTTATCCCATAGTTCACTATTATTAGATTTACGGGCAACTGCTTTTAACCCTTCAATAGATTCTTCGAATTCTTTTGATTTCTCATTAAGAATAGTGATTAAATTTTCACTATATTCTAATAACTCTATTTTTTTTGAATTAGCTAATTTCGAAACAATTTGTATGATGCGTGCTTTAGCAAGATCTGTATTTAATCTTTCAGGAGTATCTAATTCTCTATCAAGACTATCTTTCCAAGTAACATCAACAATATAGCTTTCTAATCGTTTGATACATTTTTCCATAAAGCATTCTTCTAATTGAAGATATGCAGGCGTCTCAATTAGTCCTTGATCTCTGCTGGTTGCTTCCTTAAATTGTTCTTCAGTACCTTTGACATCAATTTTTCCTATAACATCACGTGTGCCTAAATATCTGGCATAACCTTGTTGTTTTCTTCGATCCAGATGAAAAGTATCATCCCCTTCATTACCAATAGGGTAGACGCGAAAGCCATTACGAAATACAAAAATTGATCCAAACGATACTGATGCTATGCCCATTCGTCGTTTAAATGTTTGTTTTGCTGCTGTATTTAAATAGTAAATACTGGATGAAAATTCTGAATTTTTTATATATGAGTAATCATTAGGTTCTTTAATTTTATATATCAACTCTCCACGATCTCTAAGTATTGAAGTAATGGTTTCACCATTATCGGTAAAATTAACATCTAGATAAGTTGATTTAGATTGCAATGTATCAAAAATAAAATTCTGGATTGGGCCATTTACTAAAGGTATATGTTCATCTAAGTTTTTTTTATCTTCGTATTCTTTGTTATCTTTATCCATTTCGTCAGGGGCATAAATAATAATTTCGAAATCATTTTCTTGCTTAAATGGGTTAATAAGTTTCGCTAAAGAATTTTTAAGATCTAGTAATTTTTTTCTATCCCAAACTTCACGTAAATTTTTTATTTCGATAATTGTTCCATGTTTTGGAATTTTTAAAGATTTATTTAATGAGAATCTGTTAAATAAATCATAGGAGTAATCAATATTTTCTAGATTAAATCTAGAGTCAGAGCTATTATAGACTTTAATTGATTCGAATCGCTTGAGATCATCAGATTCAAACATATCCCATTCAATATCTAAAATCTCACTGTGATCTAAAGCATCTTTATGGATTGTTTGAAGCTTTAGACTTGTTCCTAATCTATCACAAGAAAATCTTCCTACTCCTTTACTACCAGCGAAAGTTTTATTCGTAACAGTATGGCGATAGTCAGTATGATTTAGCTGATTTTCTAGTTTCTTTTCCGAATAAGCAACAAATAACCACTTGTTAACTAAATCATCGTATGTCATGCCATGGCCATCATCAATGACCATGATTCGTTCTTTATCAAAATAGAGTTGAACTTTTTTAGCATCCGCATCAAATGAGTTTTTTACTAATTCAAAAATAGCTACAGTATCGTTAATAATTAAATCACGACCAATAATATTTTTTAATCCAGAACTAACTTTAAAATTTAATTGATTACTCATAAATTTCCCTTAACTTCCAGATCGGCAATTTGCCAAATAGGCTTTTTATTGATCGATTATCAACTTTTAGCATTAATGTAATTTTGCGTTAGGCTAAAATATTAGATTCTAAACGCTTCGCCCAATTTTGCAATTCTTGATCAGAAATCTGTTTATTTTTTGAATCCATCCGAGGATGGTTCAAAGTACTATTTTTAAAACTAATATTGTTAAATATGCCTTTTGGCCAACGTAAGCATTGAGTGACGACAAGCTCAAGTATTTTAGCTCGATCAGTTCGGTTCCATTGATTCACATCCTTAAGTGATAAAACCCGAGTCGAAAGAGGCTTTTTATTATCGGATGTATCTACTTCTAAGATCACAATGTTTTGACCATTATATTGAAAACTAACTTCTGCGACACATCTAGGATTTCCATCAGTTTTTATATGTTTGGAGTGACCTTGAATGTTGGGTAATTTATGGAGTTGAAAGGTAGAATTTTTAACTGTGTTTTCCTTGCAAAACAAATCAATCATTTGTTGAAATGCAGAGAAACGATCAAGATACAAATGAAGATCTTCAGTTTCATCTTCAACACCATTAAATTCAGCAGAGGGGATAGTACCCTCAGAAATAGGCTCGTTGGTGCTAACTTCCGATGTCGCATTAGTGGATGGTAAGTCTTGATCTTTTGTACCATGATTTCTATGCCTAGTTTTTTTAGAAGTTTTCCTTGTTTCAATGGCTTCTAGGAAGTCGAAGTGTGTCGGTACAACATCAATGATTTGAACATCATCACTATTGCCATCCTCGTCATCTTTGATGGTCGGTTCTTTTCCGTTATTTTTAGTTCCTGAAGAGTTTTCACCTTTACCGCCTGATTTAGACTCAATGAATTTATCGCTATAGAACTCAACTTCTTTCGAAATTCGGCTTGAGATTCTTTCGAAACCTGATATTTCATTGACAAAAAACTCAGAAGTTTCAGCCTTGTAATAGCCATATGAATCAAAGATCACTCCATTGAGTTGAGGGGGATTAAAACAAAAACTCCATATACGATATTGGTCAACGTCATAGCCATATTTGGTACAAAACTGACTGATACTTTCAAAAGATTGTCGAATATCAGGATCGAGAAGAATCCAAGATAAGATCCGTCGGATACCTGAATCATTGAAATGCGAAATTGGGTATGAACAGGCTGGTAAAATATTGATGAGGTAGTGATCTCGATTTGAAGCAATATCGAAATCGATACTCAAACTATTCTCTATGATTGCTGATCTTGCTAAATATGGAGTGTAGAAAAACAGAGATCGAGCAAGTTCAAATTGAGGGAGCTTAATTTTGATGGTTTCGGACATTGGCTGACCGAATTGATCCACACGGACTGCATCAAACAAGAAATAATGTTCTAGAAACTTTCCTTTCGGTAAGTTTGTATTATTGACAGAAGATAGCCAATCTCGAGTTGAACTAATTTTAAAGCGTAAATTGTAGCCTTTGGGATATTCTTGAGTGGGGTTGATGTGACTATTTTTTCTTAATAATTTTGCATTAGAAAAATTAGTGAAAGTCGTCTCATGTATTTTATTTTCATTTTCCAAAGCTAGATTTATTGCCCAACTGCCTGAGTTATGTTTTTTAAACAAAGAACCAATCTTTTTTATTTTCATATTCTTAGCAATGTGACTGATCTTAGCCATGATTAATCCTTTTAATTTGATTTAGGAATTTGAGAGCTTCATCTGTTAATCGTTCTTCACTTAATCCCGAGTATCGTAATAATTGCCAACTCGCTTGGTGTTGATTATTTTTTTGAAATTGAATAATTGTTCGAGTGATTCTTCGGATTTGATAAGAGCTAATATCTTCTGAAAAAGTACTCAAAAATTTATGTGTTAAGGGCAGCTGATATAGGTTTTTCTCTACGGTAGAGTGTTGCGGTAGTTGTTTGAGATACCAGTTTCTAGATTGCCTAGGTAAACTCAAATCGTCTAATGATTGATAGAATATTTTGAATAATCGCCTCACCATGTGCCAATCTCTCAGAGGCCAATCTACTTTCTTGGGAATACTTGTGGGCAAAGCGTGATAGCATTTATTTTTTGTGAGTAACCAAGTTTTATCATTGCGATAAAGCCATGCATATAAAGCAGCATTTCTGACTCTGGACGGCTTTATTCCAAAATTTTGAATCAAAGACACCCATTCATTTCGCTTTGTACTGAGTATAGAACTGTCTTTAAATTTAGTTTTTTGAATTGGTTTATCAGTATCAGATGGATGAGATGGGAACTGATGGATTTCACTCAGAATGGCTGTCCATGTCCAGCCTTTAGGGAAAAACGTCTCTAAGACGATAATATGTTCAAGATAACTGAATGACTTACGATGCTTTCTAAAGATAGCTTTAAGCCAACTTGTTTCGGATTTCAGTTCATCAAGGTGATGTTGCTGTAACCATTTTAAATCCCATGTTTTTATAACTGCTACATGAATTTTTGAATGATCAATGTGTTTAAAACCTCTGTTGAAACCTAATCGTTTTGCAATACGCTGATAGAATTGACTCCATTGATAAAAGTTAGGTGATGTTGTTGGAGGAAGGTTTAACAGCTCATCAACACGCCTACTCACGATTATATCTAATTCATGAGCAGGGTTATGAGGTTGCTTGCGATCCAGAATAAAACTTGCAGGAATAAATTGATGTCGTCCATTCAAATGGGCTGGTGGTAAAAATTCTGACAATTTAACTTTATGTTTGCTACAGCAATTTGCACCTTGAATGTACCAAAGTCTTGACCAAAAAAATTCTCCATATTGGTGATATTGTTCTTCTAAGCAATGGTGACAATAGCGATGCGTTGTTATCTGCTTAACTTTGGATGCCGCAACTCCTAATGCTAAATGGATAGAACCTTTTGATTGACTCCCCATCCAGTGAAGGCATTTTAACCGTGTATTTTCAGGAGAAAATAGAGCGTGGATTGGAAAAAGTGTATGTTCATAAACAATCTTTTCAAGTGTGTAATTCGGTGATAAATGCGTTAACAGGCATATTAGATGGCTAGGTAAATCAATCGTGGCAATGACTTTACGATTAGCAAATACTTCTTCGAGTAATTGCTTAGGACTTGTAATAGCATGGTGAATTCCAGTTCGTGCTATCGTACTGTAAATTAACTCATTGGGATATGGTGTAGGAAAATTCAACATGCCAATTCCACTGTTACATTGATTTCACCCAAGTTTGAATATCAAAAATTAAATCGCTTGATTGAAGAATGTCATAAAAATTTTGGGATTTTTGCCTTTGAGAAAACTTAAACCTTAAATCATCTGATGGTAAGCTCATCCATTCACTTTGTTTTATTTTTCTGACATTGATTTTTGCAGTTTTAGTTTTTTTATCCTCCTCAACTTCAGTGAGCCAATTAGAAACGATAGGCATGAGTTCTTGCATATTGAGATGAGGGAAATCGACAAAGGCTTTTTTGATTACAGCGATTACTTTAGATTCTGGATAACCAGTGGCAATCAATAGGTTATGCAATCTTTGCGCATGTACATTTCCATTATATTGTTCAACTTTTTCTTGTTCTTCTTCTATTTTTTTCTGAAGTAAAAGTAAGGTTTTATCCACATATGGAATAGTTAAGTCAGAATAAAGTGCGATGCGATTAGGATCTCCAGACTTGAGTGCTTCTATCATAGGATGGACAAATTTGAGCTCATCCTCATAGACTTGTCTAAGCAAACTTGGCGTTATTCTTTCTAGTCCTGTCATGATCGCTCGACATTGAGCCAAAACAAAAAGTTTAACGACTATATCCAGTACGCCTTGCGACAGTTCATACCAACAGTCTCGAATTTCTTCACTCAGTTGTTCTTTATTGGTTAGCCATTGGTATTTCCATAGAGCATTGGTAAAAGCCATCCATTCTGTTCTCGTTGTGGTATTTGATAATGGGGGATTATTCTTCATAGGTTCCCATATAACTGCGCCAAAACCAGCTCCGCGACGTGCTGAACGTAGATCTCCCTCAAATATAAATTTAGCTTTGGGTGTGCCGACCATTACTACTGGCAAGCCTACAACATTGATTAAAGTGACAAAGAAGCTCAGCATTTTTTCAGCACCACCTGAATTTTTAACACTCAGATGTTGAATTTCATCAATGACGAGTACACCAATAGCATAGGTATTGGTAATTTGACGCATATAGTTGAGTAGAGCATCAACTCCTAATCTTTTTAAGGCCACTTTTCTTCCAAAATCAGTCCCTAATGCAACATCAATCGCATGAAAGAAATGTAAACATAGATTTTTCAATGAGCCATCATGAGGGCAGTCTATTTTGAGATAAACGAGTTGGGTGAAGTTATATTTATCATGATAAATCACTTGAGGATAAAGGTTCAGAATTCGCTGTAGGGTTGTGCTTTTACCACTGCCTGAACAACCGATCAGTGAATAGCTTAAAGCTGTAGATTTTGGCGCATCAAAACGAAAAGCGTTAATGTCTCCCGACATAATACGCTCATAACCGTTTTGCAAATGTTGGTGCAATTTACCATCAGCAATATTACGCCCGACGTAGCCTTTACGGATTAATATTGCAATTTTTTGTTCTAATGAAATATGCCGAGTAATCGGTTGAAAAAATTGATGAAGAAGTTGAGATGAAAGATGAATTCTTTCGTTCTTAGATCTCAGAATATCCTCAGGGTTAAAGTCCACCTTACCAATCAGATTAGCTTTGATATCTGCAATTTCTTGCATGATTGGTGGTAGAGCTTCAATAAATGGATTGTCTTTATATTCACCAAAACTAGGTGTGTAACGTGCTTGAATAAAATTTAATGGCAAAGTCATTTAGTCATCCTCACCAAATAATTCGTCTGTTAAGTCTGGATAATGAACCGCTTCAGCATCTTGAGGCTTAATTGAGGCTTTCAGTTTAGGCATTGGAATAATATTTGTATCCAATATTTTTTGCTGTTTTACCTTAGCTTTGCGTTCAATATTTTTTTCTTTTGCTTTATTTTCAGTGATTTCAGCGATTCGTTGAGATGGTTTAATTGGGCTCTTTGGATGCTTAGTATTAAGTTTCTCACTGATAAAAACTTCAAGCTCTCTTCGTTTTTTTGAAGCCTCTAGTTCGTGCTGTACAAGGTGCTCTTTTTGGGCTTTTTGCCTTTCTTTAACTTCCCACAAAGTACAATCCATAAATTCTCTCGATCGATCAGAGAGAGACCCTATCCAGTATTCAAGACTACTATCTTTTGGAAAAATATAAATTTTATTCATTGAGTAGGGATCATAGGCAGCTTCAAGGTTTTGAGGACGAGAACTTCCTGTTTTACGATGTAACCAACCGAGATCAAGTACTTCTTTCGCTAGGTAGTAAAGACCAAATGCTTTGATGCCTAGGTCTGATATTGTGATTTTAGTACGTGGCAATAATGCGATTCTGAGTGCTTCTTCTGGAACACTTCTCAATTTTCCTGTTCGGTTTTGAATACCCCAATTCCATAAATGTAAGGGAATAGTTGGTAAGTCATTGGGCATATCTGCTTCACGATCATATGTTTTTAGCACATGAAATTGATTATGCGAGATGATGCAAGCAAGAATGATTTCAGTAAATTGGTGAATATTTAATGTGGCATCTTGACGGTAATCATTACCACCAGTCTTTTTTACAGTTGTGCTTTCAACAATACCTTTTCCCTTACCTTCTTTTTTGAAATAAGCCTGATATGTATTGAAAGCTTGTTCTACGATGCCTTTAGCATCACCACGTCTAGCTGGCGCATTTTCAAGTCTTACAGCGAAAGTTTTCTCTAAGGCTTCAATTTGATAGCCTAATAATTCTCCTCGATCCGCGAGTAAAGCATCAGGTAGACCAACAGCTGGCCAATCCTCTTGCTGAATTGAGATCCCATACTCAGCACAATACTGAACCTTATCGGTCATCGCTATATTCAATGCTTGTATTGCAGCTAAATATGAAGGTGATTCAAAACCTATATAAAAGCCTGTGACTAATCTACTGAAGACGTCAATCACAAAGTAAATGGTGGGTCTACCAACGATACTTTCTGGATTTGAATTGGAAACAAGATAAATATCAGCGATAGTGGCATCAATTTCATAACGTGCACCAGGGCCTAAGGCTTGAGCGTTAGATGTTGATTGCAAAGGACGATAGTCTTTGCGGTAGTTGGATGTACCAATACGAGCTTTTATGCTTTCAACTTTTTTGAATTCTTTTTCGTAGTAATACTTAAACTGCCATATTGTTGGAATATCTGATTCGGCTGTATCAGGATAGAGATTTTTATATGTGGATTGAAATTTTCGATATACAAATGGGAGTGAATGTTTATTGTCTTTTAAAAAGAATAATTTAATGGTTCGATAGAAAAGTTTTTCAATGTTTTCATTAACATTAATGCCTTGTTCACTATTATAGATACGAGGTCGACCTAATTTTTTGTCTTTAGCTGTTCTTTTTTGACCTTTAGCTCCACTATTTCTGTAATCAGGAAGCAATGCATTAGGAGTTTGTCCTCTTTGCCAATATCTGCGAGCTAAGCGATAAATAGTTTGTTTGGTGACTTCATGTTGACTCATGATTTCACTAATTATTTTTCCTCTTTGTACTGGAATATAAAATAATTCATGAGAGATCAAAGGATAAATAAGGGCATAATTTTGGTCACGTTTTATTTCTTGTACTGATTCCTTCTCAGACTGAATGAAAGCAAGTGACTCATGTGGGTCTGTTGCTCTTTCAATATTGCCATCTTCCAAACCTTTTAAGATTTCTGTTCTACTAACTTCAATTGGGAAAGCATTTTCCAAGTCAAGACTAATCCAAATCACAGAGTCAGGGAGGATCGTTAAAATCCTAAATAAAGAGCTTTCAAAATTTAATACTTCATTGATTTTCAGCATGAAGTACCTCATTCCAAATATGAAGCTCACCCAATTGAATATGGTCTGTATTTAAATCCTTAAAAGAAATATTAAGATCAAATATGAAATACCTTTGAGCAAGCAAGTCTCTAATTTCTCTTAACGATTTTCCTAGCTCAAAATGATACTTTTGATCAATGGTTCTCGCTAATTCATTAATTTTTTTAGATTTATTTTTAATGAAAATATCTGCATAAAAGTTAAGTTTATCTAGCGTATCTTGTTCACTTAGTTCCAGAGTATTTATTGAACTGTATAACCATTGGATGTTCTGGCTGACAGTTTTAGGAACTTGGTGCTCGGTAAAAATATAAAAAGGTATGTTTTGCTGTTTCCAATATTGTCGCTCAATTTCTATTTTTTCTATTGTGCGTGGATCATTGAGAGCATTTGAATACTTAACTTGGACTACAAATTTAGGTGTTATTGAGTTATGTGTATCCACTAAAAAATCACTTGTCATGATTTGATAATGTTTCCCAAATCTAGGGTGAGGTATTCCAATTGTCTTCGCAATTTCTAGAGTTTGTTCGAGGTCTAAGGGATATTGTTCTCGAATATCGATAGTCGTTGAATGCCATTCTAGTAATAGAAAAGTAGAAAGTTCTAGATCAGAGAGAAGATGATGAGTTCTTTGGCTTTTATGACCAAAAACTCGGTGAGATCGACCTTCTGAACTCACATCTCGAATTGTGAGCCAAGGTTTATAGTTATTTCCAAAACCCTGTCCTCGTCCTTCTTTAATCCATTTTTGAATTTTGAGTTCATGATTTTGTGTGTTCTTAAAGTAGGCCATAAAAAAATCCACACATCATGCTGTTTAGAGCATAGCTTGTGTGGATTTTTTGAGCAATTCAGTATTACACTTTATTACTCAGTATGAGACTTTATTACTTAGTATGAAACTTTATTACTCTCATACACTTTTTAAGTGTAGATCAAATTGAATTATTCAACCGTAACTGACTTAGCTAAGTTACGCGGCTGATCTACATCGGTACCACGTAGTACAGCGACATGATAGGACAAAAGCTGCACAGGAATACTGTATACGATTGGTGATAATAGTGCTGAAACGCTCGGAACTTGAACGACGTGTTGGCGCTCTTTCTCCTTAATGCCACTATTTTCATCTGCAAATACAAACAGCTCACCACCACGTGCTTGAACCTCTTCCATATTTGATTTGAGCTTATCAAGCATGTCATCCTGAGGAGCAAGAATGACAACAGGCATATCATTATCAACTAAGGCCAATGGGCCGTGTTTCAACTCACCAGCTGCATAACCTTCAGCATGAATATATGAAATTTCTTTCAGCTTAAGCGCTCCTTCAAGCGCGATTGGGAACTGTGTTCCACGACCTAAAAATAGGCAATGTTGTTTTTCAACAAACAATTCAGATAGGCGTAAAATTTCTTTATCACATTGTAATGTATCAAGAATCACTTTAGGTGTATGCCACAATCCAGTAATGATTTCAGTTACTTGTTCATTAGAAATCGTTTGTTTAACTTGACCGAACTTAAGCACGAGAAGCATCAAGGCAGCAAGTTGTGTGGTGAATGCTTTGGTCGACGCAACCCCAATTTCTGGACCTGCTAATGTCAATAAGCTGTAATCTGTTTCACGCACCATGGAAGATGTTGCAACGTTACAGATCGTCATCGTGGTGATATTAATATTTTTCGCTTTGGCACGTTTTTGTGTATCACGAAGAGCAGCCAATGTGTCGGCAGTTTCACCTGATTGAGAAATACACACATAGAGTGTATTGTTCACGATGACTGGAGTGCGATAGCGGAACTCACTTGCAATTTCAACTTGGCAAGGTACATCAATCAGTTGTTCAAACCAATATTTTGCGATCATGCCTGCATGGTAACTGGTACCGCAAGCGATGATTTGAACTTGCTGAATCTGAGAAAAATCTTCTACAGCATTTGCAAGAAAATCATCACGTAAGTGATCGGCATTTAAGGCTTGAGAGATGGTTTGCTTGATCGCTTCGGGTTGCTCATAAATTTCTTTCAGCATGTAATGCTTGTATTCACCTTTTGAAGCATTACTCACTGTCGCATCAAGTTCTTTGACAGGGCGTTCAACGCGCTCACCTTGTACATAGACTTCAATCGTATCACGTGTTAAACGCGCAATATCACCTTCTTCAAGGTATATAAAACGATTGGTAATCGGTAATAGGGCCAATTGATCAGAACTGATAAAGTTCTCACCAATTCCCACGCCGATCACGAGCGGTGAACCTTCACGAACAGTGATCAATTCATTTGGGTAATCTGTATGTACGATACCGAGTGCAAATGCACCTTTGAGTTGAGGCACAACTTGTTCAACGGCTTTAAGCAGGTTAGGAGCAGACTTCAGTGCATCATGAACTAAGTGTGCAACAACTTCAGTATCTGTTTGGGATGTAAACACATATCCTAATGCTTCAAGATCATCTTTAAGCTCTTGGTAATTTTCAATAATACCGTTATGTACCACAGCGACTTGACCAGATATATGCGGATGTGCATTATTTTCTGTAGGTTTGCCATGAGTAGCCCAACGTGTATGTGCGATACCAAGCGCGCCAGTGATCGCTGCTTCTGAAACCGCTTCTTCAAGGTTGATAACTTTACCGACACGACGTTCACGTAAAACTTGACCTGCATTGATTAAAGCTAATCCCGCTGAGTCATAACCACGGTATTCAAGACGCTTTAAGCCTTCAATTAGAATATTCGTTATGCTTCGTTCTGCTACACCGCCGACGATACCACACATATTGTAATCCCCTTAATTCTTAATCTTTTGTGGACGTGGATAATTGTCTTTCACAAATTGTTTAGAGCGTTCTACGGCTAAACTATGATCATCCACATCACGAGTAATCGTCGATCCAGCACCAACTGTTGCACCATTACCAATTTTAACCGGCGCGACTAAAGAGCTGTTTGAACCTATAAAGGCTTGGTCACCAATGATCGTTTTAAACTTGTTGGCACCATCATAATTACATGTGATCGTACCCGCGCCGATATTTGAACCCTCACCCACTTCAGCATCACCTAAGTACGTAAAATGATTGGCTTTAGAGCCTAAACCAATGGTGGTGTTTTTCACTTCAACAAAGTTGCCAATGTGTACTTCATTTGCCAATTTAGCACCAGGGCGCAAACGTGCGAATGGTCCAATTTGAGTCTGCTCACCCACAATGGCTGAATCAAATACGCTATACGGTTGAACTTTCGTGCCTGCAGCAATTTTGGAGTTTTTAATTACACAGCCTGCACCGATTTCGACATTGTCACCAAGTTCACATTCGCCCTCGATAATGACATTGATATCGATACGTACATCTTGACCAACCTTGAGTGAACCTCGGAGATCGAAACGACTCGGGTCGATCAAATGTACACCTTGCTGCATCAGTAATTTCGCTTGGTAGTTTTGGTATTCTCTTTCCAATGCTGCCAATTGCACACGATCATTTACACCTTCAACTTCGAAAGCTAAAGCAGGTTCAACTGAGGCAATTTCGAGTCCATCGTCAATAGCCATTGCTACGATATCTGTTAAATAGTATTCGCCTTGCGCATTATTATTATTCAGACGTGGCAACCACTCGTGCAATTTGGCATTGCTTACTGCATAAATGCCAGTATTAATTTCTTGAATTAAACGTTGCGCTTCAGAAGCATCTTTATGTTCAACAATGGCTTGGATTTTACCATTTTCTCTCACGATACGACCGTAACCTGAAGCATCGTCTAGTGTAAGTGTGACTAAGCCAATACCTTTAGATTGTGTTGCTTCAAGTAATTTTTGTAATGTATCGGCTGTAATACAAGGCACATCGCCGGATAAAATTAAAGAAATACCATCTTTGGGTAATACAGGTAAGGTCATTTGAACAGCGTGACCTGTACCAAGTTGTTCAGCTTGTTCAACCCAGTCAATATTTTCTGTCGAAAATGCTTGTTTAACTAGAGCGCCGCCGTGACCGAAAATAGTAATAATATTTTCAGCTTGTATTTTTTTTGCGGTTTCAATGACATGCCCTAAGAGTGGACGTCCTGCTAAAGGTTGTAATACTTTTGGTAGTTTTGAACGCATTCGCGTCCCTTTACCTGCAGCAAGAATAACAACTGTGGTTGACATACAACATCCTTTCTTTGGAGCTTGGCTTAAGCCATATCAATATAGAGATAAATTATAATACAAAGTGCTGCCCACAGACCTGCGATCAGATCATCAAGCATAATGCCGAAACCACCGTCGACTTGACGATCAATGACGCGAATAGGCCAAGGTTTCCAAACATCAAAGAGACGGAAAAGTGCAAAACCAATAAAAAGCCATACCCAATTCATCAGGCCTAGATAGATTAAAGGGAGAAACGTGATCGATTGACCCGCAAATTCATCCCACACAATTCGTCCGTCATCATGGACGCGCATTATATCAGCAGCTCTTCCACAAATATATATCCCAATCAATGACATAACGATTATGGCAATCGTGCTATACAAAAAACCTATTGCCATGAAAGCAGGGATAAACAACAAGGCAAAAGCTGAACCAAAAGTACCAGGTGCTTTTGGCGCTAAACCAGAACCGAATCCAACGCCACAAAAAACAATGAAACGTTCAGACCAAGTCATCGTTTTAAAATTAATTGGTTGTTTTTGCAAAGTGCTGATATCCCTGTAATTCTAGTTCTTGTGGTTGTTGATGATGATAAAAATCTAATTGCTGTGTCTCTTTTACGACACCAATCACCGTGATCGGTGTATCGCAGTGTCGAGCTTTTAATTCATCCAAGGCAGGTAAAGGAATGGTAAAACACAATTCATAATCATCACCACCTGCTAAAGCCAATTTCCATTTTTGCTGATTGGACAATGCTTGTAAGGCAGGACTAAGTGGAAGTTGATCTAAGTGTAGGTCGGCACCAACATGAGATGCTTTGAGAATATGTCCTAAATCTTGTGCTAAACCATCGGATACGTCAATCATACTATGCGCCAATCCTTTAAGCGCTTGACCGAGTTCACAACGTGGAGTGGGATAATCGAGACGTTTTTTTAAAGCATGATCGGGATATTTTAATCCGAATGCAGCATCACCGACAGTGCCGGATACACAGATTAAATCACCTGCTTGAGCACCAGAACGTGGCACGGCTTTTCCAATATCCACCCAGCCTAGAGCGGTAACTGATAATGTGAGATGTGGGCTTTGCGTTGTGTCGCCGCCAATTAAACTTACTCCAAATTGATCGCAACAATCATACAAACCCTGACTAAACCCTTTTAGCCAGTGATGATCAATTTGGGGTAGGCTCAATGCCAAGAGAATGCTTTGAGGTTTTGCACCCATGGCTGCAATGTCTGAAAGATTCACAGCTACAGATTTCCATCCAATCGCATGGGGATCTGTATCGATGGGGAAATGTCGACCAGCAACGAGGGTATCGGCACAAATGACCAATTGTTGCTGTGGAGGCGGGGTGAGCAGGGCTGAGTCATCACCGACACCTAGATCGACTGAAGAATAACTCGGTCGATTGAAATAGGTGTCAATAATAGAAAACTCAGCCATTTCAACAACAACTTATTTTGCTTGTTGCTTTTCTGCTTCACGTAGGCTTTGTGCTAAACGGTCTAATACACCATTGATGTATTTGTGACTATCTGCACCGCCGAAGTGTTTAGCCAATTCAATTGCTTCATCGAGAACGACGCGATATGGAATTTCAAGATGCTCTTTCAATTCATACGCGCCAAGACGCAAAGTAGCTAATTCAACGCCGTCCAGTGCCGAGATCTCACGATCTAGTACTGGAATTAATAACGCATCCAATGCTTCATGATTTGCAATCACTTGTGTGAGCAACTCGTGATAATAGCTGAGATCCACTTTATGCATGGCATTTTCAGCACGTGTACGTGCTTCAATTTCATGCACAGGGTTGTGGCTCATTTGCCATTCATAAATCCCTTGTACAGCAAAACGACGTGCTTTGCGTTTAGCTGCATAAGTAGCTTGGAGTGTCTGCGACATGCTTTAGATCGCCTTTAGCAAGTTAACCATTTCAATTGCAGTCAAGGCAGCTTCGCCACCTTTATTACCTGCTTTTGTACCTGAACGCTCGATGGCTTGTTCAATGCTGTCTGTGGTCAATACGCCATTGATCACAGGTAAACCAGCTTCTAAACCAACAACACCAAGGCCTTTTGCACATTCACCAGCAACAAAGTCAAAGTGAGGAGTGCTACCGCGAATAACTGCACCAAGTGCAATTACCGCATCAAACTTACCAGAATTTGCGAGTTTTTTCGCCACAACCGGAAGTTCCCAAGCGCCTGGCGCGTGAACGACAGTGATATTATCGTCTTTAACACCATGTCGATGCAATGTATCAATTGCACCTTCTAATAAATGTTCAACAACAAAGCTGTTAAAACGACCAACTAGAATCGCGTAACGATCTTCGCTCGCGAGATGTAATAAACCTTCAATACGGCGAATCGCCATAGCAACCTCGATATTTAATAAGAGTTATGAATGAGAGCTCTGATCAGCTGTGATGTATTCGACCACTTCTAAATTAAAGCCAGACAATGCATTGAAGCGTAAAGGTGAGCTCAGGAGCTTCATTTTCTGTACGCCTAAATCACGTAAAATTTGTGCACCCACACCAATAGTTTGGTATTGCTGAGATAAGGCAGCATTTGACTTGGCTGGTTTTGGCGCAGTTAATGCTTCTAATGCTGGACCTAAATCAGACGGCTGACGTTGTCCAATCCATACCAAGACACCACGATCGCTTTGA
The DNA here is from genome assembly GCF_056784015.1 of Acinetobacter sp. ANC_7655. Taxonomy (NCBI): domain Bacteria; kingdom Pseudomonadati; phylum Pseudomonadota; class Gammaproteobacteria; order Moraxellales; family Moraxellaceae; genus Acinetobacter; species Acinetobacter sp. ANC_7655. Next base: position 187,499 of record NZ_JBWYJB010000002.1, on the reverse strand, counting down.
GCAATTTCTTTTAAAGCACGATCTAAGTTCCAAGCTGCTTCACCATCTTGCTTATTAAGTTTTAATAAGTCTCGCGCTGGATTGAAGCCATGAACGCGAACAGTCGTCACACCTTCTTCAGGTTGACCTTTAACCAATGCCAAATGAATATCAGGATTCCCGACTTCACGATAACGGTAAAGATCAAAAGTACCATACTCGGTATCGAGTTTTTGTTGATCCAAACGCTCTACCGTTTGTTCATTGGTCATGCGGTAGTGAATAAGATCAGCAATTGTACCAATTTTTAGACCGTGTTTTTCAGCAAAAATTTCAAGGTCAGCACGACGGGCCATAGTCCCGTCTTCATTGATAATTTCACAAATCACAGAAGCTGGTTCAAGACCTGCAAGACGAGCTAAATCACAACCTGCTTCGGTATGACCTGCACGATGGAGCACACCACCTGGTTGTGCCATGAGTGGAAAAATATGGCCTGGCTGAACGATATCTGCTGGTTTTGCATGTGCCGCAACTGCTGTTTGAATCGTGTGCGCACGTTCTGCTGGAGAAATACCTGTAGAAATGCCATTTGCAGCTTCAATAGAAAGCGTGAAGTTTGTCCCGTGTTGAGCGCCATTCGCATCAACCATTAACGGTAAATTTAATTGTTTGCAGCGTTCACGACTTAACGTTAAGCAAACCAAGCCACGAGCATGCGTGATCATGAAATTAATGTCTTCAGGTCGTACGTGCGTTGCAGCAATAACGAGGTCGCCTTCATTTTCACGATCTTCATCATCCATCAGGATGACCATTTTTCCTGCACGGATATCTGCTACAAGTTCTTCTACAGTATTGAGCGACATCAACCTTCACCTTTTTGTTATGTCATTCTGACATTTGAATAAATTTGTTGCGCCATAGTCTAACGCTTTTTTAGCCAGTTTGCCTATGCTTATGACTGTACCATTCAACACAGTCCAACATACACCTTCATAGCACATTGAAAAGAGAGATAAAATTACCAAAAGAGCAATTTTGTATACAAACTAGACGCTTAGTCTAACTTTTCAGGACTGTGAGCTTTTAAAAAGAAAAACCAGATTTAACTTAGCATCAAATCTGGTTTACTTATTAAAATTTAATCTAATTAAGAGCTGATTGTACGATCCGTCGAGGAGCTTTGGGCTTTGCCTTTCAAAATCTCAGTACGGATATTTTGTGCGAGTTCGGCACAGGCTTCGTTCATACCATTAATCATGAAAGCGTGACGTGTTAACACACTGGTTGGATTCGGCATCGGAACCAATTGATAGCATTCACCAATATGCTTTAACTGATCGTGGGTCAAATATAGCGCCATTTCTTTCGCAATCAGGTGATGTGTGAGTCTTTCCGCCGCTTGTACTGAATCGAGTTGCATTGCCTCCACTGGTGCGGTTACTGCACAACGTGTTTGCAATACGAACCGTTTATCTTCACGGTAACGTTTATAGAGTACTTCTGACAATAATTGAAACACCGAACCAATCATTAAGATGCAAGCAATCGAGTTATTCTTGAGTGAAGAAATACTGATGACAGCGCCTTGTTGATCAAAACTACGATTCACAACGATATCATCAACATTCAAATGATAATGCGCTGTACACAGTTCGATGCTCTTATTTAAGAAAATTTGACATAAATTAAAATAAGGTAAAGAGACAGATTTGTTGACCGTATTAATTAATTGTTTCGGATCATAAAATTGGATATTCAGTGATAAAGCATCCTGATCTAACTGCAGAGTCGGTACTTTTGGCGTAATTGCAGCTTGTTCTTTATTTTGCTCTGGCGTATGAGGTTGTTTAGGCTGACTCTTTTCCAGTTCTAATGCTTCAGTGAGCAGCTTGATCTCATGACGTAAACGGGACTCATTATTTAATCTCGCAAGATATTCGCTACGCGTAGGGCGAGCAATGGCACGATAAGCCAACCATAATAAGCCATGAATAAAGAGTGACGAGAGGATCGCCAGCCATTGTGTTCTTAATATTTCACCGATACTTGGTTTAACCAATGTGATTTCCACACTGCCAATTTTCTTTTCATTTTGTAGTGCATCTCGAACGAAGATTTCACCCTGACGCGTCTTAGACAAGCCTGCAGTTGCGAGAACTTGATCTCCTGTGCCAAGAATACGTATATATGCAACACTTGGATTCGTTGCATAGCGGTTGGCTAATAATGCAAGAGATACAGTATTGGCAGGTTCAAGTTCAGTTAAGCTATCTGCGACCAGTTGAGTCGTCATTAGCAAACCTTGGCTTGCACGGTTTTCATTTAATTGATGTGTCGTTGCAATAACCAATAAAAAGGTATGCAAGGCAAAACTTACAATCAGCAGGCTAGCAAATAGCCCTTGTCTAGGCGCATTCAACGTAAACTTCCAAAGAAAATTAATTCAATTTCGATTATGATTCTTACAATATTCGTAGCTCAGACCCGAGTCAATTCATGCGAGAAATCATTCTTATTTCATTTTTAGGACCTGACCAACCGAATCAGTTTACTCGATTGATGCAGGTGTTGTCCGTACATTCTTTGCAAATTTTAGATGTAGGACAAGCAGTTATCCATAACCAATTGACTCTCGGCATCGTGGTTGCTTCCGAAGACCAGACAGCAACGGCTTTGGCCATGAAAGATATTCTGATTTTAGCACACGATATTGGTCTTACTGTGCGCTTTAAACCGATCGATTCAGAAGATTATGAGCAATGGGTGAAAGAGGGTGGACGTACACGATATATCGTGACGGCATTGGCACCTGAACTTACTGCAGCACATTTGCAAGCAGTGACTAATATTGTTTCAAGTCAAGGGTTTAATATTGAAACAGTCACTCGTTTGTCTGGTCGCCCAACGTTGAATCATTTTGAAAATGAACCAAAACGTGCTTGTGTGCAATTTGGTTTGAGCGGTCAGATGTTAGATGCTGCAACGATGCGAGCGGCATGTTTAAGTTTATCAAATGACCTTAGTGTCGATGTTGCAGTACAAGAAGACACGCCGTACCGTCGTAATCGTCGTTTAGTTTGCTTTGATATGGATTCAACGCTGATCGAACAAGAAGTGATTGATGAGCTTGCAATTGAAGCAGGTGTCGGTGCACAAGTCGCAGAAATTACTGAGCGTGCTATGCAAGGTGAGCTGGACTTTCAGAGCAGTTTCCGTGCGCGTGTGGCGCTACTGAAAGGTATGGATGCTTCTGTATTGCCTAAAATTGCAGAACGTTTAACGATTACTGAAGGTGCAGAACGTCTTATTTCAACCCTGAAATCTTTGGGTTATCGTACGGCTATTTTATCTGGTGGCTTCCAATACTTCGCTGAATATTTACAAGCAAAACTTGGGATTGATGAAGTTCATGCCAATATCTTGGATGTTCAAGATGGGCAGGTCACTGGCGAAGTTAAAGGGCATATTGTGGATGGCGCTCGTAAAGCATTTTTATTAGGCCAAATTGCGGATGAAATGGGCATTTCACTTGAGCAAACGATTGCAGTAGGTGATGGTGCGAATGATTTGCCAATGCTCTCTATAGCGGGCTTGGGCGTTGCATTCCGTGCTAAACCATTGGTGCGTCAAAATGCAAATCAAGCCATCTCAAGTGTTGGTTTGGATGGTGTTCTGTACCTGTTAGGTGTACATGATAAAGATTTAAGTCGAGCTTAAAATCAAAAAAAGCTTATTAAAAAGGCGACCAAATGGTCGCTTTTTTTTATCTAAGTGAATCATTCTTAGACAAATTTTAATCAGCTAAGTTCAGACGAAAAAACAGATGGTCATCATCGAAAAAAAGATGTTTTTGACAAAAAATTACGAGGTATTTTTTTGTAATGACACGCCAAGTTTGACTGATTCTGACTCTATGAAAAATGTCTAATCTTAAAAAATGTAATGACAAAAGAATGTTGCGACAATATGTGTCGCTTACAAAAGCATCAGGTCTTTTTTTCTGAAAAAAACTCACCATAATGCTTTCATAGACGCCAACAAGACCATTGAAGAAAGTGAAGCGTTATTTAATTTGTTGTGAAACACCATTAGGCAGTATTTGAAACATCTAAATTTTGACGGAGATTTTTATGGTCACTTTAACTTTTGCAACGATACTCGGATTTGCTCTGATCGCTGTAGCATTGGCGGCCGTATTCTTTTCACCTTATCGTCATTGGCTAGGGTTTATGTTGGCGGGTATGGTCTTCTGGGGTTTACTTGAAGGTATTCGTTATAGTGTCCAACACGTATTTGACATGTCTTTGGCATATAGTTATTTAACAGCGATTAGCTTAGCCATGGTGGCTTTAACGGCTTTCCTACTTCGCGAAGATAGTCGTGCGCAAAAGGCTTTAGAAAATCGTCGTTATATTGAACATACTCCTGTATATGAGGACGATTAAATCCTACTCATGACAAATGATATGTAGACCAAAACTGCGTGGTAACAATTTTATATTTAAAGGTGTATCAAAATGATATACCTTTTTTTTGCCTATACGTTTTGTTTAACAAAGCTGCATTTCCTTACTTATAAGATATGCTAGGATGAATCAATTATTTTTGATATTAAAAAAACGGACTTAAATTGTCATGAAACTATCTTCAATACCTGTTGTGAAATTACCTATCGTTGATGCAAGCACAGATCCACTAGACCTTTTGGTGTTAGGTTTGGCGTTGCGTATGAAACAATTGTCACGTACGAGTCCAAAATTTATTGAGTTAATTCATGATCGTCAGTTCCGTATTCAAATTGGTACAGATCTCGGTGTTGCACGTCAGATTTTAGTCAACAATGGTCAGATTGATTCTGTTTCAGGTGATGCAGAGAAAGCAGATTTCGTACTTCAGTTTGCTGATAGCGAGCAAGGTGTTAAAACCCTGATGAAAGGTGATCCAACTGCATTCATGACGGGTATGCAAAATGGCAGTATTAAAATGGAAGGTGATTTCAGCTTATTGGTATGGTTTAACCAAGTCGCTAAATTAATTCCACCAAAAATTCCTAAACCTGTAAAAGAAAAAATACAATTTGCTCGTCAATTTATTAAAGAAAAGACAGGTAAGTAATACAGCACCTAAATACGGACTTTTCTCGTTTTGATTCTAGAGATGAGTATTGAAATGCAAGAAAAAAAGCCCTCATCAGAGGGCTTTTCTAGTCATTCAGCTTCAAGATTAAAGGTTACCGGACCATCATTGATGAGATGTACTTTCATATCCGCTGCAAAGATTCCTGTTTGTACATGTTCAAACTGAGATTTTGCGTATTCAACTAACTGTTCATACAGTTCTTTTGCTTCGAGAGGCGGCATTGCAGGGCCGAAGTCAGGACGCAAACCTTTTTGGGTTTGTGCCATCAGGGTAAATTGCGAGACTAATAATAATCCGCCTCCGGCTTGGCTAAGATTCCAACCCATTTTTCCTTGGTCATCATCAAAAAAACGGTATTTTAAAATCTTATCGATGAGCTTCTTACCTTTTTCAAAGTTATCTTCTTTGCCAATACCAATAAAAACTAAAATCCCTTTTTCGATTTGACCAGTAATCTCACCATCCACAACGACTTTCGCTTCAAGGACGCGTTGGAGTAAAGCACGCATAATTCAACCAAGTTTGATGTTTTTTAATTCAAATGAATTGTATCAAATTGGAAAAAAGAAAAGGGATAAAGTCGTCATCTATCCTAATAACTCATTGATAAAAAAATAATTAATTGGAGTATATACTTTTGATCTAATAAAGCGATTGAAATAATAAAAATTAACCTTTTTACCAATTTTGTTAAAGAAGGTAATTTACGCGTGCAGGAAAGGTAAATTTGAGAGAGAAAACGATGTTTAAGCGTTCAATGTTGGTTGCAATGCTTGCAACTGCGACAGCAGCATCAGCTGCACCATTGACAAAAGATAACGGCGCACCAGTGGGTGATAACCAAAATTCAATCACTGCAGGTCCAAATGGTTCTGTATTATTACAAGATGTACAGTTGATTCAAAAACTTCAACGTTTCGGTCGTGAGCGTATCCCTGAGCGTGTTGTACACGCACGTGGTACGGGAGCTTATGGTGAATTCGTTGCAACTAAAGATTTATCAGATCTTACTATTGCTTCACTTTTCAAAGCAGGTACGAAAACTCCAGTATTCTTACGCTTCTCTACAGTAATTCATGGTAAGCATTCTCCAGAAACTTTACGTGACCCACATGGCTTCGCAATTAAGTTTTATACTCAAGAAGGTAACTGGGATTTAGTTGGTAACCAAACGCCTGTATTCTTCATTCGTGATGCGATCAAGTTCCCAGACTTCATCCACGCAATGAAACCAAGCCCAATTGACAACGTTCAAGACGCTAATCGCGTATTTGACTTCTTGTCTAGCCAGCCATGGGCAACAAATATGTTGACTTATGTATATGGTAACCAAGGTGTTCCTACGAGCTACCGTGAACAAGACGGTTTCGGTGTACATGCATTTAAATTGTACAACGACAAAGGCGAATATAAATACGTTAAATTTAACTTCCGTTCTAAGCAAGGTGTTAAAGGTCTAAACGTTAAAGAAGCTGCTGAATTACAAGGTAAAGACTTCAACCACTTAACGAATGATCTTTATAAGAACATCAATGCGGGCAATTTCCCGAAATGGGATCTTTATATCCAAGTATTGGATCCTAAAGATTTGAATAGCTTCGATTTCGATCCACTTGATCCAACTAAAATCTGGCCTACTGATTTAGTACCAGAAACAAAAGTAGGTACGTTAACGCTTAACCGTATGCCTAAAAACTTCTTCCAAGAAACGGAACAAGTGGCAATGGCTCCGGGTAACTTAGTACCAGGTATCGAGCCATCAGAAGACCGCTTACTTCAAGGTCGTATCTTCTCTTACTCTGATACACAAATGTACCGTTTGGGTGCAAATCACCAGCAAATTCCAGTAAACCGTCCATTGGTAAATGTGAACAACAATAACCAAGATGGTTATATGAATGTTGGTGCAACTTCATCTAACGTGAACTATGAACCAAGTCGTATTGAACCAAAACCATCTACAGCGAAAGCTCGTGCTGTTGAAACTCCACTTTCTGGCACAGTTCAGCAACGTGGTGTGAAAGAGCAAAACTTTAAGCAAGCGGGTGATTTATACCGTTCATACTCTGCTAAAGAGAAATCTGACCTCATTATGAACTTAGCAGCTGATCTTGGTAACGTAAAAGATTCAGAAACTAAACACATCATGTTGTCTTATTTCTATAAAGCAGATGCGGATTACGGCACACGTATGACTAAAGCTGTAAACGGTAACTTAGCGACTGTTAAAGCGAAAGCGGCAGCTTTAAAAGACTAATCAAGATTAGTCCTTGAATTGGTGATTAGGGTCTAAGGTGTCACCTCAAAAAAGTCCTGTAAAACTCAATTCCTTTCCTGCAACCCTAGGGGAGTTTTACAGGCACTCGTTATCGAATTTAAACTCAGGTGAGGGAAGAATGAAAAATATTGTATATAGTTTATTAATCGCTTTACTGAGTTTAAGTTCAGTAATGCTTCACGCTCAAACGACGTCTGTCAGTAGCTCACAACAATCAGATCAGAAAGAAGTGATTGACTTATTTTTTGCAGCAGCGAAAACAGGAAACAAAGAAGTTATTCATGAATTTTTGAAACATGGGTTTCCAGTCAATATTAAAAACCATGCTGGTTTTACACCATTAATGATGGCGACCTACTATGGTCATCAAGATATTGTAACGACTCTATTGGAAAACGGCGCAGACCGCTGTGCTCGTGATAATAAGGGTAATACAGCTTTGATGGGTGCTATCTTTAAGCTTGAATGGTCGATTGCCAAACAATTACGCCAGGTCGATTGTGATGCTCAAGCAAAACAGACAGGACACAAGACCACAGAAGAATTCGCAAAAGTTATTGGGCAAGATAAAGCATTGAAAGCTTTGACTGAGTCATATAGTCAAGACAATGCAAAAAAATAATCAGTTTAAGTTTTAGTAATTAGTCGAATAATCTTCGACAATTACTAAAACGAGCTATGAATTGCAACAAAATGTGCTTTAATGCAATAAGTTGCTAAAAACTGAAAAATAATATGTCTGCCATTATTCAATCCTTACTTGATACTGACTTGTATAAATTCACGATGTTACAAGTGGTATTACATCAATTTCCTCAAACGGATAGTGTCTATCAATTTCGTTGTCGTAACCTTGAAGATACAGCCTATCCACTCGTGGATATATTAGAGGAACTGAACGAACAGTTAGATTTACTGTGTCAGCTCAAATTTAAAGAAGATGAATTACAATATTTAAGAAGTTTACGCTTTATTAAAAGTGATTTTGTAGACTATTTAGAATTATTCCAACTTAAGCGCCGCTTTATTAAAGCCAGTATCGATGATCAAGGTCGTTTAGATATTCGTATCGAAGGACCTATGGTTCAAGCAATGATGTTTGAAATTTTCGTGCTTGCAATCGTCAATGAACTCTATTTTCGTCGTATTCGCGATGAGCAGGTATTGGCAGAAGGAGAGCGCCGTCTTAAAGCTAAAATTGAATTGTTGAAACACTATGAAAGTAGTCAACAACCGAATGATCCACCATTTCTTGTTTCCGATTTTGGAACACGCCGTCGCTATAGTTTTGACTGGCAGAAACACGTGGTGGAAGAGTTTAATAAGGCTGCACCACATATTTTTCGTGGCACCAGTAATGTTTTATTGGCAAAGCAGTTGGGTATTACACCCATTGGTACGATGGCACATGAATTTTTACAAGCTTTCCAAGCACTTGATGTTCGCTTACGTGATTTCCAAAAAGCTGCACTTGAAACTTGGGTGCAGGAATATCGCGGAGATTTAGGCATTGCACTGACAGATGTTGTTGGTATGGATGCATTCCTAAGAGACTTTGATTTGTATTTTGCCAAACTATTTGATGGTCTACGACATGACAGTGGTGACCCATATGCGTGGGGCGATAAAGCCTACGCACATTATAAAAAGTTAAAAATTGACAGCAAAACTAAAATGCTCACTTTCAGTGATGGTCTAAACTTAGAGAAGGCATGGGATTTGCATCAATATTTTAAAGATCGTTTCCAAGTCAGTTTCGGGATTGGTACTAACCTCACCAATGATATGGGACAAACTGCTTTGAATATTGTTCTAAAGTTAGTCGAATGCAATGGTCAATCGGTAGCTAAACTCTCTGATAGTCCAGGAAAAACGATGACTGATAATGATACCTTCCTCGCATATTTGCGTCAGGTATTTGATGTTGAGTCTCCTTAATCATAATTTCCCTTTTCTGATTTTTTGCTAATACCATGCAAAAAATCAGAATAATTTTGAAAAAGTCTTGTGCTAAGATTTGAACAAGGCCAATAGAACTATTCAATAAATATGACCACTAACGCTTTTGATTTCGGTCTGCTCATTGAAGCAGAACAACTTGTTCCTCATTTAGGAAGTGAAAAGTTACGTATTGTTGATTTGACCCGAAGTTCGGTCTATGAGCAATTACATATTCCGCATGCTATACATCTGAAGCCAAAATTTTTAGTGCGCCAAGAGGAACAAGCTACGGGTTTATTGCCTGATGATGAAGGGCTTCAGCAGCTAGTCCAGATATTAAACATATCACCTGAGCATCATGTCGTGGTCTATGATGATGAAGGTGGGGCATGGGCTGGTCGACTGATATGGAATCTACACTGTATGGGTTTTTATAACACCAGTTTATTAAATGGTGGTATTCATGCATGGTTAGGCGCCAACTATCCTACTTCTTCAGAAGTTGAAGAGGTTCAGCCAGTCACATGTCTTTTTCAAGTTAAGATATCCAATGTTGATCAACACCGTATTGATTATTCAACTTTGATAAAAAAAATTGAAAATAAAACTTGCCAAGTATGGGATTGCCGAACGGCTGAGGAGTATACCGGGCAACGTCTCGCGGCACGTCGTGGGGGACATATTCCAACGGCTAGACATTTTGAGTGGAGTACTGCACTTAATCGTCAAAATCATTTAAAATTGCACCCCTTAGAACGCACGCAACAACGTTTAGAACAATTGGGCTTTCAATTTGATCAGCCAGTCGTCGTATATTGTCAGTCTCATCACCGTTCAGGTTTAGCTTACATTATTGGTCGATTACTGGGTTGGGATATCCAAGCTTATGATGGTGCGTGGAGCGAGTGGGGCAACCGCCTCGACAGTCCAATCATTACTGGAGAGTCACCTGAGTGAGTCTGACAAATTTAAAAAAGAAACTATTTATTCAAGCGCAGCAAATCGTCCCGCAACAAAAACTCAGCCGTTTGGTGGGTAAAGTCGCAGCCAGTGAAAACCCAGTATTAAAGAATGTTGTCATTCAAGCATTTAAAGCAAAATATGGCATTGATATGTCAATTGCTGAGCAACAAAATGCCTTGAAATTTAAATCCTTTAATGAGTTTTTCACTCGCTCTTTGAAAACAGGCGTTCGTTCAATTGATCCTAATCCTAAAAGTGTCGTGTCACCTGCAGACGGTGCAATTTCACAATTAGGTAAAATCAATGAGGGCGATATTTTTCAGGCAAAAGGTCAAAGCTTTTCAGTTGAAAAGTTAATTGGTGATCCTCAATTGGCAGCACCATTCAAAAATGGTGAATTTGCAACAGTGTACTTATCACCGCGTGATTATCATCGTGTGCATATGCCTTATTCTGGTACATTGACTGAAACTTTATATATTCCAGGTGAATTATTTTCAGTCAACCAAACTACAGCTGAAAATATTCCGGGTTTGTTTGCACGTAATGAACGAATGGTATGTTTATTCGATACTGATATTGGTCGTATGGCTGTTGTTTTAGTTGGCGCAATGATTGTTGCTGGAATTGAAACTGTTGCGACAGGTAAAGTAAAACCAACAGGTCGCTTAGAGCTGAACCATCATGCGATGAAACTTGAAAAAGGTGATGAGCTCGGACGTTTTTATTTGGGTTCAACGGCTGTAGTTTTGTTTGAGAAAGATAAAATGCAATGGGACCAAGCATTTAAGGCGAACTCAACTGTAGTAATGGGTGAAGCGTTGGGTCATCTTATTTGAGTATATCTTTTGAATAAGAAAAGCGCCTAAGGCGCTTTTTTTTATTCGTGCATTTTATACAAGCGTTCTTTGGGAAACACGGCAATAAATGTAGAGCCTTCGTTTTCTTTCGACTCGATTTCAATATGTGCGCCATGTTGCATAAGTACGTGCTTAACGATGGCAAGGCCTAAACCAGTACCACCTGTTTGACGACTGCGTGCACTATCCACACGATAAAAACGCTCAGTTAAACGCGGTAAGTGTTTTGGATCAATTCCAATACCAGTATCCTGAACAGAAAAATAGCCACGTTCTCCATCATCATGCCAGCCGATGGTGATGGTGCCACCTTTCGGGGTGTACTTTATGGCATTGGTAATTAAGTTGCTAAATGCACTCGCCAATTCCATATCTGAACCAATTAAGTCACAGTGGCTGTCTATATCAAGGTTAAGTGTATGACCATAATCAATATTGTAAGCTTGCGCATCATCAAACAGATGGTTCATTAAACTTGGCATTTCGATAATTTGATTTTTCGCAATTTGTTTTTCATTTTCTAAACGAGACAAAAGCAAAAGATCATTGACCAATGCATTCATGCGTTTAGTTTGCGATTGCATTTGTTCAAAGGCACGTTTCCAACGCGGATTGATATCTTCTTGATCTGTGAATGTTTCGATATACCCACTTAACACTGTGAGTGGTGTTCTTAATTCATGTGAAATATTGTCAACAAAATCTGAACGCATTTGCTCGAGATTTTTCATACGCGTAATGTCGTGCGCAACTAAGAGGCGACTTTCATTGCCAAAGCGAGTCAGTTTGATTTGCGCGTACTTATTATCATGGTTCACCAATTTAATTTTTACACCATCTGGTGCTTGATTGGTATTATGAAAATATTCAATAAAATCTGGCTGGCGAATAATCGTGAGCAGGTTGCGGCCACGATCAACAGCTTGAATGCCAAATAACTTTTCCGCAGCAGGATTCCACCATTCGATTTGATGGGAATCATCCGTAAGAATAATCGCTTCTGATAAAGCCACGAGAGAAGATTGAGTTCGATCGATCAGTCCAACCATTTCAGACTGAACAATACGTTCTTGGCGTTGAGCCCGATATACATTGAACAGTAATGCCCCCCAGATTCCATTTAAATTTGGTGGTACATCGTAAGGACGATTCGAAATCCAATCATTGACTAAATATAATGAGCGTAATTGGATACCAAAAAATATGAGACAGGCAATGCCTAAGCATATCCAAAGATAGCCAATCCCTAACCCGATACAGCCCGCAATAATCAGTAGAAATACCAGTAAACGTAAGTCTTGCTTGGCAAAAGTCCATAAACTGCTATATAGAAACTTTTGATGTTCACGTGCCAATTCTGGGACGGGGTAGGGTTCGTACATAAAATCTAAATTAACCTAAAGCAACATCAGCTCGTGTTGAAAAACGATAGCCAGTACCACGCACAGTTTGAACATAACGGTCTGCACCATAAGGTTCGAGCACCTTACGTAAGCGACGGATATGGACGTCGATGGTTCTGTCTTCAATATACACATTTCCACCCCATACCTGATCAAGTAATTGAGCACGGGTATAGGCACGTTCTGGATGAGTCATAAAGAATGCCAATAGACGATATTCTGTTGGCCCCATATCAAGAATATTTTGATTATAGCTGACACGTTGGCTTACTGGGTCAAGAATTAAGCCATTTGCATCAATGGTTTTTTCGCCATTTAACGCATTTGCACGTCTTAACACTGCTTTAATACGGGATACCAACTCACGTGTTGAAAATGGTTTCGTCATATAGTCATCTGCACCAGCATCAAGACCTTGAACTTTATGGTCTTCTTCGCCACGCGCAGTCAACATAATGACTGGAATTTCTGAAAGTGTTTCATCACGCTTAAGGCGACGACACAAATCTACGCCACTCACGCCACCCGGTAACATCCAGTCGAGTAGGATAAGCGCTGGACGTTGATCAACAATCATTTGATGTGCTTGTTTCGCATCTTCTGCTTCCAAGCATTGAAAGCCTGCCATATCTAAAGAAGTATGGATCATTTCCCGAATTGGGAGCTCGTCGTCGACAATTAAAATGTAGTCATCTTTCACAACGCAATATCCTATGATGAACGGTGAACCGTTTTATATTTATGACAGGCTTATTACAAAGATTAATTATGACAGTATCATTGCAAGATGGAAATCGAAGTTAAATATAGCAATGTTTTGTGACAATTAGGCTGAATTTTGTCTCATTGATATTTATTAATCTGAAATTAAATCAATATCTTAAATTTACTTACGATTTGTCACAATTTCTTCATCTTAATTTGATGCTACTTTTTCATTAGATCATTCAATAGGGCGAGAAAAACGGTTTTACATGCCTGAACGACCTCAGCACGTGGAAGTTTAAAACCACCTACTACCCAGCGAACAGCAACTTGAGTGACATAGCCATTTAGACCAGTTGCAATCAAGGAGATCTCTTTTTCAGTGAGATGGGTATGTGGCATCATTAATGTGACAAAGGCATGAATCATTCGGTCGAAACGGCCCATTGTTTCTTGAATGGTTGCATGATTATGAAGTTCTTGGACGAGCATTGCATCAATATAAATAATCCGAGCGGTACGCGGATCATCTTCTAAAAAACTAAAGAACGCATTTAGACCTGCATCAATCATGTTGAGAGGCTCAGGAGAGGCTTTCATAATAGCTTGCATTAATGTTTGTTGAAGCTTCTCAATCAGTTCTAAAAAGATCGTTTGGAATAAGTTTTCACTTTTCTTAAAAGATTCATAAAAGTAACGTTCAGTTAATTTCGCTTGTGTGCAAATATCTTTAACGGTTACTGAGAAAAAACCATGAGTTCCATATGCTTCAATACCCGCTTCAATAAGTTTCTCACGGCGTGCTTGTTTGCGTTCAGTTAAGGACATCCCTTTAAATTGACGCTCTTTTGCGGGAGGCTTTTCAATCGCTTGCTCGTGTTCTGATGGAGTGAGGTTCTCTGGGTTCATAGCAATTCGAGTCTTTTTATAAAAGTGTTATGCTGCGGTCAGTATAGAGTACTGATCAGCTAAAGATACTAAATTGGCCTATAGTAACAATAAAAATGGTCGATAGTTACATTGACAATAATAATTGTCAAAATTATAGTGAACATGAATGACCCAGATCAACGCTGTGGTGCATAAAAATCAAAAAAAGGATTCACAATGAAAAATTTTAAAAACAAAGTGGCTGCAATCACAGGTGCAGGTTCTGGTATTGGTCAACAACTTGCGGTGTTACTGGCCAAGCAAGGTTGTCATTTGTCTTTAAGTGACGTAAATGAAAAGGGCTTAGCAGAAACAGTTGAACTGACGAAGAATGCAAATGTACGAGTCACAACCAAGAAAGTAGATGTTGCGAATCGTGACGAAGTTAAAGCATGGGCGGCTGAAACTGTACAGAATCATGGTTCAGTGAACATGATTTTCAACAATGCTGGGGTGGCATTGGGTTCGACCGTTGAAGGCGCAACATACGAAGAGTTGGAATGGATTGTTAACATTAACTTCTGGGGTGTCGTGTACGGCACCAAAGAATTCTTACCATATATTAAGAAAACAGGTGATGGACACATTATCAACATTTCAAGTTTATTCGGTTTAACTGCGCAACCAACTCAGTCTGCGTATAATGCAACTAAATTTGCTGTACGTGGTTTCACTGAATCTCTTCGTCAAGAGCTAGATATTGAAAATGTGGGTGTGAGCGCGCTTTGCGTACATCCAGGTGGCATTCGTACCAATATTGCGAAAGCTGCAAAAATGAATGACAGTTTAAAATCTTTGGGCATGAATCCACAGAAATCTGCACAGACATTTGATAAATTATTACGTTGTCCACCTGAAGAAGCAGCGCGTCAAATTCTAGAAGCAGTGCAAAAAGATCGCCGTCGTTTACTGATTGGTAACGATGCGAAAGTGATTGATTTAATGCAACGTGTGATGCCAACGGGCTATCAAAAAGTGACTGCATTTGCGACTAAAATGAGTAAACGTTTCGATTCTAAATAATCGTTAAAAAAACCCGCGTCATGCGGGTTTTTTTATTTTCTTGATTTCTAATTTAAATCAGTACTTGAACAGTTTTCTTTTTCCAAACAAATTGATAATACAAACCTTGCATCACACATAAGCAAACGAAAGCCAAAGCATAAGCGTACCAGATTCCCGCCAGCCCCCACCATGCGCTAAATAGATAAGCTGCTGGGAGTTCTATACAGAGTATGGCTACAATATTGATGATCATTGGCATAGTCACAGTGCCACTTGCACGCATAATTGAGGCGAAAATAGCACTCGCGCCAAAAAATAAAATTGACCACAGCACAATAAACAATAATTGTTGCCCGAGTATCACGACTTTTTCATCTGTAATAAATAATGCCATGACATATTTTGAGAACAAATAAGCCAAGATTACGAGCCCGCCTGTAAAGACAAAATTCATCCCCAGTGCTGTTTTAGTTACACGTGATAAAGAATCCGCTTTACCTGCACCGATCGCTTGAGCCCCAAAAATAGAGGCAGCAATTGCGATAGACAGAGCAGGGAATTGGATGTAGTTCAAAACCTGATTAACTGCGCCATAAGCAGCTGTTGCTTCTGAACCATAGCGATTGACCAAGCCGACAATGACTAATCCTGCCACAGAGGTCGTGACCATTTGAATGCCTGTAGGAACGCCAAGTCTGAGAATAATTTTGCTCAGTTCAGGATTGTGGCGTACATGTTTACACATTGCTAAATCTGGACGTAATGGATGATTTTTTTTATTTAAATAAACGTACAGAAAAATAAGCACGGCCAGATAACCCACAATCGTGGCGATGGCAGGTGCAATGATACCCAATTGAGGAAATCCAAAATATCCAGCGATGAGAACAGGGGTAATAAAGAGCCCAATTAAACTGGTCATTCCCAAAGCGATGAGAGGTGTAATGCTATCACCGACACCACGTAAGATAGAGGTATAAATAATATAAATAAAAAGGAGTGGGCTACCTGCTAACATCCATTGAACATAAGGCAAAGATAAATGCATGACACTTGGGTCTGTGCCCAAGGCCTCAAGAATGTGGCGTGCAGATAGAACACCTAAAATGGCAATAATCGTCCCGCCGATCAATGTCATAAAAATAGTAGAGCCGACAACCGCTCTTACTTTTTCTAAATTTTGTGCTCCCCACGCTTGACCAACCAATACCGTCGAGCCAGCCGAAAGCCCAATTACAAAAGCCAAGAGACAGAACAAAATAGGGAAGAAGACGGAAACAGCAGCAATTGCTTGAACGCCCATCATTTGCCCGACGAAGATCGTATTAATTGTGCCGGATAAATTTTGCAGGATATTGGTTGCAATCAGCGGAACTAAAAAAACTAAAAAAACTTTCCAGAAACCAGGTTCATCAATCGGCCGTAAGGTTCTCGCCATATATAAGTCTTATCCATTATTGTTTTCTATATCAACGGATTGACCTTAGCACCTTATCATTCAAATTGCTTTAGTAATAAAGTAATCCGTCTCGTCTCTTTTCGTTATTGTGATTGAACCTTCGTTAAAATTTCTCCTGCAAGATGCAAGGTTTCCTCTCGTTTTGCAAAACAGACCCGAATGAGCTTCAGATCTTGAGGTGGCTGTTGATAAAACACTGATATAGGAATCGCTACCAGTTTGTGTTGTTCTGCAAGATATTGGCACATTTCTATATCTGTGAGCTCAGGTCTTAGTGTACTGAAATCTAAGTTTTGAAAATAAGTTCCTGGTGACGGCACATATTGAAATTTTGAATGTTGAATTCCATGGATGAATAAGTCACGTTTAGCTTGATAAAAATTGGGGAGATCTAAAATATGTTCAGGATGTTGTTCGATGAATTGATTAAGCGCGATTTGAATCGGATGGACACCACAGAAATTGGCAAATTGATAAATTTGACGAAATACTTTCATCAGTGCCTGAGGTGCAACGCAATATCCAGTTTTCCAACCAGTAACATGAAACGTTTTTCCGAATGAACCAATCACAAAACTACGATCTCGAAGTTCAGGAAAACTAAGCGCAGAATAATGTTGTTGACCATCAAACACTAAATGTTCATAGACCTCGTCAGATAGTACACAAATGTTTTTATCCTGAATCAACTCGATCAGTTGTTGCCAATCTTGCTTGGACCAAATTGCACCTGAGGGATTATGTGGTGTATTTACAATGATTAATCGCGTTCGTTCATTTATTCGATCTTTCACCACATTCCAGTCAACATGGAAGTCTGGATGTACCAAGTTGATATGGATCGCTTGCGCCCCAGCGAGTTTCACTGCAGGTGCATAACTATCATAAGCAGGATCGAAAATAATTACTTCATCTCCAGCATTTACAACAGCTTGAATCGCACACAAAATTGCAGTCGTTGCACCAGGTGTAATGGTGATTTCGCTGATCGGGTCTAAATCGACTTGGTCTCGTTGGCAGAATTGGGCTGCAATTTTTTGTCTTAAACTCAGCAGACCGTCACCAGGTGGATATTGGTTATAGCCTTGTTGTGTGGCTTGAGCTAAAGCTGCAATTAATTCAGGAGGAGGTGGAAAATCAGGAAAACCTTGAGAAAGATTTAACGCGTTCAACTTTTGGGCGAGTGCTGACATCACGCTAAAAATAGTGACACCTAAGTCTGGTAATTTAGATTCAATTTTAATCATGCTGGATAGTAATATTTAGCCCGTTTCTTCGTAGTTTAGCAGTTGAAATGCCTGCACTAAATACAAATATCTGCGACATATTCGTTTTAATTTTCATAAGATTCTAATGATCTTCAATTAAGTTTAAAACCTTAGATGATCTATGTGATCTCATGTTAAAAATGATTGATCTGACTTTGCTTCATTTCATTTTTTAACCAATTTAAAAAAATAATCTTCCGAGGATCTTCAATAAATCTAGTATGGGACAGTAGATAATAGGCAGAACCATCCTGAAGAATTGGTGTTATTTTTTTTACAGACTTGAGCTCTAATTCTTTTTCAATCATGTAGATAGAAATGATCGTCTTTCCTAGGCCAGCCAAGCAGCCTTCTAAACATAAGTAAAAATGCTCTAATTCTATTTTGGAATGTTTCTTCAGAATATCTTTGAGTTCATCCAATTGGTGTAATTTTTTTGAAAAATAAGGGCGTGATTTAGAAATTAACAATTCTTTGGTTTTAGGGTGGTGAGATGCTTGGACTGCCACAATATATTCATCGCCAATTTTCTCACTAAACAGATGCGATCCCCATTCAAAATCATTTCTTCGTATTGCGATATCGATATTATCTTTTTCAAAGTCGACTACACCACCACCTGTGAGCAAAACCACTTCAAAATCATGTCCAAGTTTTTTAAATTCAACAAGTCGTGGAATTAACCACTTCATCGAAATGGTTGGTTCACAGGACAGTACCAATTGTTTGTTTTCAGTTTTATTTTGAGTTAGTCCAATTAAACAATCATCCAATTGATTGAAAATATTCTGAGCGCAATGAAAAAGAGTTTCTCCTTCTTTGGTGAGTATCAAGGTTTTATTTCGTCGTTCAAATAATGTGATATTTAATATTTCTTCGAGATTGTAAATTTGCTTACTGACGGCACTTTGCGTAACAAATAATTTCTTTGCTGCAATCGTGACACTGCTGTATTTAGCGACAAAATAAAAAAACTTCAGTGAATTCAAAGATATTTTTTCTATCATTCCAAAAACTCATATATTTTTAGTCGATTTTATTGATTTTATTTTTTTAACTTTTGTTCAAAATGAAGATTACCAAAAGCAAAATAAAGCTAATACAATGGAAAATATATTAAAATTCAGTCCATTTAACAAGCAGCATCTCCATGAATACACATATTCAAAAGAGATAATCAAAAAGGGTTATGCGTTTATTGATTTAAATACATTCCAAGAAATACAGAAAAATAATAATTTTCACGATGTTAATGAGCAAGATGTCAGTGATTTTATAGACAGTTGGAACGCTCTAGATTTAGATCAATTTATGTCGGATAAAGGTAAATATCGAACAAGAAAACATGCAACTTTTACTATTAATGATAAGCATAAAATTTTACTGAAAAATTCTTATATTCCTCATTTTCAGACGATTGAATACAACACTTTGAATGGTGGAATTGCGAGATATTTTTCAGAGATTGATAAAAATACAATTGAAAATCCAATTTTTAGAAATTTACTACAATTCGCATATCTCACCTTTTCAGAAATTGAAACTGAAAATTGGTTTATCGAAGCGCATCAATTTCGCATTGAAGCAAAATTTAACGATAGTGGTAAGCCAACCCCTGAGGGGATACATCGAGATGGGGTGGATTTCGTTTTAATGGCCATGATCAACCGTCAAAATGTTCAGGGTGGAATGACCCGAATTTATGACTTAAATAAGAATTTGAAAGCAGAATTTATGCTTGAAAATTTTTTAGATATCGCACTTGTGGATGATCATCAGGTCTATCACAGCGTAACGGAAATCAAAGTCAATGATTTTACGTTGGGTGATACTGGATTAAGAGATGTATTAGTGATCACGTTTAAAAAGGCATAATGAATGGGTGAGTTTATAGCAGTTATTCTCATCACCATACTCGCTGTTGTGAGTCCTGGTGCTGATTTTGCTATCGTGACAAAAAACAGTTACTTATATGGTAGAAGGATAGGTGTTCTCACTTCACTGGGAATTTCTTTAGGTGTTTTGATTCATGTGACTTATACGCTTATTGCTGTCGCATTTGTCATGGCGTATACACCTCAAATTCTAAATATTGTGAAGTATATTGGAGCCATCTATCTCATCTATATCGGTTATAAAACTTTTGTACAAAGTCCGGTTGTCGAGACGTCATCAACTGCTGCAATTAATCCTTTTCAAGCAGTGAAATATGGCTTTTTCACCAATGCACTTAATCCTAAAACGACTTTATTTGTGATTAGTACATACACTCAGATCATCAGTGTGAGTACGCCGAAAGCGATTCTGGTCGGTTATGGGCTATTTATGTCTTTTGCTCATTTTTTATGGTTTGGATTGGTGGCTTTGCTTTTTTCATCGATTGTTTTAAGACAGAAAATGTTAGCTAAGCAAGTACAGATTAACAGAGTGATTGGAACTGTATTATGTCTGCTAGGGATAGCACTTCTGTTTGCTAAATTTCAATAATAGGGTAGCAATATGAAAAAGATGGCTTTTATCGATATGGAAGGTGTTCTTGTCCCTGAAATATGGAAACACTTTTCAAATGTATACAATATCCCAGAGTTGGCGATTACAACTCGAGAAGTCGCAGACTATAAGTCTCTGATGGAATTTAGAATTAATTTACTGAAAGAAAATAAAATTCCTTTAAAACAATTAATCGATGACATTAAAGAACTGGATGTCATTCCAGATGCTAAGGAGTTTTTAGAATATTTGCAAAAGGCTGAAAATTTTGAAGTTAACATTATTTCAGATTGCTTTTATGAGTTTTTATTTCCCTTTTTTGAAAAATTAAATCTTCCTGTTAAAAATACATATTGTCATCACTTAGAAATTGGACCAGATGGATTTATAGAAAATGTTCTGTATACACGAGATAAAGGGAAACATGAAATTATTGTAAAGTTCCAAAAAGAAAACGTTTCAATGACCAATAGTATTGCGATCGGTGATGCATTCAATGATTTTTCGATGTTGCATTTAGTTGATTATGGTTTTTTATTTCAACCCTCAGAAGACGTGAGAAAGAACTCCCCAGCTTATTTTTGTAAAGTAGACTCTTATCAAGATATTATTTCACATTTAAATCGTAAAAAAAATTATGTAACCTTATAATATTATTATGGTTTATATAAGATGAAGCAGATAGGAATGACTCTAGTGATAGCTTAGTTCTTTAAATGGATTAAGAATAATAAATACAGCCCATTCATGCAGAAATGGGCTTTTTGATGACGTCAATTCACAATGAATTCAATTTTAGTCAGCGACCAAATTTAAATTTCATTTCTAAGTTAAATCAAAAATTCAACTGCTGCTCGGATGATCCCTAACACTAAACCGATAAATGCACCAACGACAACACCGTTGACGCGAATCATATGTAAGTCACCACCGACTTCATTTTCAATTTTATCGATCATTTCTCGTGAGTCCCATTCGTGAATGCGTTCACTGATAAATAAAATGACTTTTTCGCTGTATTGATCACTGAGATTGACTGCCATTGAACTCATTTTTTCATTTAATAATTGGCGTAATGCAGGATTGGAAATGATGTTTTGACCGACTTGTTGAATCGCAACACGTAAATTTTCAGCTATACCTGAATCTGCTTTCTCCAAATCTTCACGAATGGCATTGCACAGAATGACGACGGCACCAGTAATAAAATTTAAAACTTGAGGACTATCTAACAATGCATTTTTAGTTTCATTTAATTTAAGACTCGCCTGACTTTCAGGATTTGCGAGTTCAGTCATTAAATGCTGTGCAATACTCTCAATTTTTTGACGCCATGGATGCTCTGGATCTGCCAACATTGACTCGACACGCTCTATTAAAGAGTCAATCGTTCTTTGTTGAACATCGATACCGATCCAACTTGCGCCTTTGGCTAAACGCCACACTCCGAGTTCTTTAAATAGGGTGCGGGTTAGCTCCCGAGTTTGTTCAGGATGTGAAGTCACCCAACCGTGCGCAACATCGAGACCACGTTGTAAAACATCTTGGTGGAAGTCATTTTCTAATACGGCACGAATCATTTCACTGGCCAGGGTATTGATTTGAGTGTTCTTTACCCATTGCACACTGTTAGTTTGAATAAACCTACCGACTTGTTCTTGTCCAACAAACTCAAAAACTTTAGGCACTGTCTGTTGAATCACTTGAGTCACTTGACGATTGTTATCTGGATTGGCTAGCCATTGTCCTACTGCCAAACTCACATCTGTTTGACTCAAGCTTTTTGCCACAATCTGTGGCGATAGGAAGTTTTCTTGAACAAAACGTCCCATGGATTCTGCAATACGCGCTTTGTTACGTGGAATAATTTCGGTGTGATCTTTTAAAAACTTAGGAATAGGGATACGGCCGAATGGGTTCCGAAACAAAACCGTAATGGCATACCAATCTGCTAAACCACCAACCACACCTGCTTCAGCAGACAACATTAAAATATGAATAAGCCAAACATATTCTGGAAAAATTTTGGCAGCCACCATGAGCGATATCCAAGCCAATACAGCGACAACCAGTGCGATCATGGCAAACCGTTTGCTTCGATCCAGACTAGGGGTAGTCATTGTTGGTGATACACTCATGCATAATTCCTATGTAAGCTGTTGTATTAATATTATTTTATTGTGATTGAGAAGGCTGTGTTTGTACAGGCAGTATGTCGCCTGTAGCACTTAAACCATATTTAGACCCTAAGGCCTGTAAAATTAAACGTGCATCAAAAGCATCTTGAGGTGCTGTTTTTTGATCTTTAAAACAGGTGATGGTATAGGCTACTTGAACTGGCTCTAAACTGACCACCTGTGGCACATCATTAAAAGGATCAAAGAACATAGGATGTCTACGATATCCATAACCATACGGGTAAGGATTGGAATAAACCACAGCTTGACGAGGTGGTTGTTGTGTGCGATTGCTTGGATCATCTTGGACTTTAAAAAAATGAAAGCCCTGTTTGACTGTTGTTTGTGCAGCTTTAAGTAAGGTTATTTCTTCAGCTTTACCATAGCTCATGTTAGATGAGCCTTGAAAACTAATACGATACGTTGATTGGTTCAAGGGAATAGTTGCGAATTGCCCAAGCTGATCAAATGTACGCGGTTTACTTGGCGTCGTGACACAACCAGACAGCAGGAGCATGCCAGATAATCCCAAAATCATGCATAAGTTTTTCATTTCGCTCTCCTGAAGTCTGTTGTGTCAATATCAATTTAGAAGCTACTGTTTGGCTGTTTTAAGAATTCTATTTCCTCAGGCGTAGAGAGACGATTTAAAATTTCATTACGATGAGGATAGCGGCCGAAACGTTCAATGATGACTTGATGCTTTTTCTCAAAGTCTAAATTTACAGGGTTGCCTAATGCCTCAAACAAACGAAGCGCTTGAGTGTGAATGATTTTTGATTCGCTATGCATGAAAGGCATATATAAGAAGCTACGTTGTTCAGGTTCCAGTTCGAGATCTAAACCAAGACGAACCGCTTCTTGAGCTAGCCCAAGTGCTAATGGATCTTGGGCAAAAGATTCAGCTTTGCCACGATAAACATTACGAGAAAATTGATCCAAGACAATGATTTCTGCTAAGCGTCCTAAAGCAGTTTCCCGCCATGTCCATAGTTCGCCTGCGGCAGCTTGTTGGATGGTGTGACCAAATTGCGCTTGAATAAGTTGATCGAAAGCATCGCTTTTCGCAAACCAATGTGGTTGAGTTTCAGCACTGAACCAAAAATCTATAACGTTGTGATAATTCATATTCTTTACAGTTTGTTAGCATTTATTCTGCAATAAAATCACAAATTTCAGATGTCTTAAAGACTAAGATTGTGTTAAAAATTTGCCAAAATAAAAGGTTTATCCAACTGAAATGTATATGCAAACTGCATTTGGGAATATAAATCACGGTATACTTGATATAAATCAATAATTTTTTATCTCAGTCGTTCTTCTAGATAAGCGAGTAAGTAATGAGTCAACCCGAAGCGCTCTCTGAAACAATTTTACCAAATTGGGTGGATTCGTCGGTGTTTAAAGGTATGTTACGAGGCATTGAGCGCGAAAGCTTAAGGATGCAAAGTGATGGCTTTATCTCCCAGAAAGATCATCCTAAGGGTTTAGGCTCTGCGTTAACTCATCCTCATATTACGACAGATTATTCTGAAGCCTTACTTGAGTTTATTACGCCTCCTCAATCTTCAATTCCTGAAGCATTAAGCTACTTAGAAGATATTCATGCTTTCACTCATCGACATCTAGAAGATGGTGAAAAGCTATGGCCAATGTCGATGCCATGTATGTTGGATGATGAAGAAGAAAGTATTCGTCTTGCGCAATATGGCTCGTCCAATATTGGTAAATTCAAAACCTTATACCGTCGTGGTTTAGGTGTACGTTATGGTCGTCGTATGCAGACGATTTCAGGTGTACATTACAATGTTTCATTCCCTGATGCGTTGTTTGAGCAGTTGCAAGCAAACGAGCAAGATGAAGCTTTAAAACAGCTCAGTTTGCAGGATTATCGCAGCCATCGATATTTCGCTTTAATTCGAAATTTCATTCGTTTAACCCCATTGGTTATGTTTTTGATAGGTGCAAGCCCATCGGTCTGTCGTTGTTTTATGACGGGTCGTGAACATCATTTATTGCCTTTAATTAAGGGAACATTGTATTTGCCATATGCCACTGCATTGCGTATGGGGCGCTTTGGATATCAAAACTCAGCGCAGAAAGAGTTAGGTATTCATTACAATGATTTGAAAGGATATTTAGCAGGCTTACAAAAGGCGGTGAAAACGTCTTATGCTGCTTTCAGTCGTTTGGGATTAGATGACGAAGCGGGCGAACCGATCCAAATTAATGATCACGTACTGCAAATTGAAAATGAGTACTACAGTCTTGTACGCCCTAAACAAGTACCACAGTCTGGTGAAACACCATCTGATGCATTAGCAAACCGTGGGGTAGGGTATGTTGAATTACGCGCAGTAGATGTGAATCCATACAGCCCAATTGGTATCAATGAAGATACTGCAGGCTTCCTAGAGGTATTAGCGCTTTATTGTTTATTAAAAGACAGTCCTGAGCTGCTAGATGATGAACTTGAAGTGATTGAACAAAACCAGCAAGAAGTTGTGAATCGTGGACGTGCGCCAAATGCTGCCATTGTTGAAAATGGTCAATCAATTGAAATTGAGACATGGGCAAATCAATATCTCAAACAGATGCAGCCTTTAGCAGAAACGTTAGATCAAGTTCACTTGACCTCGTTGTATTCTGATGCAATGCAAATCATGCAATCACGTGTAGATGAGGTGGATGAAACCTTCTCTGCGAAAATAGTAGAAGATACTGTAAAACATAGTGGTACTTGGAGCTTAGGCAGTGTGCTCGCGCATCAACATGCTGATCATTATCAAAATTATGTGTTATCTCAGGATAAAGTCACCTATTTTGAACAACTCACAGTGCAATCACTTGAACAGCAACAACAGTTGGAAGCAGAGTGTAGTCTAACCTTTAAAGAATATCTAAAAGCATATCGATAAAAATATTGAGGAAAGTATATGCAGTGGCAAAATTATCGCATGGTGAGTGGTCTGTTGTTTGTAGCCAGCGTGATTGGAATGGCCTTCGCGTTGTATCTCGAACATGTCCAAGGACTTGAGCCTTGTCCATTGTGTGTATTTCAACGGTTAGGTCTGATCGGACTGGGACTGATTTCTTTTATTGCGGTTCTACACAATCCCGTCCGTAATGGTTTAAAACGAGCATATGCTTTCCTAGGGACATTATCGATTTTATGGTCAGCGGGTGTTGCTGCACGTCATGTCTGGCTGCAGAGTTTACCTCCAGATAAAGTGCCAAGTTGTGGGCCCGGTTTAGATTATTTGGTAGATGCTTTGCCGCTTAAAACAGTGCTTCAACAAGTGCTGTCAGGATCAGGCGAATGTGCGGTAGTAGACTGGACTTTCCTAGGTCAGTCTTTACCTGTGTGGTCTTTGGTATTTTTTAGTATTTTGCTGATCATCTCGATTTGGCAGTTATTCAGAAAGTATCCTGCTTAAAATAAAAAAGCCAACTAATAGTTGGCTTTTTTATTGAAGATGGTCAGGTTTCTACGATTCCTTCCATGCTTTCTAATTTGATTAAATATTTACGGATTTGCTCTTCAGCTAATTCATCGTGATGTGGATAGAACCATTTAACGATTTGCTCAGCAACACTGGAATGGTATTGAATTTCCATATGATTGAGCCCGTAGAACACCGCTTTGTGTGATTCTGGCAATTTCAGTTGGAATCGCGGATTTGGATGTTCACCCAAAGCACTTTGCACACTCACTAAGTAATCGCCAATGACTTTGAGTGTACGATTTTTACGATTTTCAAACTCAATTGTTCCAGCTACTAAGAATGTATTGATATGTGAAGGCAGCGGTGCAGGTTTACGATTATCATCCATCATGCCAATACGAGCGTGATTGTGTTCCCAGTCATCATCACGGACACTACCATGGCGTAAATCCAAAATACCATCACTGCGAATATTCACAATGTGGCTGGCTAACTTGATGACGGGAAAGTGTCCAATTTTTTCTTGAACGGCAAAGCCAATACGTTCTAGAACTGCACCATGATGTGGAGAACCTAAGCAGACCAAATTCTCTGCCATGTGAAACCATTGATGGAGATTTTGTTTACCATAAAACAAAGCACTTCGAGAAACCAAACCACCCATACTGTGACCGATTAAATCAAGGCTGGTGATACGTGGATTGCGCTTTACCAAGTCTTCAAGCATATTGGCCAACGAACGACCATTCGCTGAAATTCTGCGACCAGTGTTGTAATGCAAATAAAGCATGGTGTTGTTGTCGCGTTGTGCAAGCAGTTTTTCACCAATACCGCCATAGTTACGATTGGTCCAATCAAGATGATTCATGCACAGACCATGGCAAAAGATCACGACACGACCTGACAGGTCACCCTGTTGTAACTCTCCATAGTGATCATACAGATTACTGGTAATCGCCAACGGATTTTGATTTTTGAGTAAATAGTCGCCAATCACGCCATTAAGAGCACTGACCAAAAAAATCATTTTTGGCGTGAGGGGTTTATCATGGAGTTTCGGAAATTGATCAATGATTTTGCGCAGGGCTGGTGCGACCAAATAATTTCCGTAATTTAGAAGCGTGTCATATGAAAATTGATATAACTTTCGAACGTAGGTTTTTTTTTGAAATTCTTTTGATGTTTTTTTACTTAAACCAAATACGGTTAAGAGCACTTCACGTTGAAGTGATTGAATGAGATTTTGAACAGCAAGGTTGATTGGAGTGCTGACCAGTTGTGCCAAACCTTCAAGCACATCGGCCTGACTCGGAGGAGATCGATCCCATTTACAATAGGTTTCATGTAGTGGCGTTAAACTCGGCATCTAGTCTTATCCTGATAGTGCATGATCATCTAAAGACACTTTATTTTTAGCAATGATCACTGTATAAAATTCCTTGTATTTATCTTATGTTGTTCATCCCGAACAATTTTTAAGATAACTTTGATTTCAGATCGGCTCTAATTTTTTTGTCTGACAATATTTGTTATCGTACAAAAGAGAAACAAATATGTGATCTGATTCACAATAAAAATTAGAACAATTTTGAGGAAAATGCAATTAATCAGTTCATGAATATTATCTATCTACATGGATTTCAAAGTAGTCCTTTTTCGATTAAAGGGCAACTGATTCGTCAGTATTTTGAAAGACATGAACATGTACAAGTGCATTTGCCCGATTTAAATATGCCGCCTGATCAGGTCATTACTTCGATTTCGACGCTCATCGAGTCTATGTCAAATGTCGTTTTGATTGGGAGCAGTTTAGGTGGATTTTATGCGACGCAGCTTGCCGCGAAACATGGAGTCGCAGCTGTACTGATTAATCCCGCTATGCAACCATGGAAATTATTTAGAAACTTGTTTTCAACGGCGCAGTTTCCTTATCCAGTCACTGCGAATTGGTCGTTAGATGAAGCTCAGCTTGATCAATTGGAGCATATGGCAGTTCCGTTTGTGCAAGATGCAGACAAAATCTTGGTCTTGTTACAACAAGGTGATGAAGTTTTGGATTATCGTGAAGCGGAACGTTATTATAATTGCGATGGTCATCAAGCGTTCCTCATTACAGAAACATATGGCAATCACGCGATGGATGATTTCGCGGATAAAATACCCTTGGTATATCAGTTTTTAGCTGACAGCTTAAAATAAGGAAACAATTCAACGTGTCTCAATATACGGCCCAATCCCTTGAAGTCTTATCTGGTTTAGATCCTGTACGCCGTCGTCCAGGCATGTATACCGATACCACACGTCCAAACCATTTGGCGCAAGAGGTCATTGATAATGCGGTCGATGAAGCATTGGCAGGACACGCGAATAAAATTACAGTGACTGTGTATAAAGATGGTTCATTGTCAGTAGAAGATAACGGGCGTGGTATGCCAGTTGATATTCATCCTGAATATGGTCAAAGCGGCATTGAAATTATTCTGACTAAACTGCATGCAGGTGGGAAATTCAGCACAGATAATTATCAATTCTCTGGTGGTTTGCACGGGGTTGGTATTTCTGTTGTAAATGCGCTTTCCACACGTGTGGAAGTTCAAGTTCAGCGCCAAGGTAATTTATACAAAATGGCCTTTGAGCAAGGTGAAGCAACGGCACCACTTGAAGTTCTGGAAGGTAAAGCCCCTAAACGTGCATCGGGTACCTCAGTTCACTTTTGGCCTGAAGCGAAATATTTTGATTCACCTAAATTTGCATTAAAGGCACTTAAACACAATTTAAAAGCGAAGGCGGTATTAGCTGCTGGCTTACAAATCAATTATGTTGATGAAATTAACAACGAAAAAATCACTTGGCAGTTTGAAAATGGTCTCGTCGATTATTTGATGGATGAATTAGAAGATCGTGAAATCATCCCTATGCCTGCATTTGTCGCTACAGGTGACGCGGAACGTGCCAGTGCGGAGTTTGCGATTTGTTGGAATGTTGAAGGCGGAGAGAGCATTCAAGAATCTTATGTGAACTTGATTCCAACGGCGCAAGGTGGCACACATGTGAATGGTCTTCGTTCAGGTGTGACGGATGCGATCCGTGAGTTCTGTGAGTTACGTAATCTCTTACCACGTAATATGAAGCTTTCAGCGGAAGATGTGTGGGATGGCGTGAACTATATTCTGTCTTTGAAATTTCAAGAGCCACAATTTTCAGGTCAAACCAAAGAGCGTCTTTCAAGTCGTGAAGCCTCAGGGATTGTACAGAACATCGCCAAAGATGCTTTTGCCTTATGGTTGAATCAAAACTCTGAAATTGCAATGCAATTGGCTGAAATGGCGATTTCAAAAGCGGGACGTCGTTTAAAAGCAGCGAAGAAAGTTGAGCGCAAAAAAATCGTTTCAGGTCCAACTTTACCAGGCAAATTATCTGATTGTGTGGGACATAGTTTGGAAGAGTCAGAACTATTTATTGTGGAAGGTGATTCTGCTGGAGGATCTGCTAAACAGGCGCGTGATAAGAATTTCCAAGCGATTATGCCGATCCGCGGAAAAATTTTAAACACTTGGGAAGTCTCTTCAGATGAAGTACTTGCTTCTCAAGAGGTTCATAATATTGCAATCGCAATAGGAGTCGATCCGGGTTCTGATGATTTGTCTGAACTTCGCTATGGCAAGATCTGTATTCTTGCCGATGCAGACTCAGATGGATTACATATTGCGACTTTGCTATGTGCATTATTTGTGAAGCACTTCCCAAGTCTAGTTGAAGCAGGGCACTTATTTGTTGCGATGCCACCTTTATTCCGTATTGATGACGGTAAAGATGTGCATTACGCGCTTGATGAAGCAGAATTAGAAGGCATATTGAAAAAAGCCAAAACTAAATCCCCACAAATCACACGATTTAAAGGTTTGGGTGAGATGAATGCAAGTCAGCTCCGTGAAACAACATTGGATCCCAATACTCGTCGTTTGGTGCAACTAGATTTGGATGATGTGCATTTTACTTCAGGTTTATTAGATAAATTATTAGCCAAGAAACGCGCAAGTGATCGTAAAGAATGGTTGGAACAAAAAGGCAACTTAGCTGAATTAGTCGTTTAATTGTTCGTAGACACGAGCATTAAAGCCCGCATCTGCGGGCCTTTTTATACTTCACAGAGTGAACAATTCACACCACGACAATTGTGTAGCACTGAACTGCGCGCACTATTTTTATTGGTACCTGGACCGCCGACTAAAGGTCCTGCAAGTTGTTCTGCGCCTGACCCTGGGCGCCATTTGGTCTTCATGTTGATTTGTTGTCTGCCAGTTATCATCGGTTTTGCTAAGGTTTGTTGTTGGCAGTATTTACATTCGATGGTGTCAGTTGCAATCCTAGAAATAGGCACACGTTGTTCAAAAATTCCTTCGCAGTGATCACAGCGGAAATCGTATAATGGCATGGTCGTGCTCCTACTTATTTTTAAGCATGCGCATGTTTAAAAGTTAAAAAGGAGGTAGCTCGCATGCTTACTCAAGCTACCCCGTAAAATGGTGAAACCTGTAACAACAATAATGCGCTAATTAGCGTTTATGCCCCCAAAATTTATCGTCATTTAAAGCACCTTGCGGCAAGATATTTTGTTCAAAAATGGAGGTTGGGAGTGAGACGGTACATGCACAGTTTGGAATATCTACAATACCTCCGATACGACCTTCAACCGGTGCAGCGGTAAGTAACATGTAGGCTTGTGACCCAGTAAAGCCAAAGTTTTCAAGATACTTAATGGCTTTTAAACATGCTTGGCGGTAAGCCACTGTCGCATCGAGATAGTGATTTACACCATCTTCAACACTGATCCCTTCGAAAGTCAGCCATTGATCATAATTTGGACGTACATTGCTTGGAACAAAGATAGGTGAATCAATATTGTATTTTTCCATTCCACCTTTGATTAAATCGAAACCGACACGTGTAACGCCATCCATTTCAATCGCACCACAGAAACCAATTTCACCGTCACCTTGTGAGAAGTGGAGGTCGCCCATTGAGAAGCCAGCACCTTTTTGATAAACAGGGAAGTAAATACGGCTTCCTGCAGCAAGGTCTTTAATGTCTGTGTTACCCCCATGTTCACGTGGAGGAACTGTGCGTGCAGCTTCAGCCGCCATACGATCAAATTCTGGACCTTTCACACCACGCAGAACGGCTGTACGTGGATCAGGAGGGTTTGCCTGACCTTTAGGAACGAGCAATGCTTCACGGCGATTCCATTCTTTCAGTAAATCATGTGATGGTAGAGTTCCCATCAAGCCAGGATGTTTTAATCCTGCAATACGTACACCAGGGATATGACGTGAAGTTGCAAATAAACCTTTCAAATCCCAAATGGCTTTATCTGCCTCTGGGAAATAGTCCGCCAAGAAGCCACCACCATTTTCCTTGGCAAAAACACCCGAAAAACCCACATCAGAAATCGGTTGAATGTCTAGTAGATCAATGACCAACAAATCACCTGGTTCTGCACCTTCAACATAGAATGGACCTGTTAAAGGATGAGCACGTGTTAAATCCACATTTTTAACATCAGAAATATCGTCAGTATCTTTAATTTGTGCGTCAAGGAAATCCAAACTTTCAATCAGAATTTCTTCACCAGGTTTTACTGATGTCAGAAAAGGTAAGTCTGGGTGCCAACGGTTGTGACCAATTTCGGC
Source organism: Acinetobacter sp. ANC_7655 (assembly GCF_056784015.1). Lineage (NCBI taxonomy): Bacteria > Pseudomonadati > Pseudomonadota > Gammaproteobacteria > Moraxellales > Moraxellaceae > Acinetobacter > Acinetobacter sp. ANC_7655. The sequence goes on along the minus strand of NZ_JBWYJB010000002.1, from coordinate 155,760 downwards.
TTGCTCCGCAAGTGGAACTCCTGGTTTGATTTTAATATGTTGCATAATGTATCCCCTGTATTGAGGTCAAATAAAGTTTAGGTCTCAGTGTTGTTGTGATGCTTCGTGTATCAGTAACGGATCAAGTTGTTTCACTGCAGGCTCAATCATCTGAATTTGAAGCTTCGTATTGTCGTAATCGATGATGAATTCACTAATGTGCTTGTTGTTTAGAAAAGCTTTCGCGAGTGCAGGTTCAACTAACACTTTAAAACGACGGCTTAAACCCCGAGCACCAAATCGAACATCATGTCCTGAACTCAGGAATCGAATGGCAGCATCGGTCAAAGCAATGGTTCGACTTTGCTTTTTTAGACGTTGGTTCATTTTGTCAATTTCGAGTTGGACTAAGGTTGCAGCAAAATCAGATTCAACTGGCTGATAATGTAAGATTCGCTCAATTCGATTTAGAAACTCAGGATCAAACTTTTTATCGAGTGCTTTTGTCGTGATTTCACTGTCATCTAATTTCAAATGCTTGGCTAAATTCTGGAGTGGTTTTGGTAATTGACTGAGTTGTTTCAGACGCTTTTGAGCATCTTTGGCACCCACATTACTCGTCATAAAAATCATGCAGTTTTTAAAGTCTAAAACCTTTGTACCCGCAGTTAATTTTAAAGTTCCTGTTTCAAGCACATTGAGTAGCCCTCGAATGACTTCAGTACTGGCTTTTTCAATTTCATCAAAGAGAACAATGCCAGGTTTGGAGAAACTCCCTTGAATCAGGGCTTCATCGAATAAAGTATTTCCTTCTTTAGAGCCGACATAGCCTGGTGGGGCACCTGTCAGGGCGGCTGCATAATGCTCTTGTGCCAATGTATTCATATCAATTCGACAGAATGCATCAGCTTTACCGTGTATCGCTTCAGCAATGAGGCGGACTGTTTCAGTTTTTCCTACACCGGTAGGACCTAACATCATTGTGACACTTAAAGGACGATGAGCTGCGTTAAAATCTGCTTTCACTGTGGTGAGCATATTTTCAATTTCATCAAGTGCGGCTTCTTGTCCAATAATATGTTCACGTAGATGGGTCATCACGGCATCTGGTTCAAAACTGAATCGGGAAGTACGTGCAATACATTCCTTGCTTTGCATGTCATAGCGTTGTTTTGCCAAACTTTCCTGATTGGCATGTATACGGTCACTGGCAAATGTCATGTTCGAAACCTCCTGAAATCAAGTCGGACGAAGCTTCTTTAAGAAGCTTCTTTCTCTAACCCTTCGTGAGGTAAGTTGCCAATTGGGCACTCTGCAACGCCAATGGTTGAACGCGTAAACTGCTCAACATTTTCCTGTGCTTTTTGTGCGTCTAAGACCCATGTCTTGTAGAAGTCGAATGGACAATCGGCAACCCCTTTATCACCATCACCATTGTTGTATACGCCTGTATAGCCACGGTGTAGCAGCTTGAACAAGTGGTTTTGTGATTGATCGTATTTACGTGCATCACGTATTTCTGTGAGTGATAACTGTGCGTATTGGATACCATTTTCTTCCGTACCACATTCACCTAATGTACGTCCGTCAAAGCCGACCACTGCCGAATGTCCAAAGTAGGTATATACCCCATCAAAACCAGTACAATTGGCAACAGCGACATAAACGTTATTTGCCCAAGCCATACATTTGGCCATATTGATTTGCTGTTCATCAGCCGGGTACATATAACCTTGGCATCGCACCACAAGTTCAGCACCTTTCATCGCACAGTCGCGCCAAATTTCAGGGTAATTACCGTCGTCACAGATAATGAGTGACATTTTGATGCCTTTAGGGCCCTCTGTCACATAAGTCGTATCTCCAGGGCACCAGCCTTCAATTGGGCACCATGGAATAATCTTGCGATATTTTTGAACGATTTCACCTTTGTTATTGATGAGCACTAAGGTGTTATATGGCACTTTATGCGGGTGTTCTTCGTGCTGTTCCCCAGTAATTGAGAATACGCCCCAAACATTTGCTTCAATACAAGCTTTAGAGAAAATTGCCGTTTCATCACCTGGGATTGTGGCTGCCGTTGCCATCATTTCATCATGATCATACATAATGCCCATGGTGCTGTATTCAGGAAAAACAATGAGATCCATACCTGGAATACCTTGTTTAATTCCTTTCAACATTTCAGCAATTTTTTTTGCATTCTCAAGTACTTCTGCTTTGGTGTGCAAGCGTGGAATTTTATAGTTCACTACTGCTACACCTACTGTATTTGGACTACTTGAGATATCACCGTGACGCATTCAACTTACTCCCCATATCTTTAAAATTAAAATCTATGTAAGGAGTTTCTCGTGAAATTGATCGATGCAAAATACGGTGAATTGCGTATATGAAGCGATATTTTGAATGAGTCTTTAGATCGAAATAACAATACCACTCCAACAAATGGTCAAAAAAAATCCCCCGAAAAATCGAGGGAGATGCCAAATTAAGAATTGATGAGATGACGTGCTTTAAACTGAAAGATATTTGCTAATGGTCGCTTCATCGACATTCGCTCTGACATCTTCATAAGCAAAACGGCCTTTATCGATGACCAAGAAGCGATCTGCCATCGCCATAGTAAAGCTCAGTACTTGCTCGGAGACCACGATAGTGAGGTCTCGTTGATCGCGAATTTCTTTTAGCGTTTTCGCAATATCTTTAATAATCGAGGGCTGGATTCCCTCGGTAGGTTCATCGAGCAGCAATACTTTGGGATTGGTGGCGAGTGCACGTGCAATTGCCAATTGTTGCTGTTGTCCACCAGATAAATTTCCCCCTTTGCGTTTACGCATATCCCAAAGTACAGGGAAAAGCTCATACAGATCGTCAGGTACTTTGCCATGGGCAGACGCAGGGAGACCCGTTTGAATATTCTCTAGAACAGACATGGTTGAGAAAATCATACGACCTTGAGGAACATAGGCAACACCATTTTCCACGCGTTGATACGGGTCAAGCTTTTCTAAGTTTTTACCATCGAGCTTGATTTCGCCTTGAGTATTTTTAATATCACCGATAAGGGTTTTAAACAGTGTGGTTTTTCCCATCCCATTTCGACCCATAATCGCCACAATTTCTTTGGGTTGAATTTTAAGCTCTAGATCATGAATGACTTGGCTTTGTTTATAACCTGAACACAAAGAACTAATTTCTAATAATCCGCTCATAAGGCCTCCTTAGTGTCCGAGATAGACTTCAATGACTTTTGGATCACTTTGCACATCATCCATTTTTCCTGCTGCGAGGATTTTCCCTTGATGCAATACAGTCACTTTATCTGCAATAGTTTTTACGAACTCCATATCGTGCTCAATCACGAGGACTGAGCGTCCTTTACTGATTTCACGAAGCAGTTGTGCTGTCTGTTCGCGCTCAGAAACACTCATGCCTGCCACAGGTTCATCCAGCATTAACAACTCGGGGTCTTGCATAAGCAACATCCCTATTTCAAGCCATTGTTTTTGTCCATGAGACAATAGGCCTGCGGAGGTGTGTAATAAATCAGTGAGGAAAATTTTTGAAGCGACTTCTTGGATACGTTCTTCGACATCTTTGGTTCGCTTAAAGAACAAAGCCCCAAACACATTACGACCACGTGGGAAAGACATTTCTAGGTTGTCATAGACTGAAAGGTTTTCGTAAATATTGGGATTTTGAAATTTACGACCGACACCTTTACGAACGATTTCGAACTCTTTGAGCTTAGTCAGTTCAATATCATTAAATTTGATCGTGCCAGAAGTTGCTTTAGTTTTACCGCAAATCAAATCCAATACTGTTGTTTTACCTGCACCATTAGGGCCGATCACCACGTGAACTTCGTTTTTATCGAGATAGAAGTTGAGATCGCTGACGGCTTTAAAGCCATCAAACGAGACTGTGAGATCTTCGATAACAAGTACAGGTTTTGCCATTTCTACGCCGACTTTACTCATTTCACACCTCCTTCTACTTCAATATTGCTATCTTTTTTGGACTCCGTGGGTTGATGGGGGATAGGCGAAGCCGTTGTTTTTTTATCTTTGAAGATAAGTGGGCGAACATATTTTTCATATAAGCCAGCTAAACCATTCGGTAAGAACATCACAACGCCTATGAACAATGCACCAAGGAAGTACAACCATACTTCAGGGAATGCTTCAGAGAAGTAAGTTTTACCGAGGTTAACTAAAACTGCACCATATACAGCTCCAATCAGTGATAAACGTCCGCCTACTGCAGCCAAGATCACCATTTCAATAGATGGGACGATGCCAATAATCGTTGGAGACATGAAGCCGACTTGCAGTGTAAACATTGCCCCACCGACGGAAGAAACGACTGCCGCAAAGCAGAAGATAAAGACTTTGTACATTGAAACGTCATAGCCAGAAAAACGTACACGTTCTTCTTTTTCACGCATTGCAGAAAGTAAGCGACCTAACTTTGAGCTGAGAACAAAGCGACTGATCATGATGACTGCGATGAGTAACAATGCATTGATGTAATACAAAACGTACTTTGCTTCATCCGTACGGATATCCCAGCCATGTAATGTCTTGAGATCAGTAATACCGTTGATACCACCAGTAAAGCCTTGTTGACCAATAATCAAAATTGTCAAAATCGCCACAATCGCTTGCATGATGATAGAGAAATACACGTCTCCTACACGACGAGTAAACATTGCAAAACCAATAATAAAAGCCAATAAAATTGGAATAATTACAATCGCGAATAGGGTAAATGTGAAACTATGGAATGGTTCCCAGAACATTGGTAGGCTGGTAATTTGGTTCCAGTCCATAAAATCTGGAATACCGGGTGTGGTTTGAGCTGCTGTGGATTGCATGTCAGAAGCTTCAAGTTTGAGGAACATGGCCATACAGTAGCCACCGATCCCAAAGAAAATACCCTGACCTAAACTCAAAATGCCGCCGTAACCCCAGCACAGCACTAAACCAATCGCGACAAAAGCAAATGTAAGATATTTACCCATTAAATTGAGACGGAAAACATCTAAAAACATGGGCATTACAAATAGGATCAGTACTGCCAATATAGCCAGTCCAATCGCACCTTCTTTACCGCCTAACAAGGCATTCATTGGATTACTCATATCAATCTCTCCTGAATACCTATTTACGAACTTTGATTGAGAACAAACCTTGAGGACGTAACATCAAAATGATGATGACCGTCGCTAAGGTAATGACTTTGGCAACAGAGCCTGACAGGAAGAACTCTAGGATTGATTGGGCTTGTGCAATACTGAAAGCCGAAGCGATAGTGCCTAATAGACTTGCAGCTCCACCAAACACCACAACCAAGAACGTGTCTACGATATAGAGAGAGCCTGCAGTTGGACCAGTTGAGCCAATTGTCGTAAACGCCGCACCAGCAATACCGGCCAAACCACAACCTAATGCGAATGTTAGACTGTCCACACGCTTTGTATTAATACCAACGGCACCACTCATGAAACGGTTTTGGTTTGTCGCACGAAGCTGTAAGCCCCAGCGAGAACGATAGATGAGGAAATAGACGAAAGCGGTCACGGTGAGTGTGACACCGACAAGGAATAAGCCATTAATAGGAATATCAATCGTCTCTGTCGGTTGATAAGAGCCCATAAGCCAATCAGGTAGTGTTGGACTCACTTCTTTGGGACCAAATGTAGAGCGAAACACTTGTTGCATGATTAAGCTCAAGCCCCAAGTTGCAAGCAAAGTATCGAGTGGCCGCTGATAAAGCCGACTAATCATGAGCCGTTCGACCATATAGCCGATAATGCCTGCTGTCAGAAAAGCTGCCACAATCGCTACAATAAAATAATAGGGAAGCAACTGAGGAAAATAGCTTTCAGTCAGGGTTGAAATGACAAATGTGGTATACGCGCCTATTGTGAGGAATTCACCATGTGCCATATTGATGACACCCATTTGCCCAAAAATAATTGCAAGGCCCAGTGCCATTAACAACAGCACACAGAAAACAGAAAGACCATTAAAGCCTTGCATCGCAAAAATTGCACCGAAGTCAGCTAAAGATAAATCCATCGCCTCATCCTCCAAGCTTTAAATAATAGGTTTGAAATGAAAAGATCAGGAGAGGGCTCTCCTGATCATGTGCTGTCGATTTAGTAGCCTTTAGGGAATGGATTAGGCTTGATTAAACCTTTTGATTCGTAGACCACTTTGAATTGACCATTGGTTTGCACTTGTGCAATACGTGATTTGCTCCATAAATGATGATTGGCATCAATTTTCACGTAACCTTCAGGCGCATTTTTCATTTCGATGCCTGAAGAGGCTTTGGTAACTTTGGCAACATCAAAACTACCAGCTTTTTCAACTGCGGCTTTCCATAACCACGGACCAAGATAAGCGGCTTGAGTCACATCACCAATTACTGCTTTAGGACCATATTTTGCTTTAAATGCTTTTACGAAAGCTGCGTTACTTGGATTATTTAAACTTTGGAAATATTTCATTGAAGAGTAAAAGCCCTTCATATTTTCGCCACCAATCCCCAGTAATTCATCTTCTGTCACAGAGAAGGTAAGCAGTGTTTGCTTATCGCCAGTCACACCTGCCGCTTTCATTTGCTTGTAGAATGAAACGTTTGATCCACCTACTACGGCAGCGACAATTGCATCTGGTTTACGAAGTTTGGTTTTGTTAATTAAAGAACCAAATTGCGTATGACCAAGCGGGTAGTATTCTTCACCGACGACTTTACCTTTCAACACTTTTTCAATGTGTGTACGGGCAATTTTCATGGTGGTACGTGGCCAAATATAGTCAGAACCGATTAAATAGAATGTTTTGGCTTTTTTCTCACGTGCAAGCCAATTCAGAGACTCAAGCACCTGTTGCGTAGCTTCTTGACCGGTATAAATCACATTTTTAGATTGTTCTAGACCTTCATAGAATGTTGGGTAATACAGAAGCGAATTATTTCGTTCAATAATAGGTAATACGGCTTTACGAGAAGCTGAAGTCCAGCAACCAAAAATTGCTGCAACACGATCCTTTTCAGTTAATTTTCGGGCTTTCTCAGCGAAAGTTGGCCAGTCAGATGCACCATCTTCTTGAACAATTTTAATCTGACGACCTAATACACCACCTTGTTTGTTGATCTGCTCAATGGCTAAACGTTCTGCTTGGATGGCTCCTGTTTCAGAGATTGCCATCGTTCCCGTCGCTGAATGAAGCTGACCGACATAGACGAATTTATCATTTACGTTAAGTTTGGTTGTATTTACTTTTGCTGTCGCTGGAGCACTCGCAGTGGTCAAGACAGGTGCCAGTAAAAAAGGAACAGCGAGTAGTCCTGCGAGTAAGCCAGATGTTTTAACTTTAGATTTTAAGGTCATTGGTGTTCCCCTGATGAAGTGGATAAGGCCATTGCGCGATTTATTGTTTGCGCTTGCTATGGACTTAAGCCTAAGGGGTGTTAAAAAATGAGCATATACGTCACTTTACGTATATCGATGTTCCTCAAAATGATTTTTGATGAAAGTTAAGCTGGGCATAGATTTTGCTAACTGTAAGGGTCTATTTAAATTGCCTAGCTTTATGGTTTCATCTAGCAATACTCCTCAAGCACCGCAACGGGTGATTCATACACGCCGTAAATACAATACTTGGGTGGTCGATGAGAGTATTGAAGACTATGCACTACGCTACGCGCCGAGGTCAGTAAGACGGTGGTCCCTTTGGACGGTGACCAATACAGCGCTTGCAGCAGTCAGTTTTCTAGCGATGGAAGCGCTTGGTGCAACCATGTTATGGCAATACGGCTTTAGCAATGCATTTTGGGCCTTAGTGGTCGTTTCAATCATTATCTTTTTGACCAGTTGGCCTATTGGATATTACGCGGCCAAATACAATGTTGATATTGACCTACTTACACGGGGCGCAGGCTTTGGCTATATCGGCTCATCTATAACTTCAGTCATTTACGCCAGTTTTACTTTCATCTTCTTTGCTTTTGAAGCCGCTATCATGGCTTTGGCGCTTGAGCTTGGTTTAGGTGTGCCGCTGAGTCTAGGTTATTTAATTTCTGCGCTTATTATTCTGCCCCTAGTGATCAAAGGCATAGGGTTTATTAATAAAGTACAAGCGTTTACCCAATCATTATGGATTTTTTTATTATTACTACCATGGTGCTTTGTTTTGGTGAAGCACCCGACTCTGCTCTCTGAAGTTGCCCTAATAGAAGGCGCACAAAGTCAAAGTGCAGGATTCAATTTGGCTTTTTTTGGCGCATCTTGCACTGTTTTGTTTGCGCTGATTACGCAGATTGGTGAACAAGCTGATTATTTAAGATTTTTGCCAGACAAAAAACATGCTCAAAAGACATGGAATTGGGCGGTATTTTTAGGTGGTCCTGCATGGATATTGGTGGGATTCATTAAAATTTTTATGGGCATGATTTTAATGGTACTCGCCCTTAAATTTATGGTGCCGAATCATGAATTAAGCAATCCGAATTATCTATATTGGATCGCCTACCAACAAGTGATTGAGCATCCTGCTGCTGCATTATTTCTTACAGTCATGTTTGTGTGTATCGCACAGTTAAAGATCAATGTAACCAACGCTTATGCTGGCTCATTGGCATGGTCTAATTTCTTTGCACGCTTAACGCACAGTCATCCCGGACGTGTGGTTTGGTTAGTGTTCAATATTTTTATTGCGCTATTGTTGATGGAACTAGGCGTCATCCATGCGGTGGAGCGTGTATTGGGGCTTTATAGTAATGTGGCTTTGGCATGGGTGGGTGCCATCGTTGCTGATCTCGTCATTTGTAAGCCATTGGGGCTGAGCCCGAAAGGAATTGAATTTAGGCGTGCTTACCTCTATGACATTAATCCAGTCGGTGTTGGCAGTTTATGTATTGCATCCTTATTGTCGATTTTATGCTACTGGGGATTATTTGGTGATATCGCAAAATCCTTAGCAGGATTTATTGCTTTAGGTTCAGCTATCGTCTGTGTCCCAATGCTTGCTTATTTTACTCGTGGCAAATACTACATCGCACGTCATGAAGATAAATCATTAAAACCAATAGAGACACAACGATGTGTGGTTTGTGAGCATGATTATGAAATGGCTGACATGGCGACTTGTCCTGCTTATAACAATATGATTTGTTCTTTATGCTGTACCTTAGAAGCTCGTTGCCATGATTTATGTAAGCCTCATGCACGGTGGTCTGCACAACTTAAGCATTTTGCAGTTTGGTTTCTACCGCGCCAATGGTTGAGATACATCAATACTAGATTGAGTCTTTATATTTTGATGATCTTTGTTCTGAGTGTGGTTTTGGCAGTCAGTTTAAGTCTGGTTTATTTACAAGAACTGAGTAAATTCGGCACAGTATTTGGATCAACTCAACAGCATGAGTTGCTGATGCTATTTGTGAAAATTTATGCCGTATTATTTTTACTGTTATGTGTTGCAGCATGGTGGTTGGTACTCAATGATGAAAGTCGCCGACAAGCTCAGCTTGAAAGTAATATGCAAACACAACTGCTCATGGACGAAATTGAAGCGCATAAAATTACAGATCGGCAATTACAAGATGCACGAACTCAAGCTGAAAAAGCCAATGAGGCCAAAAGTCGTTATGTTGTTGGAATTAGTCATGAACTGAGAACACCTCTAAATAGTATTTTAGGATATAGCCAGTTACTCAATAAACAAGAACAACTCTCTGAACAAGGAAAAGCTGCGCTGGGTGTGATTCGTCGTAGTGGGCAGCATTTAACGTCCTTGATTGATGGTTTACTTGATCTTGCAAGGATTGAAACAGGTAAAATTTCTTTAGAAATGTCGAATATTGAATTTCCGAAGTTTCTCCAACAAATCGTGAATATGTTTGAGCCACAATTCCAACAGAAACAACTGAAATTTACGGTCGAAATTAGTGAAAAAATACCACAATACGTACGTATAGATAAAAAAAGACTTGAACAGATCCTTATCAATTTAATGGGAAATGCTTTGAAATTTACGCTCGAAGGAGAGGTGAAATTTCGAGTAGATTATCGCTTTCAGACGGCATATTTTGAAATTCATGATACGGGATGCGGGATTGCTCAAGCAGATCTAGAGCGAATATTCCAGCCTTTTGAGCGCGGACAAAATGTCGTACAAGGGAGCTTTGCTGGAACAGGTTTGGGTTTACCAATTGTTAAACTATTGGTGGATATTCTCGGTGGGGAGTTAAAGGTAAGCAGTACGTTAAAAAACGGTTCAATTTTTAAAATAAAACTATATTTACCTTCAAAGTCGGTCATTCATCCCATTGCTGATGTCGCATCGAATACAGTATCTGGCTATACGGGACATCGCCGTAAAATATTGGTCGTAGACAATGAAGCAACTGATCGTGGACTAGTTTTAAATTTCCTTAAACCTCTCGGCTTTATTCTTGAAGAAGCAGAATCGGGATTGCAATGTCTAAGAAAAGTCCCTGAATTTCGACCAGATTTAATTTTAATGGATTTGAGTATGCCTTTGATGGGAGGGTGGGAAACTGCGAAATTATTGAGAAATAATAAAATGACCAATGTTCCCATCATCATTATTTCCGCAGATGCCAATGAACGAATGCAGAACCCTGAAACCGATGTATTGAATGAAGACTTTCTGGTCAAACCCGTGGACTTAAATCTGCTACTGAACAAAATTGGAGATAAATTAGGCTTAAACTGGGTTCATCAGAATGAGCCAACTCAAGTCGCAGAAGAACCTCAAAAACAGGTTGAACCCTTACACTATGATAGTAACGCTTTATCTGTCAGCGTGATTGATGAGGATGATGTAGCACCAGAACAAGCGCTAATCAAACTAGAAGATTATTTGAGTATTGGTTATATCCGTGGAGCCAAAGAGATCCTCGAAATTTGCAAGAAACGCAATGTCTGTGATCCTTCTATATGGCAACACATAGAATTTGATATTCAACGCTTCGATACCCAACGTGCATTACAACGATTACACGAGCACCTATCTGAAATCAGATCTGATTTGGAAGGGAGTTAAGCTATGTTAGAAAGTATTTTAATTGTGGATGATATTCCTGAAAATCTAAGTTTATTACATGAAAGTCTTGATCAAGCAGGCTATCAGGTCTTAGTTGCCACCAATGGTTTTACTGCTATTGAAATTGCGCACCGTTCACAGCCAGATATGATTTTATTGGATGGGAGTATGCCTGAGATTGATGGTTTTGAAACCTGTATCCAGCTTAAAGCGAGTCCAATGACTGAGCACATCCCTGTCATATTTATGACGGGTTTGACGGAAACCGAACATATTGTAAAAGGCTTTCAAGTCGGGGGCGTAGATTATGTGACAAAGCCACTGAATATCGATGAAGTACAAGCACGTGTCAAAACGCATTTACTGCAAGCCCGTTTAATGCACCAACAGAAACAAATGCTCGATGCAACAGGCAGTGCAATTTTGTCGATGAATATGGATGGGGAAATTATTTGGCAGACACCTGTAGTGCAAGGTTTATTAACGCAACATGGAATTGATATTACTCATTTTAGAAAGAGTATAAATCAGTGGTTAAAAGCACTTTTCCAGCAATCTTATCAAGAAGAAATGCTACATGGTCAATATGGTCATGGGCATCAGCAATTACAATTAAATTTATTGACCAAGCTGAAAGAAGGACAATTACCTAAACATGTTTTGGTTCAGCTCAAAGAGCAAACACACATGCCAAGTGTTGAGGAGATCGCTCAAGCTTGTCCGAATTTAACACCACGTGAGGCTGAAGTTATGCATTGGGTAACGCTTGGCAAAACCAACCGAGATATTGCAGAAATTTTGGAGTTGAGTCCACGCACCGTCAATAAACATTTAGAGCATGTTTTTGAGAAGCTGTTTGTGGAAACGAGAACTGCTGCGGTGTTACATGTGATGTCAGCTTGTCAAAATCAAGCAGTCGTATAGAACTCATCGTTTCTAGCAAAATCTTTAAATCGCTATACCAGCTGATAGTGATCTTTCACTCTCCCTTCATTAACCTCTTTTTATCCTAAGATAAAAAGAGTAAATAAAATGAGTATGATCAATTCACTTCTAATCATAGACCAAATGTTTGAGGCATTTAGGTCTCAAGATTTACAGGCTGCTGTTGCAACAGTAACTGAGGATACGGTATGGATTCACCATGGCTCACAAAAACTGCCTTCAATTCGATTTGAAGGAAAAACGGGTGTAGAACAGTTCTTCAATACCAATTTCACAACCATGCATGTCGCATACTTTAATATTTTACGTATGGTCAAAGAAGGTAACAAAGTGGTGGTTTTTGGACGCGAAAAATTTACGATTGATGGTCAAGATGGTGAATTTGAGCAAAAATGGGTACAAGAGTACACCATTGAAAATGGACTGATTTCAAGAATGGAAGAATATGCGACATCGGTGAATGACAATGATTACCTAGTTGTAAAATAATAGTCAAAGATGGACATAAAATTAGATGGTCTCATGATCTGCATAACTGAGATGCATAAGCACCAGATTCAATGTGATATTTCAATTTGATCAAACTTAAACACATCACAATTAGGTCCACTGCCAATCCGATCCACCACCGCAAAATCACTCGGGCTTTCCAATGTTAAAAGTGGATGATGCCAAGTCCCCGTACGATAGTTTACACCTTGAGAGCCATTAGTTATAAAAGCTTGTAGGTTTGAAATATCGGGCTGATTCGCATTTAAGTTTGGTGCAACCACTACTAAAAACTTTTGTCCCTGCATCGGGATGAAAGCTTGTGATCCATGAGGATGACGTTCAAGCATTGAAATTTTGAACGGAATATTGGTACTTTGAATATTTCGAAAAATACTAATCCCGGCTTTGGCATCGCCAATAATTTCAGTGGTCACTAAAGCATGATAGCGCTCTGTATGCGCATCGTTAATATGAAAATAATCATTTCCTTGGCAAGCAATGACGTCACCAAAAGGTGCAAAATTTTCGGAGGTTAAAGGTTGTAGGGTAATGGTATGCATCATAAAAATTCGCTAAAAAGATACTGCATTTTCAATTTAGAATTGTGTCGAAAATGCAGTCAAAATAAGATCACTTTAAAAGTAACAAATGCTCAACTAAGGATTTACTTTACCCCAGAGGCGTATACGGCTAATCCCTCCATCAGGAATCATATTCACCCGAATATGAGAAATTTTTTCGTGTCGCAATACTTCATTTACAAAGTTATGAATGTGATCCATTTGCATTGGTTGAGCATCTAATAAGAAAGGCCAAAACATACTTTGTGGAGTCAATTGAGGATCCGTTGCATCTTCTATATAAATGGCTTGAATGGACACTTCAGCAGGATAATTTCCTTTAAAGTGGGCTGTATCAATCTCGATCTTTTCAATGTGACCAGCTTGCCCTAAAGCTAAAATACACCAGTCGAAACCGGGTGCACGACGGCGTGCGGTTTCCCAACCATCACCCATATTAATCCCACGTCCTGGATTGATCAGATTACGTGGATGTCCGAAGTGTGCATCACTATAGGCAATAACACGTCCACCATTTTCAAGTGCAAGCAGGTCGAGGGTTTGGTTTTGATCTTGGATTTTAACGCTGACTTCACCATATACGCGGAATCGTGCGATACCCCCATCTGGAAAAATATTTAAACGAAGATGGGTAAAGATCTGATTCATTGAAACTTCAAAGACATGGTGCTGACTTGGTCCCAATATACTATTTGGTAAAATTTGGTGCCATTCAGCATTATCCAAGTTTTCATTTGGTGCATAACACCCTTCTACTGAAGCAGAAGCGGGATAATTACCACTAAAAAAAGTAGTATCAATATCGAGTGCTTTAATTTTACCTGCAACACCTAAGTGAACAATCGCCCAATCATAACCACTGTGACGCTTACGACGGGTTTCCCATCCATCCATCCACTTGCCATGATCATCAAATTTACCTTCTACAAAGATAGGCGCATCAAACTGAAGCATACGTTGAGCTTCAGCAAAAAAATCATCAGAACATGTTGTGACTTTTGCACCAATTCGGGCATCTGCAAGGTTAGTAAGTTGCTGTAAATGAGTAGGGATTTCAAATTCCGGTGCCAATAGTGTTGCCATGTCATCTTCCATTATTACTTTAAAACTTGATTCTTATCAAAAGAATGCATTCTTAGAATCGTAATGCGTTGTTATGTCGCATCTGCTTAAGGGCTTTAAAAAGAATGCACAGCATGTGCCAACCTTGCACTTATGTAGCGCTATATTGGTGGAAATGGCACGTTTTTCGCTTTAAGCAGTGGGTTAAAGCAAAAAAAATTGTGGAAGTAAAAAGGAATATCACCATTATTGGTGCCGGAATGGCAGGATTAACGACCGGAATTGCGCTGAAGAAATTTGGTCATCAAGTTTCAATATATGAACAAACTGAAAAAATTTTACCCGTGGGTGCTGCGATTTCATTGTGGTCAAATGGTGTGAAATGTTTGAACTATCTAGGACTCACGGATCAAGTCGCTCAACTTGGTGGGAAAATGGATCACCTTGCTTATGTCGATGGGCTCACGGGTGATGTCATGACGCAATTTAGTTTATATCCATTGATTGAAGAAGTCGGGCAGCGACCTTATCCTGTTTCTCGCGCTGAATTACAAAATATGTTAATGGATGAGTTTGGACGTGAAGATATTCATCTTGCAAAAAAAATGATCGGACTTGAGGATCAAGGTGATGATGTCAAAATCCATTTTGCTGACGGAACACAAATAACCACGGATTTATTGGTCGGCGCGGATGGGACTCATTCAATCACGCGTGCCTATGTTTTAGGTGAGCAAGTTGAGCGTCGTTATGCAGGTTATGTGAATTGGAATGGGTTGGTCGAAATTTCTGAGTCGCTCGCTCCTGCCGATCAGTGGACCACCTTTGTGGGAGAAGGGAAGCGAGCTTCTTTAATGCCAGTCGCAGGTAATCGTTTTTACTTCTTCTTTGATGTACCACTTGAATTAGGTTTGGAAAATGATCGTACTCAGTATAAAAAATTACTAAAACAATATTTTGACGGTTGGTGTCCGCAAGTACAAACTTTGATTGATGCTATTGATGAACAGCGAACCAATCGTGTTGAAATCCATGATATAGAACCATTTGCAGATTTCTATAAAGGGCGAGTAGTGATTGTTGGCGATGCAGCACATAGTACAACACCTGATATTGGGCAAGGCGGTTGCCAAGCGATGGAAGATGCCATTTATTTGGCTCGGGCATTACAGATTAATACATTGGGAATTCAGGATGCGTTAAGACGTTATCAAAACAAACGTAATGAACGCACGGCTGAAATGGTATTGAGAGCGCGTAAACGTTGTGATGTGACGCATATGAAAGACGAATCGATTACTCGTGAATGGTATGAGGACTTAAGAAAAGAACAAGGACCTCATATTATGAAAGGTATTATCAGTAATATTGTTGGAAATCCTTTGGATTAAGAGATTTTAAATAAAAGGGCTAAATGCCCTTTTTAAGTATTTAGATTCAGTTGGAATAAGACGAGATTGCGCCAAGATCCAAATTTTTGTCCGACTTCTGGTAAATAGCCTGTTTGTTTAAATCCAAAGTATTCATGTAATTTGATGGATGCAAAATTTTCATGATCTATAGCAGCGATCATGACATGAATTTTATGTTGGCTTGCGTGTTGAATTAAATGTTGGAGTAAAGCTTTGCCAAAACCCAAACGTGTAAAATTGGGATGAATATACACAGAGTGTTCGACAGTTTGTCTAAAACCACTGATCGCTCTAAATGTACTATATTCAGCATAACCTGCAATTTGTTGGGTGAGTTCGTTTTCAACCACAAAAATAGGGAAATGATCTATTAGATGCTGACGATACCAATTCTGATAATAATAAATGTCTTGATCTTGCTCATTCCATGTTGCAAAACCATTCAGAATTTCATCGTTGTAAATATCTTGGATTTGAGTTAAATCCTGTTCAGTTGCGAAACGAATTTTAAAAGACATTTTTTATTCTAATCGTCAGTATTTATAACTTTATTTTGATTATTGAGCATAAAAAAAGCAAGACACTAGTCTTGCTTTTTTATTATAAATATCAATTAGAAATGATATTTAACCAATGCGCTTACATCGTTTTGGTCTTGACCTTTTTGACCGAATTTATTGTTCCAAACAGAGTGTTCAACACCTACATACAATTTGGTTTTTGGAGAGATATGTTTACCAACATTCCATTTATATTGGCTTGTCCAGTTCAATTCACTCGCATGACCAGGACCTTCATTTGTAGACCAATCAAGGAATGCATCTGCCAAGAATTCTTCATTGCCTAGCTTGAATGGAACAGCGTAAGTGATCGTCATTTGGTAGTCATCTTCAGTCAAGTCATTGTCAACTCGATAGAAGTTAATATTTGCATATTGCGTGTAAGGAATATCTAAAGCAAAGCCTACGCCATACAAGAAGTTATTGAACTCAGTATTGTTGTTATAACCAGCGTTGTGTTCCCAAGTCGTTGCAATCAATACATCTTTGATTGGACCAGCGCTTAGTTTTTGGCCAGAAACTTCACTTAAACTTAATCGTGGAGCTAATTCAAGGTAAGTTGAATCGCCATCTTTTCCGCCCCATTGTTGATCGACGAAAAAGAAAACATCCGAGTACTTAAGCTTTGCAGCATATTCAGCAGTGATGGTATAGCGTTCACCTTCTTGTTGAGAGAAAGGGTTTAGGTAGTTATCGCCATAAAGACCAGTTAGGCTGAAATCTTGCCAAACAATTGGACTTGCTTGAGTAAACGCTGCTGTAGAAGCTAATGCGCAAAGTGCTGCGATTTGATTAAGTTTCATAAAAGAATCCCCAGAGAAAGCGGTAACAGAATAACGATTCTTTTGCAAAAATAAAGCCAAAAGTGGATGAAAGGAAAAATTAATGCCCACGTATGCAGGCATTGATACAAAGATGGGTTAAATTAATGATGAGAATCAATTATTTGTTTACTTTTAATATTAATTTTCGGTCCAAATAATTTTAAGTGATTAAATAATATATTGAGGATTATCGCCATTAAGCAGGTTGAGCTAATACCCGAATGGAACAAGGTTTGGACCCATTTTGGGAAGTCGGAATAGAATGAATGGTCAATAATGGGTACCATTCCTGCAGCAATTGAAGTCGCGACAATAATTAAGTTTTTCTGATCGTTATAATCAATTTTTGCCAGTGTACGGATACCACTCGCGGCTACTGTACCAAATAAAACAAGGCCAGCCCCCCCAAGTACAGGCACAGGAATCGCTGCAATAAAACGCCCCATCACTGGGAGTAATCCAAGTACGACCAGAATTATCCCGCCAGCAGCGACAACATAGCGACTTTTAATCCCTGTTATTGCAACTAAACCAACGTTTTGCGCAAACGCACTTTGCATAAATGAACCAAAGATCGGTGCTGCTGCACTTGATAACATATCTGCGCGTAGACCATCTGAAATACGTTTTGAATCTACATCCGTACCGATAATTTCACCGACTGCAATAATATCAGCTGTAGTTTCAGTCATAATCACGAGGGTAACAATGATCATGGAAAGTATTGCTGTAAACTCAAAGGTCGGCATACCAAATGCAAAGAAGCTAGGAACCTGTAACCAATGACCTTCCCCAACTTTGCTAAAATCACCAAAGCCAAACATAAATGCTAAGACAGTGCCAAGAATAATTGCCAGTAAAATTGAAAGGCGTCGAATTGTGGCACTGCCAGCCATATTCAATATTATGACGATTGCAAGCGTCGCTAACGCTAAACAAATATTTTCAGCACTTCCCCAATCAGGTGCACTTTTATTGCCGCCCATCATCCAACGCACAGCAACTGGCAGGAGTGATAAGCCTATGATTGTAATTACACAGCCTGTAACAACTGGGGGAAAAAATCGAATAATTTTAGAGAAGTAGGGCGCTAAGAAAAACCCTAAAAGTGATGCCACAATGACGGCACCATAGACTGCCTGTAATCCGCCACCTGTGGTGACAATTGCGACCATTGTGGCTACACCAGCAAAAGAGACACCCTGAACCAAGGGCAATTGTGCACCAATATGTTTAACGCCTATGGTTTGTAAAATTGTCGCTAAGCCACCGACAAATAAAGCAGCAGCGATGAGTAGCCCAATTTCCATACCTGATAAGCCTGCAGCCGTACCCACGATCAGAGGAGGCGCTATAATACCACCATACATGGTTAAAACATGTTGTAAGCCATAAGCAGCACTTTTACCAGTACCAAGATATTCATGTTCGGGTGATTGTTGTTGTTCGTGTGCAGTCATAATAAATCCCTCTATATTTTAAATTTGCGAGTGCTCAGCTGCCACGATAGGTGGAGTAGGCATAAGGGCTAATGAGCAAGGGAATGTGATAATGTTGGTGAGCATCGGTTACTGAAAAATGAATGACGGCTTTTAGAAAAAAAGTTGGGATGTTCTGCGCTGAGAAATAAGTTTGCGTCATAAATTCGATGCTGTATTCAGCGACATCAATTTGATCGAGTCCAAAATCTGCTGCTGTCACACGTCCATCAGAATTGGTTTTGGCTATCGCTAATAACTCTCCAGACGCAGAAAAAAGCTTAACTTCAACATTACTTGCAGGACGTCCAAGGTGGGTATCTAAAATATGTGAGCTGATCATGCTTGAATTTCCTGTGAGAGGCGCAGTAAAGCAATTTCTAAAAGTTGGCGATGGACGATTCTTTTTTCAGTCTCAAAATCGTTTAGCAAGCGGTATTCCAATGCAGTCAGAATCTCTTCACTATTCAAACCAGAAGCTTTAATCAGAAAAATAAAACCGAATTTTTTTTCATAGGCCAAGTTGCCTTTATATAACGCATCTAGAACTTCTTGATCATGTGTGATGCGTGCTTGTTCACGCCTTGAAAAAGTTTGTTCTTGTTCTGATAATTCAAGTTTTGCTTTTCTTTCGCCAATCCTTGGGTGTGTATTTAGGGCTGCTAAAATTTCATCCCATGTCCATGTAATGGCATGTTGTTCAGCATACTTTAATAGTCCTTCTCGTGTGTCAAAAGGACCGTGATGAATGATTTCCTCGCCCCATCGTGGGATATGAACACATTGCAATAAAAATGCTTTCTGATGTTCAACAGATGTTTGATTAAATTCTGAAAGCAACACAATTCAAACCTATACATTGAAACTTTAGGCTTAAATTGCAATAACAATGCCAAAGTAGATTTGGTGGAAAAAGTGACTGAAAAAGATCAAAAGAGCACTTTATAAAGCACTCTTTTTCTCATGAATGTGAAATTATGGTGCGAAATGATCGATCCAATGTTGCGCAATATCTCCACGACGACAAATCCAAACATGTTCATGAGATTGAACATAGTCTAAGAACTGTTGTAGTGCCTTGAAGCGTCCTGGGCGTCCTAAAAGACGGCAGTGCATCCCAATAGACATCATTTTTGGTGCAGTTTCTCCTTCGGCATACAAGACATCAAAGGCATCCTTTAGATATTGATAAAATTGTTCACCATGATTGAAGCCACCTGCTGAACTAAACTTCATGTCGTTGGTGTCCAGAGTATAAGGAATAATTAAATGCGGATGCTGCTCGCCATTGGGATGGGTGAGCTGTGTCCAAAAAGGTAAATCATCGCCGTAATAATCACAGTCGTATTTGATTTGAGGAAATTCAGTTAAAAGTTGACGTGTGTTGGGACTATCTCGACCTGTGTACCAACCGATTGGGGCTTGTCCGAATAGCGTTTCAAGTACACTAATGGCTTGATCCATATGCTGCCTTTCGGTCTCAATATCCATATTCTGATAATGCAACCAACGTTGACCATGAGATACCACATCGTAATCCGCAGATTTAATTGCTTCGACCACATCTGGATGACGTGCCAAAGCCATTCCCACACCAAAAATAGTCATGGGTAATTGACGTTTCTTGAACTCATTATGAATACGCCAAAAACCGACTCTTGACCCATACTCATACATAGAATCCATTGACATATGCTTAGCATTAAAACTGGAAGCACCAACGATTTCAGATAAAAATTGCTCTGAACCTTGATCACCGTGCTCAATGTGGTTTTCACCACCTTCTTCATAATTTAAGACAAATTGCACTGCGATACGCGCTTGATTAGGCCAATGAGGATGAGGTGGATTCGCCCCATAACCTCTTAAGTCTCTGGAATAAGGTGCATTTTGAATCGAATCAATAAGCGCCTGTCCGCGTAAGTAAGTACTTGTCACAATGAGTAATCCTTTTATTAATTTTTTAAAATACCACTTGCATATTTTTGAGTTAGGCCCGATATTCAAAGTATAAGGACACGGTTCTGCAGACTCAAAAAGTGTTCATCATTCAATGTGGAGGGACGTATTCCAAACAGCAATTGAAGATGTTCGATGCAATTAGATTGCAAGCTACAAACGTGCCAAGATAAAAAGTTTTGCACAAAAATGATTCAGAAGAAGAGTGAGGATGATATTTATGAACATAGAAATCCGTACAGATAAGAATATTCAAAACAGTGAGCGATTAATTGATTATGTACGTGCAGAACTAAATACAGAGTTTCAACGCCATAGTGAAAGAATTACCCATTTTTCGGTTCATTTAAGTGATGAAAATGCCCATAAAGGCGGTGCAGACGATATTCAATGTATGATCGAAGCTCGCCCAGCTGGACTAAAACCAGTTGTGGTCAATCACAGAGGTCATAATATCGACACAGCGATTCATGGTGCGATTGACCGATTAAAGCGTAGTCTTGAACATGTATTCGAGAAAAAAGAGAACCCTCGTGGAGCGCCCATCCAACTGAAAGAAGATGAAGTGGATGTGGAATAGCAAAAAGCCCTTCGGGGCTTTTTTTTTGAATAAAATTTTGAATGAACAGTTTTGATTTATTTAATTGAATAATGATCTGCATTATTAGGCATAATGTCGTTATAGATAAATAGTAGAGAAAGTAAATGCTAACAGCACATCAACAAGTGTTTTTACAGGCCTTAGAAGAATTAGACCTAGCACAGGTACAGCGCCTGTTAGCAGAAGGTTTAGATCCAAACTTTATCGCAGGAGAGAAAGGCCCTGCGGTTTCTGTGTGGTCAGACACTTTATTTCAATGGTGGGAAGAAATTTGTGAAGCGTATGAGCAAGGAAATGCGCTTTCAACAGAAGAAAAACAACAGAAATTACAAGTACATCTTGATATTCTAGATGCACTGATTGCAGCGAAAGCTAATTTCCATTTATGGGATGCAGAGGAATGTTACGGCCCACTTTGGGATGCTGCGAGTGCTGCATGTGTGCCTGCAGTTCAACGCTTACTTGATCATCAAGTTGATCCTAATACCAAAGATGAAGAGGGGAATACCATTCTGAGTTCAATTAGTGATTTATTTTTCGACTGCGATTTTGATACCATTGATTGGTCACAGGCTTTACCGGAAGAACGTGAGACACTCGAGTTATTACGTAGCCGTGGCGCAAAAATGACGAAAGAATTAAATTAATTTGGGTGCCCCATGACAAAATTAAAACAACTGAGCTTGATACTTTGCTCAACCGCGAGTGTAAGTGCGATGGCTGCAGATTTTGCCTTCGATCGACCTGGTACGAGTTTCAGCACAGGCATTACGCCCGTAGGTCAATTGGCATGGGAGCAGGGACTTCCAACTGCACAGTATGTTGAAAGTACTGAAAATGGTTTTAAAAATAAATCATTGCGACTCAATGCTGATGTCCTGTTGCGTACGGGATTGAGTAAGAATACTGAGCTTCAATTGGGTTGGGATGGCCCAGCGTGGGAGCGGACCCGAATCCAAAATCGAACTGATGACCATGATGGTTTAGGTGATGTTTCTGTTGGGATTAAGCATCACGTTGACTTACAAGATGATCAACTGAAAATGGCAATTTTGGCACAAGCTAAAATCGCAACAGGAAATGATCGTTTTACTTATGTTGATGATATTTATACTTTGGGCTCATCTGTTGAGTATCAATATAACGATACTGTAACGACAGGAATAGGAATGTTCTATTCGGCTCAAAATAGTGACTGGTCGGTGACTGCTGTACCTACTATTGGGTATAAAATCGTGGGTAATTTATCGGGCTATTCTGAAGCAGTATTTACCAAGAAAGAAAGCCAAGAGCGAGAGTATGGACTGGCATCTGGTTTAATCTATGCCTTGAATGATCGTGCGCAGTTAGATGCAAGCATCGGTGTAGACCTAAGTGGATCCGATCGAAGTTATCATGGTGGATTTGGTGTCTCATACTTATTCTAAATGAATAAAAAAGGAGTAGCTTACGCTACTCTTTTTTATGTTTACTTCAGTTTTGATTCAATCAGTCTTTATCCAAACGATGGGCAAACTCTGCGATATCGGTCAAAGCTTGCTTTGCTTCATCAAACCAAGCGCTAAACATTTGGAAGTTATGCCACATACCGGTGTATAACTTAAACTCAACATCCACTCCAGCTGCTTTAGCCTTTTCTTCAAATCGCGTAGAATCGTCTAACAAAATTTCTTTTGAACCCACCTGAACCAATGTCGGTGGCAATCCTTTGAGATCTCCAAAAATTGGGGAAATTTCGGGAATTGAGACATCTACACCTTTAGGAACATAATGATTTATGCCTGCTTCTAAAGCTTCAATTGACAATAAAGCATCATGCTTTTGATTGTAGCGTAGAGATTCACTGGTCAAAGTTAAGTCAAGAAAGGGTGACATTAAAATCAAGCCACTTGGAAGAAGTTTTGGATTTTCTTCTTTTAAACGTAAAGCCAGTGCAAGTGCTAAATTGGCACCACAAGAATCGCCAGATAAAATAATATCTTTCGGTTGAGCACCTTGCTCTACCAATAATTGGTACACATCATAGATTGCTTCTCCGAGATCTGGGAAACGTTGTTCAGGTGAAAGAGGGTAGTCGATATGTAGCACTTGCATTTGAGTCCGAAGTGCCATTTCAGTCATCAATGCGCGATGTGTATTTAACGATCCTAAAAAGAATGCGCCACCATGAATGTGAAAAATGAGCTGAGTCGTTTCAGGTTGAGGCAAAATTTCTTCGGCACGAATACCTGCGATTCTTAGTTTTCGAATACTGACATCTTTGGACTGTGGAAAAACACGCGTCATCTGCTCTAAGGCAACACGAAGTACGGTGGGGGGAAGATTAAAGCGACTCGGAAAGCGAAGACTCGTTTTTAAAAAAGACTCTGTTATGTATTGTTTCAAAACCGGATTGATCTTCATTGTTTTTCCATATTAATGAAATTATGTTTATTATCAGCACACAGCATTACAATGGTACACTAAATAGTCACATTCAAAAATTGCTTAAATGTTATCAATTTTTAATAATATTAAAGTCAATTCAGCAAGGGAAACAAAAAACAATGAAAAAAATTGCACTAGCGTTAGGATTACTCGCTTCAGCAGTATTTGCAAATGCTGCAGATCCACTCAATGGTACCGTGTGGAATACGATTGATGAGAAAACTAAAAAAGCTAAAGCTTTTGTAAAATTCACTGAACAGCCAAACGGAACATTGAATGCAACCATTCAGAGTGTTGTCACACCGGGTCAAGAAAATTCATGTACGAACTGTGAAGGTCCCTATCACAAGAAATCTTTAAAAGGTTTAACCATTGTGAAGGGTCTTAAAAATGTAGGTGGAACGAATTACGATGGTGGTTCAATCTTAGACCCACAATCTGGAAAAACTTACAAATTGAAGGGTTCATTGAAAGACGGTGGTCAAAAGCTTGAACTTCGTGGTTTCATCGGTGTATCAGCGCTTGGTCGTAACCAAACTTGGGTACGCGTGAACTAATTTAAGATTCATAAAAAAGCCGGGTAGTTGCTCGGCTTTTTTTATTTCCTATTTCTTTAATGCTTTTATCGCATTTTCATCAAAACCAATTACATAGCCTGATTCAGTAGTGATCACTGGTCTTTTAATAAGGCTCGTATGTGTAGTCAGTGCTTCAATCAAGCCCTGTTCAGATGCAAGGGCAGTTTGTTGATATTCATCAGACAATTTACGCCAAGTCGTTCCCTTTTTATTGAGGACAAGTTCAGCACCAAGATCATTTAGCCATTTTTGTACTGTTTCAGCATCAATACCTTGTTTCTTATAATCGTGGAACTCATAACTAAGCCCCAACTCATTGAGTAAATCGAATGCTTTCTTCATCGAGTTGCAATTTTTAATACCGTAAACTTTAATCATCTCTAACAGTCTTATTCATTGTGATCAGTCTAGAGCTTAGCAAAATTTACGCAAAAACATAAATGTGATCAGAATATTTTAAATAGGTTTGAAATCTACAGTGTGGCTTTATGGTGGTTATCAATAAAATGGTGGAAAATTTCTTATGTTAAAATTTGTATTGATCTTTTAAATAGAGAAAACCCGCATTAAATCATCCTGATCATGCGGGTCTCAATTCAACGTCCAATGTCTTCATCCTTGGAAAATAAACCGAAATTTATTTTCTTTTCATCCTACGGCTTCCAATCCCTATTGTCATCCTGACATGTCCCTGTGCCGTGCGACAATAATGCACTGAATTAGTCGGAATAAAAATACGTTAACACGACAAGATTTGTGAGCAATTAGCGTACATTTAGTAAACAGTTGTTCACTCAGTTTGCACGACACTAAATTTTATAATCGATAATGACAGGGGCATGATCGCTAAACCACGTTTCTTTATATACCCATGCATTCACAGTACGATCTTTCCAATCTGGTGAGCAAGCTTGATAGTCAATCCGCCAACCCACGTTCTTGGCACGGGCTTGTCCTCGGTTTGACCACCATGAATAAAGTTCTGCTTCTTTACGCACTTCACGGAAGGTATCGACATAGCCTAAATCATCATAAATATGATCGAGCCATGCACGTTCATGTGGTAAACAACCTGAAGCTTTTTGATTGCCTGACCAGTTCTTAATATCAATGCGTTTATGTACGATATTGTAGTCACCGCAAACAATCACAGATTTACCTTCATCACGCCATTGTTTTAAGATCTGCTTATATTCATTTAGAAAGTGATCTTTACGGGCTTGTGCTTCTTCACCAGAAGAACCTGATGGTAAATAGAGTGAGCAAATATGAGCTGTTTTCTCTAAGCCTAGATCAAATTCTGCTGAGATAAAACGACCTTGTGAATCAGCCAATTCAAAACCCAGACCATCGGTAACTGAGATAAACGGCAAACGACTATAGATTGCGGTACCAGCATAGCCAGGACGCTCAGCTGGGAATAGGTGTGTATACCAACCTTCTGGCTTAAATTTATCTGTCCATTGTTCGTGTGTAATACGGGATTCTTGCATGCAAATGACATCGGCATCTGAAGTTGCCATCCAGTCAAAAATTCCTTTTTTTTCTGCAGAACGAAGACCATTTACGTTGATTGATACGACACGTAAAATTTTTTGATCACTAGGATAGCTACTCTTTGGTATCATGCTCGAGTTTAACCTCAATTTAATAAATGGAGCACCTCATGACAGCGCAAGCGGCATTTAATCCACAAGCTTTTATCGAACTGGCATTATCACGTGGTGTGCTTAAATTTGGTGAGTTTACTTTAAAATCAGGTCGTGTGAGTCCTTATTTTTTCAACGCCGGTTTGTTAAATGACGGTGAAGCCTTAACTGGCTTGGCTTCTGGCTATGCAGCAAAATTAACTGAATGCGATAATGTTGAAGTGATTTTTGGCCCTGCGTATAAAGGTATTCCATTTGTAGCAGCAACGGCTGTAGCATTGTCACAAAACCACGGTGTAAGTGTACCTTGGGGCTTCAACCGTAAAGAAGCTAAAGATCACGGTGAGGGTGGTGTGCTTGTGGGTGCTTCGGTAGAAGGTAAAAAAGTGTGGATCATTGATGATGTGATCACTGCGGGTACAGCCATTCGTGAAGTTGTGACCATTCTAAAAAATGCAGGCGCGCAAATAACGGGTGTATTGGTTGCGCTTGACCGTCAAGAAAAAGGTCAGGGTGAATTGTCTGCGATTCAAGAAGTTCAAAAAGAGCTTGAAATTCCTGTGCATGCGCTTATCACAATGAAAGATTTAATGGATTACTTAGATGCTAAAGGCGATAAAGATGCTTTAGCGAAAATGGAAGCATACCGTGTGAAGTACGGAATTTAAGACTTATAAAGTTCTACTTAATATTAATGTGAAACATTGCTTAATAAATAAGCGTGGAACTTGAAGAATCTATAAAAAAGCCCAGATCTATAGGTCTGGGTTTTTTATATTGATATAAGTTATTGATTTGTATTTAATAAAAAATCATTTCGCATAAGGTGTATTATGTTAATTTTAGGAAATCTAGATACTCTTTTGATTCACACGCTTTGAAAGCTCTTCTGCACTTTCTACACGTTCAGAGTAACGGTCAGTGAGATATGAGGACTGTCCCCTGGTTAAAAGCGTAAATTTATAAAGTTCTTCCATCACATCGACAATCCTCATGTAATAAGAAGAAGGCTTCATACGACCATCCTCTTCAAACTCTAGAAATGCTTTAGGGACTGAGGACTGATTTGGTATCGTGATCATACGCATCCAACGCCCTAAAATACGTAATTGATTTACAGCATTAAAGGATTGCGAACCTCCACAAACTTGCATTACAGCTAAGGTTTTACCTTGCGTTGCACGGATTGCACCCGCTGCTAATGGAATCCAATCAATTTGAGCTTTCAATATCGAACTCATTGAGCCATGACGCTCAGGAGAGCACCACACCATGCCTTCTGACCATGCTAAGAGTTCATGGAGTTCCTTAACCTTTGGATGTTGCATATCACCATCTTCAGGGAGGGGTAGCCCTTTTGGATGGAAGATTTTCACTTCCGCACCAAAATATTCAAGGATTCGACCAGCTTCCTGAACAGCTAAACGGCTATATGATCTGTCACGATTTGAGCCATACAAAAGCAGTATTCTTGGTGGATGTTTAAGGTTCTTTGCCTGAACTTTTTCTAAAGTCGGTTTTTCTAAAAGACTAGGATCAATATTTGGTAGGTTCATTCGACTCATGCCTCTTTAAACACTTTTTTTCTCAGCCATAGCGAAACTGTCACTAAGGCAATCAATACAGGCACTTCAACAAGCGGTCCAATCACGGTTGTGAAAGCCACAGGTGAAGCTAATCCAAAAGTGGCAATCGCTACAGCAAGTGCTAATTCAAAATTGTTGCCTGCCGCAGTAAAGGAAATAGCAGTTGTTTTAGGATAATCGTTACCCATCCACTTACTCATAAAGAAGCTGATGAAGAACATCGCAACAAAGTAAATTGTCAAAGGAATAGCGATCCTAAGTACATCTAGAGGAAGGCTAACCACTTCACCACCTTTAAGGCTAAACATGGCTATAATCGTGAATAAAAGGGCAATAAGGCTGATTGGGCTAATCTTTGGGATAAATCTAGATTGATACCAATCCACCCCCTTCTGTTTGACTAAAATCAACCGAGTTAAAAATCCAAGTAAGAACGGAATACCTAGATAAATAAGAACAGCATAGGTAATTGTCCAAAAGCTCACATTAATGATTTGTGCTTCTACTCCAAAGAATGGTGGTAAGAAGGTTAAGAATAACCAGGCATAAGTACTAAAGAATAAGATCTGGAAGATACTGTTAAACGCGACTAAGGCAGCGACATATTGATTATCCCCACATGCCAGATCGTTCCAGACGAGGACCATCGCAATACATCGGGCTAAGCCTATGAGAATTAGGCCAGTCATGTATTCAGGATAGGCATGTAAAAAAATGATTGCCAAACCAAACATTAAGCAAGGTGCTATTAGCCAGTTTTGAACGAGAGATAATGTAAGGGTTCGCTTGTCCTCAAAGACTTTAGGCAAAGTCGCATAGTCTACTTTGGCAAGTGGTGGATACATCATCAAAATAAGCCCTATTGCGATAGGGATATTCACTGAATTAATGCTTAATTGATCGAGTACCACAGATGCTTGAGGAAAAAATACACCAATACCTACTCCTAATGCCATGGCAATAAAAATCCATAGCGTTAGATTTCGATCTAAGAATGAGAGCTTTGATCCGGACATTGAATTACTCGCATTGCATAGAGATAGATAAGTTGCTTGCAGGTTTATTCAGTACTTCATCATTTAAGACATTGAGCACTGCATTTACCCATTCTGGTAAATCAGGATTTAATCGGTAATACACCCATTGTCCCTTGCGCTCATCTAGCAAAATTGAGAGGTTACGGAGTAAAGCCAAGTGACGAGAAATTTTGGGTTGGCTCAGTTGTAATATCTCTGTGATTTCACAAACACATACATTTTGTCTTGCTAAAATAATTTTTAAAATATCTAGACGTGTCGGGTCAGATAGGCATTTAAAGAAATCTGCTTGATCCATCATCTACACTCCAATATATGCTATTGCGAATATACGCATATCCATATATAAATGCAATATTACTAAGCTTTGAGTTAATCCAATGTCATCAAAAGTTAAGATCTATCACAACCCTGCTTGCGGAACATCAAGAAATACACTGGCTCTCATTCGAAATACCGGAGAGGAACCTGAAATTATTGAGTATCTTCTCAACCCTCCGAGCAAGAGAGAACTGATTAATTTAATTGAAAAATCAGGTCTTTCTGTACATGAAGCTATTCGTAAAAATGTAGAACCTTTTGAAACTCATAAATTGGATCAGCCACACTGGACAGATGAACAGCTCATTAATTTTATGGTTGAGTATCCAATTTTAATTAACCGTCCATTTGTAGTGACTGAATTAGGTGTAAAACTATGTAGACCATCTGAACTCGTTTTAGATATTTTGTCTGCGCCTCAATTAGGAGCTTTTATCAAAGAGGATGGTCAAATCATCATAGATAAAGATGGTAAGCGGATTAAATAAATCCCCCCATTTAACATAATAGGCGTTATACGAAATTTTAAAAAAAATAGTAAAAAATGGGAGCCTAAGACTCCCATTTTTGATTTCGCATAAGGTGTATTATGTTAATTTTAGAGAAACTACTAAATTATATTGAGTTGTAAATAGTTGAAATTCCGTTAAGATATTTTGGATTAAATTCTATTCCTAGATAGCACTCGTGTTGACTCATCTCTCCAAAAAACTTTGGTTTTGTTTTCTTATGGTTTTTGCCATAGGATGGAGTAGTGTGTCTGTTGCATCAGTAAAGATAATGCATATCAATATGCAAACTGAAATGAGCCAAGATCATTGTTTAGATCAAGCACAGCAAGTCACTCAACATGGTATTAATCACGAAGTACAAACGAATACCGATTGCCATAATCATTTAGCTATTAATCAGAATATAGATCACAAAAAGTGTCAGGAATGTTCTAGCTTATCCTGCCAGACACAGATCTCATGTCTTCATTCTTTGCAAAGCTCGCTAGATCCCCTAGATACCTTCTATTCTATAGATCAGCCTAATTTTTATTACCTCAACCAATATCTAAATGGGTATTGGCAAGAAATTTCACGTCCTCCTAAAACTTAACCAATTTTTTTAAAATTTATTTATTTTTCAAAAATTAAGGTTAAGTTATGTCTCATAAAATTAGTTCGTACCTATTAGCAGGTATTTGTTTTGCATCGTCGCCTTTGGTTTTTGCCGAAGTGCGTGAATATCAGCTTGTTATTGATGAAGCAGTGGTCAGCCCAACTGGAAAGCCTGTAAAGCGCATTACCGTAAATGGTCAATTTCCTGCGCCTTTGCTTGAGTTTGAAGAGGGTGATGAAGCCATCATTCGCGTGAAAAATAATTTAAAAAACCAAGATTCTTCTATTCATTGGCACGGACTGTTGTTGCCGGGCATTATGGATGGTGTACCAGGATTCAATGGTTTTAACGGTATTAAGCCTCAAAGCGAGTATGTTTATAAATTCAAGATTCGCCAAAGCGGGACTTATTGGTATCACGCTCATTCTAAAGGACAGGAACAAGACGGCTTATATGGTTCTTTTGTGATTTATCCAAAAGGTAAAACACCATTGGCAGCACATGAAAAAGCTGAACGTGACTATGTGGTGATGTTGTCAGATTTTCATGAAAAAACCAGTGATCAAATTCAGAAAGATCTTAAAATTTCAGCTGAATATTATCAAGATCAGCGTGAAACCTTGGGTGATGTTTGGAAGCAGGTTAAACGTGATGGTATAAAAGCGACATGGTCTGACCGCAACATGTGGAATCAGATGCGTATGCTAAAAACCGACATGTCGGATGTTACAGGTTATACCTTCCTCATTAATGGCAAAACACCTGAACAAAATTGGACAGGAATGTTTAAACCGAATGAAAAAATTCGCCTACGTTTTGTGAATGCATCTGCGATGTCTTTCTACGATGTCCGTATTCCTAACTTGAAAATGACTGTGGTTAGTGCTGATGGTCAGCCTGTGAAACCCATTTCTGTAGATGAATTCCGTATTGGTACGGCTGAAACTTATGATGTGATTGTGGAGCCAAAAGGTGGACATTATCAAATTGAAGCTGAGTCAATTGACCGTTCAGGTTATGCGATTGGTACGCTACACAATGAACTAAATCCTGTAACACACGGCATTCATATGCCTCAGCCACGTTCACGCTCGCTTTTGACTATGGAAGATATGGGACATGGTGGTGGTGATCATTCAGGAATGGATCATTCGAAAATGAACCATGGCGATATGAAAGGCACGGATCATTCACAGCATAGCGCAGTAAAACCGCAAAAAAATGATCAAGTGGTTTATGGTTGGGCAAATGCCTCTACACCTGCAGGTAACAAAGCCTTGCAATATAGCGATTTAAAATCGTTAGAGCCGCAAAAAGATACTCGTGAAGCCAGCAGTGAATTGGTCGTGCGTTTGGGCGGTACTATGGAACGTTATATTTGGACCATTAACGGTAAAAAATTTAGTGATGCTGAGCCTTTAAAAGTGAAATATGGCGAGCGTATCCGTATCAAATTTATTAATGACAGTATGATGGCACACCCGATGCATTTACACGGTATGTTTATGCAGTTGGAGAATGGTCAAGAGTCGGTAGATATGCCAAATAAACACACATTGATCGTACCACCGGGTAAAACAGTTACGGCTTTATTAACTGCGGATGAATTGGGTGAATGGGCAATCCATTGTCATTTGTTGTATCACATGAGTGCGGGGATGATGAACAAGTTAATCGTGGCGAATGTTAGCGATGAACAAGTATCTACAATGCCAATTCAAGGTACAAATTCGACTCAAACTCACCAAGTAACTGAGCAAAAAGGAGCTGAACATGCACATCACTAATTTTGTATTGAAAGCGATTTTTTCTGTTGCGGTATTGAGTTTAACGACCTTAAGTGTGGCGCACGAAGGGCATCATTCAACCACTCAGAATAATGGGAAAAATATGCCATCAATGAATCATCAAGCCATGTCTGAGATGAATCATGCACAACATCAGGCAACATCTACGGTTAATCATTTACATCATGTACCAGATGCGAATACTCAGCAGAGTTCGCATTATGATCATCGCTCAGAACACGGTGCGCAAATTTATGCGATTACGACGGTGGATAATAAGTGGTTTGTCAATGAAGATGGCACAGGCGGTTTAAAGTCAGAGTTTGAAACCAGTATTGGCACAGATGAAAATAAGGTTTTTATTAAAGTTCATGCCGATAAAGAAGAATCGCATGATGCACATTATGATGCCAAACTTTTATATAGCCGTATGATTTCAGACTTTTGGGATGCACAGATTGGTGCACGTTATCGCAGTGAAAAAGTTGAACTCGATGATCATCGCAAAGACACCGAAGAAAATGTTGATGCAGTGATTGGCTTACATGGTATGGCACCATATTTCTTTGAAACTGATGCTTATCTCTATGCAGGAGAAGACAGTTATGCGGGCTTTAGTCTAGAAACGGAACGTGATTTTCTGATTACCCAAAAGTTGATTATTCAAACTTATTTAGAGTTGGATGCGATCTTTAGTGATGACTCTAAATATGCGAAAAAAACTGGTTTAAGCAGTGCAACCGCAGGGCTTGAAACTCGCTATGAAATCAGTAAAAAGATCATGCCGTATATCGACATTGCCTATGAGTATTCAAAAGGTAATGATGAAACGTCGTGGCAAATAGAATCAAACTCTGAGAAAGGTTGGTTATATGGAGCTGGTGTTAGATTTAGATTTTAATTAATTTAATGATTACTAAATAGCTTTATTTAAATAAAACTCTAGCTTAATGTGGTCGGAAGCAAAATGTTAACTTATTTTGCTCCCTCCCTCCCATTTAACATAATAGAGCTTATGCGAAATTCTTATCTGCATCACACAAATTACATTTTTACGTTATGCCCAACTTTTCATTCAGTTCTTGTTACCTCATCACTCAAGGACGATTTTGCTACGGTGGGGTATATCAAATGTATAACCTGATCGCAGGCAAGAATCATCTAATCAATGATTTTTATCTTCTGAATAAAAGACGATAATGGCGGGTTGCATCATTAGAAACCCCGGGAATAAATTGTAGTTTAAATAAGTTAAAGAGACTCATAAAAGAGCGCTGTGCTGAATATCCCATACCCAGCGATGGTCATGAGGATCGCGCCACACAAGGCTAAGATTTTTGAATAAATACGTTGTTGAGAAATAGCGTTAAAACCTAAATAGACCAAAGATAGTACGACAAAATCTAGAAGAATCCATGTGATGATTAACAGCGTCAAACTTAAATCTATATTTGGTGTAATTTGAATAAACTGCGGAAAAAAAGCAGTGAAGAAAATAATATCTTTTGGATTGGAAATACCAACTAAAAAACCTTTGGAAAAACCACTATCGATCGGCTTGATCTTTGAAGAGGCAGTTTGATTGTGCTGAAAAGTTTCTCTAAGAATTTCAAAACCTAAATAGCCAATGTAAAGACATCCTAGGACTTTGATGACATTGAAAATATGCTCATTAAAATGCAGAACACCCTTAAGTGCAAGAATTGAAAGGGTAATTAAACATAGTGAGGCAACATTAGTACCTAAAATAGTCTGTAATGCTTTTCGATAACCACCTTTTGCACCTGCACTGGCCACCAAAATCATAACAGGGCCTGGAGTGGCAATCATAATAATGACAGTGAAAATATATAAAAAATACTCAAGATAATTCATGAAAATACTACTTTTTAAATTTTATTTATATAAATATTATAACCTCTTTAGATTTCATTCATCTCATTTATTTAAAATATCTCATAGAGCGAAATAAATAATAAAAAAGGAAGCCTAAGCTTCCTTTTTTAATAATATCATTGAATATTAATAACCTACGCTAAAGCGCTCTTGAATATGGTTATTATTTTCAAGCTCATCACTGAGCGCTACTGCGAAATCTTCTGCAGAGATTTTACTGCCTTCTTCACCAACGATAAGTTCATCTTTACCAGAGCGATATTCACCAGTTCGCTTACCAGGACCGAATTCCGCTGCAGGAGCAATAAAGGTCCAGTCAATGTCGTCCACTTGTTTTAACTTATCAAAGAACTGAATGCCTGCTTCCGCCTCAGCTTTATATGCATCAGGGAAGTCTTCTGTATCGATTACACGCACATTTTGATTTGGTACAGTTAAACCGCCAGCGCCACCAACAACAATATAACGTTTAACTTTTGATTCACGAATAGCATTAAGAAGTGAATTGATATCAAGACCTTGGAAACGTACTGCACTAATTACAGCATCTTGACCTTTCAGCTCATTTACAAGTGCTTCTTGATCATTTAAATCTAAATCTACAGTTAACACACGCTCTGTATCTGAAACTTTGCTTGTATTACGCGCAATCGCTTTGACGTAGTGTCCACGTGAAACAAGCTCTTCAAGAATACGAGAACCTGCCATGCCTGTTGCACCAATTAAAACTATTTTCATAATGCCCTCATTAAATTTATAACTATGATTATTGGAGTGCTAAATATTTAGTCATCACGATTAAAAAAATGAAATCATGAATGATTAAAATGTAATATTAATTTAGCTTAAAATAAAAAAGATTAATGTATTAAATCTATGTTGATTTATAGTTAAAATAGGAGTGAGAAGTTATTTAATTATTTTAAATGTAAATTTTATGTAATTATAAGCTTGAAAAATATTCATATAAAACCAGTCTAACTTTTATTTATTGTTGAAGTTGGTTTAAAGAAAATCGCCATATATCATTTTTATATCCATAACTTTCATCTTTCGAGCTTGGTGGATGCTGTAAGATAAAATTATGTAGTTGCTTTTTTTGATCATTATTCAGAACTTCAACAATAGCTGGTTGGTCGACAATTTGATTATTTAAATTCGCAATAATGTCTTCAATCATCTTCGGATTTTTATGCGCAAGTTGTTCTAAAGTTGTGTTATTTCCCTGACCATTTAGCAGATATTGAGAAAGAAATTGTGCTTCGTTTGGTGAGATAGAATTTTGTTGAAGAAGTTCTTGTGCAAGATTGTGCTGAGTTTGGACAGATGCGGTATGCGGTAGGCTAGAAATAAGAACTTGTTTAACCTTTGGATCTAAAGTTGGATCCTGAAAACGTTGCTCTAAAGCGTGACTAATTTTCTGTCGAATCAAATCATTTTCAGGTAGGGATTTTTTGAGTTCATGTTCTCGATCAGTCAGCAACATCGCATTATTCAGTGCGCCTATCGCTAAGCTTTGAATTTTAGGATTTTGATGTGTGAGAAATGGCAAAATTTGTTCAGTTGCTTCTAAAGGATTGAGAGAAGTAAGTTGAGTCAGGATTTCTTCTATTGCATTTTCATCATGCTGGTTTTGTTCAAGGAGCTGAATTAAATCATGTATTTTTTCATCTCGATTCGCAGTAGATTGATCCAGTTGAAGTAACTTTTTTGCCCATACGGGTAGGTTGCTAGTGTTGAGTTCCATATCTGCACTATTTTCAGACAAACTAGTCGCACGATCTTCATTGCTTTTTAGCGTTGAAGTATTATTGTTTTGATTTGATATACTTTGAGTCGTATCTGCTGTCGATTTCAAATACACCCATAAAATTACTGCACAGATCACGAAGATCAAAATAACCAAAAAAATATTTTTCTTATTCATAATATTAAGCTGTCGTTGCCTTCAACATCAGAGATGTGAAGGCAATATAATGGGAATGATTTATTTACACTCGTGTAATTGTGAGTAAGCTACTGTTGAAAGTTCCACGCGGTGTGCTTCCTCCTAGATTACCATTACCTGTCTGAGTGTAGAGCCATTTCGTAAAGCTGTCACATCGGAACGTTCCCTTTTGCCATGTATATTTGCTACAAGCACCGTTGGAGTTATATTGTGAACAGACTTGCACAGCTGGGTTTGGTGTTGCTGAATACAGCGTGTAAGCGACATGAGGTCGTTGCTGATTTGAAATCGCAGTGATTTGATTAGCAGCAGATGAGTAAGGAGATTTATATCCAAAACTTGTTTTGGCCTTTGCTCCCCAATATTTTGTAGTTTTAAATCCACTTAAGCTGACATATTCAATCACATCTACATATGCCGTTTTGTTCATGACTTGAACAATATTGTTTGAACTTACATATACACCTGTATGCCCTAATGCACCAACAATTGGAACGTTGAGGTCTCGACCGAGTACATCACCGACTCGTGTAGGATTGCCTGCTGCTAAAGTAACTGAACTGATAGTGAGTAAACATAGTGTAGAAATTATTTTAATCATGGACTTGTACCTATTGTTGGAATATTAAGTCCTGTTAGTTTTATTCAACGATGTTAACGTTTGATGTAATTCGTATTTGAAGTTGTAACAATAATTTTGTAATTTTTCTTAATAATTTAATTTGAAATAGTAATATTATTTTGTGAGTAAACCTTAATAAAAACGTAATAATTTTAGCGTAACTATGATATTTATTTAGTTATTCTTAAGGATTAATTGTGCTTGATCAATTAGACGCTAATACTGAATCGTATAGCAATTTGACTGCTATAAAACATCAAGAAATTGATTTGAAGAATACCTTCAAAGCAAAAGGGTATCTACATTATAAATCTATAGAGGTGGATCATTTTTCTAAACTATTACTAGCTAAAGAGTTTGAAAAACTTGAAAAAGATCCTTTTGCACCTACACATACTCAAAGGTTTAGAAGATACGGAAATGCCTTAATTTTACCTTGGGAAAAAGATCTTAAGCCTATTTGGTTGCCGACAGTGCGTGATAATATAGGGCAGGAGTTATCTGGATATGATCAGGGAGGGAACAATCCCGAGCATCAGTCGATTCGTTATTTTAACGCGTTGAGCCAAGAAGCTAAATCTACGCAATATCTTAATGATTTGATTGTAGATGATTATCAACTTACTTTTGGTTTGGAAAATGCCTATCTGCCAATTTACGTGGGTGTCCATTTTGTCAAACTGCGTTCAACTCATGCCGATCAGCTAGGAATTAGTTCGCCTAATTGTTTTCATCAGGATGGTGAGCCATTCACATTTGCTCATTTGTTTTATAGGAGCAATAACATTGAAGGAGGTGAAAACTTTATTGCATCACCTCAGGAAAGAAATAAGCGTTTAGATGAGGTAAATAATTATAATATTTATCAAAAATTTACGTTGAGACAAGCTTCTGAAAGTTTTGCTGTACACGATCCAGCAGTTTCACATTATGTATCACCTATTAGAAAAATAGATCAAGGCACAAATGCTG
The DNA here is from genome assembly GCF_056784015.1 of Acinetobacter sp. ANC_7655. NCBI lineage: Bacteria > Pseudomonadati > Pseudomonadota > Gammaproteobacteria > Moraxellales > Moraxellaceae > Acinetobacter > Acinetobacter sp. ANC_7655. The sequence continues at coordinate 118,853 of NZ_JBWYJB010000002.1, read as the reverse complement.
AGGCTGGTGAGCGCTGGATGATTTTGATTGATTTCTCTCTTACAAAGCAAAAAATATGATTCAAAATTTAATAATTTCGCTTTTACCTATTCTCATTTCTCTTATATTGGGTTGGGGCATAGGTAAAGCTGCAAACGTTCAAGTTCGCAATATATTGGTTGGTCAAATTACGTTTTTGGTGTGGTTGCTCCTCATCTCTATAGGCTTTCAATTTGGCAGTGTCTTGTTTGATAAAGATCTTGGTTCAAAAATATTAATTGAAGCTTTTATTTATTCTACAGTGTTAAGTGTGATTACCTTTGGACTTTTATTTAATCGTAGCCACTTTAAGGCTGAGCACCAAAAATCATTCAAGGATATGCTCAAACCTATTACCGAATGCTTGATTGCGATTGGAATGGTGTTGATCGGGATGGGGCTATATTGGCTATTACCCAAGACTTTATCAGGGGAAATGTTAAGCGCGATACTATTGTATGTGTTGATTTTTTTAATCGGAGTGGATTTGTCTACGATTAAAATTCAAGCCCTCACTATGAATCATATTAAAGTGCCATTTTTTTCAATCATTGCACTATTTATTGCGGCTTATTTGACGAGTCATATCATGACTCAATCTTTTGTCGAACTCGTTGTGATGGGGAGTGGATTTGGTTGGTTCTCTCTTTCTGGTCCTTTAGTTGCTAAAGTATTAGGACCTGAGCAGGGAACTTTTGCTTTGATCACAGATCTTGTACGAGAGTTTTATGCGATTGCATTGTTGTATTTATTAGGTCAGCGTTATCCAAAGCCAATCATTGGTGTATGTGGTGCCACGGCGATGGACTCGACTTTACCCTTTGTAAAAAACAATTGTTCACCATTAGATGTACAAATTGCAATTCTCAGTGGATTTTTCCTGACGCTCATTGCGCCGTTTTTTATTATTTTTTTTAGTAGTTTGATATGAATCCAAATTCTAGTGCTCAGCAGAAATAGGAAGGAGCTTCTCTGAATTTATACAATTGATCCTTTGATAGATCAGTAGATCGTTCACTAAACTTCGTTATAATCGCTTCATTGATAAAATAGAGAACAGATCATGCGCGTACTTGTGGTGATGGATCCCATCGAAAATGTAAACCTCAAAAAAGATTCGACCATGGCAATGCTTTGGGCTGCTGCACGTCGCGGTCATGAGTTAGGGTATGCACTTCAGGAAGATTTATATATCGATCAAGGCAAAGCTTTTGGTTTGATCTCACCACTTAAAGTGTTTGAGGATTATAATCATTACTATGAACTTGGTGAAAAACAGAAAGAATCTTTAGCCGCATACGATGTTGTACTCATGCGTAAAGATCCACCTTTTGATATGAACTTTGTTTATACAACTTATATTCTGGAACAAGCGGAACGTGAAGGTTCCTGGATTATCAATAAACCTCAAAGTTTGCGAGACTGTAACGAAAAGCTGTTCGCTACACAATTTCCAGAACTGCAGGTTCCGACTTTGGTAACTTCACAGCAAAGTTTAATCCGAGAGTTTATTGCTGAACATCAAGATGTGATTGTAAAACCGCTAGATGGGATGGGCGGTATGGGGATTTTCCGTTTAACTGCTGCAGGGGCAAATATCGGTTCAACTTTGGAAATGTTGACTCAAATGGGGCAGCAACCGATTATGGCGCAACGTTATATTCCTGAAATTGTGGATGGAGATAAGCGTATTCTGATGGTCAATGGTGAGCCAATTCCATATTGTTTAGCGCGTATCCCACAAAATGGTGAAACGCGAGGTAACCTTGCTGCTGGTGGGCGTGGTGAAGCACGTCCGTTGACTGAAAATGATAAGGTGATTGCTGCTAAAGTTGGACCATTCTTGCGTGAGAAGGGGCTGGTATTTGTTGGTCTTGATGTCATTGGAAACTATGTAACAGAAATTAATGTGACTAGTCCAACGTGTATACGTGAAATAGACGCACAATTTGGTACTTCTATCGCAGATACATTATTTGATGTTTTGGAAGCTGGACGTTAGCTGATCTGCAAAAAAGAGCCTAAATAGGCTCTTTTTTTTGCGTATATATTTTAAATAAATAATAGCTGGTCAATAGTCCTAGGGTGGAAAGACTTACGGTAACCCATGCGGCATTGGACCACTGGTGAGAAGACGAAACGAGAGCTGCTGTTGCTGGGGGAACAAGGAACTGCGCACATGCAGAAATTTGCAGCACTAAGCCCATACTGGATGCTGCTGCGTTGACCTGTGGTGCGTATCTAAGCGTATTGGCAAAGACGGTCGTCGGAATAATGCCACCGATAAAAGAAAACAAAATAGCGCACAAATATTGCAACTCAAAAATCAACCAATAGGGTTGTGAAAATACAACCCAGCTACATAAAATTAGACTTAAAAAACTAAATTGAAGTAATTTAAAAGGAGCTATGCCTTTTTGAAGTAATACGCCTGCGCCAAAGGTTCCACCTAAGTTAGATAATACAACCATTGACACCAAAATTCCTGCAAGCTTTAAATCCATATTGAATGAGACATAAAGACTGGGTAAAAAACCTGTGAGTGTGATCCATTGACTGGTATAGCAAGCAAAGATAACGGCTAGACAGAGAATGGGTGGATGGGTCACGGTGACTTTAACAATAGATAAAAAAGAGTTGGAGGTTGATGTGCTCAGTGCCCTTGTCGTTACAGTGGTTTGCTTATCGTCATAACGTAAAAAATGGTAAATCATCAAGGCAACCAGCCAACAAAAGGCACCAAATAATGCCCAAATGTGTTGCCAACTGAGCCATTCGAGTAATACAGGGATGGTCAAAATAGCAAGACTAACCCCAACTCCCATATAAGAACTCCATAACCCCATTTTAAAATTCATGGTTTCAGGCGTGCTTAGGCGTTTTAAAATTGCGGGAGCGCAAAGACTAATGGTGAGAAATCCAATGCCTTCCATAAATCGAAAAAAATAAAGGCTAATACTATGATCAATCCATAAGCCTGCAAAACTACTCATCCCCAATAGAATGAGTGCAAAAATAAGACATTTTTTGAGTCCTATTTTCTCAGATACAGCACCAATACACAGGGCAAATAGCATTCCAGCACCTTGAACCAGTGATAAGGATAGGCCTGCTTGGGTGAAACTTAGATTTAAATCTTTTTGAAGAATTGGAATAACAGCAGAAAGTTTACCGACATGAATTGCAGCAAGGTAGCCTGCCAAAATAATCCAAATGTCATAAGATGATATTTTTGACATTTGCGTTTAAAAATCCTTTTATTCGCGAGCTGAATCTCAATGAGATATAGCAATATCATAAATAGAACTATTGCCTCATACCATTTAGACATAAGTTTATATCCAATATGGTGGTAGCGCAGATACGAAGGAACAATAGAGCCAATACTGTGGTGGTTTTTAATGTGCACATTAATCATTATTTTGGTGCGTTATAAACTAGATCGAATGGTAAAATACATAAAAAAGGCACACCTCATAATAAATCTAGTTTAAACTCTGAAATCATATGAAAAAAACAATTAAAGCGTCCGTGAAAAAAAGTAAATAAACTTTCATGGATATACGATTGTGATTACAATTGATACCTTATATAAAATTTTCTGTTAGCTCTTAGATTTGAAGAATTAGACCGTGACACAAGCTCAGCATAAACAACCTAAACATGTCATGATGATGGCTGCAGGTACAGGTGGACATGTATTTCCTGCCCTAGCAGTTGCTCAGGAATTACAACAGCAAGGTGTCGAAGTGTCATGGTTGGCAACGCCTTCAGGTATGGAAAACCGCTTGCTTAAAAATCACCACATTCCAATTTATCAAATTGATATTCAGGGTGTGCGTGGCAATGGAATCGTCCGTAAGCTGCAAGCCCCTTTTAAAATTTTAAAAGCAACGCTTAGCGCAATGCGCTATATGAAACGATTAAACGTTGATGCAGTCGCTGGTTTTGGCGGTTATGTTGCGGGTCCTGGTGGTTTGGCTGCGCGTATTCTTGGTATTCCTGTCATCATTCATGAGCAAAATGCAGTAGCGGGTTTCACCAATACCCAATTGGCTCGTGTTGCTAAAACGGTCTGTCAGGCATTCCCGAAAACATTTCCAGAAAATCATAAAATCGTGACTACAGGTAATCCCGTACGTAAGGAAATTTCTGCGATATTGAGTCCTGCTTGGCGATATCAAGAGCGAGAAAAAGCCAATCAACCTATTCGTATTTTAATTGTAGGCGGCTCTTTGGGCGCACAAGCATTGAATGAGCGCGTACCCGAAGCACTGAAACAATTAGATGTTCCTTTAAGTGTTTATCATCAGTGTGGTCAAAATCATGCTGATAGCACGCGGGCACGTTATGCCGATGCTCCTGATCATTTACAGGTAGAAGTTCAACCGTTTATTGAAAATATGGCGGAAGCCTATGCCAATGCCGATCTTGTAATCTGTCGTGCTGGTGCACTGACGGTCACTGAGATTGCTACTGCGGGTGTTGCAGCCTTATTTGTACCTTTGCCAAGTGCAGTAGATGACCACCAAACAGCGAATGCCAAATTCCTAGCAGATATTAATGCTGCAAAAATTTGTCCACAAGCGACACTCACTCCTGATTCATTAAAAGCAGTTTTATTGCCACTCATGAACCGTACATTGTTGACGGAAATGGCTGTTAAAGCACGTCAACAAGCTCAACCAGATGCAACTCAGCGTGTGGTTGGTTTAATTCAAGATTTGTAAGTTTTAGAGAAAATTATGTCTTCAACGAACCCAGCTGATAAAGCAAAAAACCTGATTAAAATTCCTGAAATGCGCCGTATCAAGCATATCCATTTTGTGGGTATTGGTGGTGCAGGAATGTGCGGGATTGCGGAAGTCTTAAAAAACCAAGGCTATAAAGTTTCAGGGTCGGATATTAAAGCCTCTAAAACCACTGCACAGCTTGAAGAAAATGGCATTAAAGTTCATATCGGACACGCTGCTGATAATATTAACGGTGCGAATGTATTGGTTGTATCGACTGCGATTGACCAAGAAAACCCAGAAATTAAAGCAGCGATTGAAACACGCATCCCTGTAGTTCGTCGTGCGGAAATGTTGGGCGAGTTGATGCGTTACCGTCATGGTATTGCGGTTGCAGGTACACATGGTAAAACCACAACAACAAGTTTGGTGACCTGTATGCTTGCTGAAGAAAACATGGATCCGACATACGTGATTGGTGGTTTGCTTAATCGCTCTGGAGTAAATGCTGCTTTAGGTGCGAGTCGTTATATTGTAGCTGAAGCAGATGAATCTGATGCTTCATTCCTATATTTAGAACCAATGGCCGCTATTGTTACCAACATTGATGCTGATCATATGGATACTTATGGTGGTAGCTTCGATGTGTTGAAAGATACTTTTGTTCAATTCTTGCAGAAACTTCCGTTCTACGGTTTAGCCGTGGTGTGTGGCGATGATCAAAATATTCGTGAAATCATGCCACGTATTGGTCGACCTGTTTTAACTTATGGTTTTAACGAAGATAACGATATTCGTGCTGTAGATGTGGTACAAGAAGGGATGCAATCACATTTTACTGTGCTTCGCAAAAACAAAGAGCCACTCAAGTTAACCATTAATATGCCTGGTTTGCATAACATCCTTAATGCGTTAGCTGCGATTGGTGTGGCAACTGATGAAGGTGTATCTGATGCTGCAATCGCTCGTGCTTTAGAAAGTTTTAGTGGTGTAGGGCGTCGTTTCCAAATTCAAGGTGAATTTGAGTTAGGTGATGGAACGGTCAAACTGGTTGATGATTATGGTCACCATCCAAAAGAAGTTGAAGCAACGATTAAAGCTGCGCGTGCAAGTCATCCTGATCGTAGACTTGTGATGATGTTCCAACCTCACCGTTTTAGCCGTACACGTGATTGTTTTGATGATTTCGTTGATGTCTTGTCACAAGTCGATCAATTACTGCTATTAGAAGTATATTCTGCAGGTGAAAAGCCGATTGTTGGTGCAGATAGTCGCTCATTGGCAAGAAGTATCCGATTGCGTGGTGATGTTGAACCAATCTTGATTGATCCAGTAGAAGGGAATTTGCCAAATGTGATACAAAAAGTGTTACAAGCAAATGACTTGTTATTGACTCAAGGTGCGGGTAACGTTGGAGCAATTTCAATTGAGCTTGCTCAGAACCAGCTCTATTTAAAATAATCGTCGTTTGATGATTTGGCTAAATTGAAAATTTTATAAGTTTAAGGAACTAAACGTGTCAAATGCTTCTAAATTCGGCAAAGTTGCTGTATTGCTTGGTGGTAAATCTGCAGAGCGTGAGGTGTCATTAGATAGTGGTAAGGCTGTACTTGAAGCATTGGTACGTTCAGGGGTGAATGCAGAGGGTTTTGACCCTCAAGAACGCAGTGTGACTGAACTGGTAAATTACGATCGTGCATTTATTGTGTTACATGGTCGTGGTGGAGAAGATGGTCAAATCCAAGGCGCATTAGAGTGGTTAAATATTCCATATACTGGAACTGGTGTGCAGGGGTCGGCTATCGGAATGGATAAAGTAAAGACCAAGCAAATTTGGCAAGGTTCTGAACTTCCTACAGCGCCATACCGCATTGTTTCTAAAGATACTGATGCACAAGTACTCGTTGCAGAGCTTGGATTACCACTGATTATCAAACCCGTGCACGAAGGCTCGAGTGTGGGCATGAGTAAGGTTGAGAAAGCAGAGGATTTAGCTGAAGCAATTAAAAAAGCGACTCAACATGATGCCGTGGTCATGGCTGAGAAGTGGATTACAGGTCGTGAATTTACGATTTCATTTTTAAACGGACAACCATTACCAGTCATCCGTTTACAACCTCCAGCTGATGTAGCCTTTTATGATTATGAAGCTAAATACCAACGTAATGATGTTGAATATGGTATCCCTTGTGGTTTGAGTGAAGCTGAAGAAAAAAGTTTACAAGCGCTTTGCTTACGAGCGTTTCAAGCTGTTGGGGCAAGTGGTTGGGGTAGAATTGATGCTATGCAGGACGAGCAAGGTCAATTTTGGCTGCTAGAAGTGAATACTGTTCCAGGCATGACCAGTCATTCATTGGTACCAAAAGCAGCTCAAGCAGTAGGTTATAGTTTTGAAGATTTGTGTTTGGCTATTTTAGAGCAAACCTTAGCGAAAGAATCACACTAAGTTATGGCTCAACTACCTCCATCGATGCGTCGCAAACGTGCGGCGATTACATCGATTCATGACAAACCACCGACTCGCAAAGAGAAAATGATTAATGCGGGTGGTTGGGTCATGCTTATTTTTGCATGTTGTGTACTTTTGGTCGGGATTTATGGCTTATATAGCGTCATGACCAGTGCAAAGGTAGCATCTTTGGATGTGGTTGGTCTGCAAGCCGAGCCTGAAATTAGTCAAGTGAAACAGCAGTTAATGCCTACCATTACAGGCAATTATTTTACTGCTGATCTTGAGCAAATTCGTGATAAGGCATTAGAGATTTCTTGGGTAGATCGAGTGGTCATTTCTAGAGCTTGGCCAGACGGTATTAAGGTTCGTGTTATTCCGAAACATCCGATTGCACGTTGGGGAACAGGACGTCTGTTAAGTGATCAGGGTGTGGTGTATACAGAGGCATATTCTAGAAATCACGCAAATTTACCACTTATGCATGGTCCGTCAGATCAGTCAAAAGTCATGATGAGACGTTATCATGAAATTAATCAACTGTTTAGTCCAGTGAATCTGCGTTTGAAAGAGCTATATTTAACAGATCGTCGGACATGGTTTATGCAGTTCGATTCGGGTTTACGTATTATTGTGGATCAGGATCAGACCATGAGCAAACTGCAACGATTGAGTCACTTATCTCAAGCAGATCTGAAAGTGGTTTGGCCAAGAGTTTCAGCGATTGACTTACGTTACCGTAATGGCTTGGCGATTCAATGGAAAAATGCGACACCACCAAAGATTATAAATGGTCAGTTTGTTGTAACCATTAATGACATTAACATTGCAGATTCAAGAGTTGCAAAGCCATAATACGTGGCTTTAAAAATAGGCATAAGCCAGATATAAACAATGAAGAAAATGGTAGTGAATCATGAATGAGGCTGTTCCCTCAGTTGTTGCGATAGACATTGGGACACATAAAGTTTCAGTTCTAATTGGTAAAGTGCATGCGCCGGATAATATCCAGGTCATCGGTATGGCGACTGCGCGAAATAAAGGCATGAACAAAGGAAAAATTGTTAGCCTTGAAAAAGTGATCTCTGCGATTAAGAATGCGGTACAAGAAGCAGAAGATATGGCGGAGTGTCGTGTGCATTCAGCATGGGTATCGATCCCGAGTACAGAACTGCAAAGTGCTTATGCGACAGGCCGGACACCGATTTCTAATCCAGAACGCACCATTACGACTTCAGAAGTGGTTAAAGCTTTAGAAATGGCAAAAGCCAGTCATTTAACTTCTGATCATTATCTTGCAAGTGCAGTCCCATTGGGTTTTGAGTTGGATGATTCACCTGAGTGGGTGCATAATCCAATTAACCTTTCAGCAAATAGCATGACGGCGCATTATCAACTCATGATGCTACCAATCAGCACCATGCAAAATTTAGATCGTGCAATGAAAGGCGCCAATATTTTTGTCGAAAAGATGGTGATTTCATGTTTAGCAACGGCTGAAGGTGCATTGCTGAAAGATGAAAAAGAGTATGGTGTATGCTTATTGGATATTGGGGCTGGTACAACCAATATTGCAGTTTATATTGAAGGTCATTTAGTGCTAGCACACACCATTCAACGTGGTGGTGAAAATGTAACGCGTGATATCGCCGCAGTATTGCAAACGACGACCGAAGAAGCTGAACGACTCAAATTGCTTTACGGTTGTGTTGATTTACAGCAAGTCAAACCTGAACATATGATCGAGTTTGAAGCGATCGATGGTCCTCAAGCGATCAGTCGGATTGAGCTATCAGAGATTATTATTGCACGTTACGAAGAAATTCTTTCTATGGTGCGTGATGAGTTACAACAACGTGGTGCGCTACAAAGTTTATATCACGGTGTGGTTTTAAGTGGTGATGCATGTCAGATTGAGGGTATGATCACATTATCACGTCGTATGTTGGGTGTTTCTGCTCATTTAGGCAACCCTCCGCTACAAGTATATGCGGATGATCAACATTTACCTGCATTAAGACGTTCAATGTATTCTACCGCAACGGGACTGCTGTTATTTAGTCAAAGCGATTTACAAGAATCGGTTGAGCAACCTGAAGAAGTGAATAAGCGTCCATTATTAGAGCGCATAGCTAATGGTTGGAATGCGTTTAATAACAAATTGAAAGGTATTTTTTAAGTTTAGTTTTTAAGGGAGTATTGTTTGCAACTTGTAAGAGCAACTTCATGTGCTTGACAAGAATGTGATTGCAACGCATCCTAAAAACAAATTTTTATTATTGAAGATCAAGGCAGTATACGGGCTTAAGTGACTGCCAAATTTATTAGGAAAAGTTAAGGTCATGGCTTCATTTGAATTTTTAGAAGATGAACAAACCGATAATAACGGTCAAGCCCGTTTTACTGTGTTTGGTGTTGGTGGCGGTGGTGGTAATGCCGTACAACACATGGTGCAATCTGATATCAAAGGCGTGAAATTTGTTTGTGCAAATACAGATAAACAAGCTTTGGATCGTATGAATGCGCCATTCAAAATCCAATTGGGCCAACAAAGTACGCGTGGACTAGGTGCAGGAGCAAATCCTGATGTCGGTCAAATTGCAGCAGAAGAAAGTCGCGAATTAATCCGTCAGCATCTGGAAGGTGCAGATATGGTATTTGTTACTGCCGGCATGGGTGGTGGTACTGGTACTGGTGCAGCACCAGTCGTGGCTGAAATAGCACAAGAAATGGGTATTTTGACGGTTGGTGTTGTCACCACTCCATTTAACTTCGAGGGTCGTCGTCGTCAACGTTCTGCTGAAAAAGGGATCGAAGAACTTGAAAAGCATGTTGACTCATTGATTATCATTCCAAACCAACGCCTACTTAGCGTTTATGGTGATATCTCGATGCAAGATGCTTATCGCAAAGCGGATGATGTCTTGCTTAATGCGGTACGAAGTATCTTTGATTTAGTTGTGCGTCCTGGTCATATCAACCTTGACTTCGCCGATTTAAAAACAGCGATGAGCACACGCGGTTATGCGATGATGGGTGAAGGTAAGAGTAGCGGTCCAGATCGTGCTGAAGATGCAGCGCGTCTTGCGATTCGCAGTCCGTTGCTTGACAACGTAAATATTATGAACGCGAAGGGTGTTTTAATTAATATCACTGGCGGTAATGATGTTACCTTGCGTGAAACTGAAATTATCACAGATGTTGTCAATCAAATTGTTGATCTGGATGAAGGTGAAGTCTTCTTTGGTACAGTATTTGATCCAGATGCGCGTGATGAAATCCGTGTTACTGTGATTGCGACAGGTTTAACTCGTAATGCGAATGAAACGGAAGTGAAGCGCCGTGCGCCAGTGAGTGTAAACCCATCAGTTGGTGGGCAAGCTGCTGCTTTGGATGAAGATGATGTTCCAGCAATCAGTAAACGTCAGAATCAAGAGAGTGTAGCCCCAGAGCCTTCTGCAGCGCCTCGATCTGCACCAATGAGCATTCAAGATTATCTTAAAAATCAACAGCGTAAATAACATGTAACATAATGTGTTTACGATGATCAAACAGAAAAGGTGGCGCTTATGCCACCTTTTTGATTTTTATCAATGGCTAAATGTGCTAACGTATACTAGATTTTAGATGAATATTGAAGAAACATGTTGAAACAACGCACCCTGAAACGAGTCGTGAAAGCGAGTGGTATCGGATTACACAGTGGGCAAAAAGTAATGATTAACTTTGTACCACATGTAGCTGATGGGGGTATTGTTTTTCGCCGTATTGATTTAAATCCGCCTGTAGATATTCCTGCTAATGCGATGCTGATTCAAGAAGCATTTATGTGTTCAAATTTGGTACAAGAAAATGCCAAAGTTGGGACTATCGAACATATTATGAGTGCGATTGCAGGTCTTGGTATTGATAATCTGATTATTGAAGTATCAGCTTCAGAAGTTCCAATTATGGATGGAAGCGCCGGTCCATTTATCTATTTACTCATGCAAGGTGAGTTGATGGAGCAAGAAGCGCCTAAAAAATTTATAAAAATATTAAAGCCTGTAGAAGCATTAATTGACGATAAGCGCGCTATTTTTAATCCGCATGATGGTTTTCAACTTAATTTTACGATTGATTTCGATCACCCAGCCTTTGCCAAAGAATATCAGTCTGCCAGTATTGATTTCTCAACGGAAACATTTGTTTATGAAGTCAGTGAGGCACGTACTTTCGGCTTTATGAAAGATTTGGATTATCTTAAGGCGAATAATTTAGCTTTGGGTGCTAGTTTAGATAATGCAATTGGTGTTGATGATTCAGGTGTTGTGAACGAAGAAGGCTTACGATTTGCTGATGAATTTGTACGTCATAAAATATTAGATGCGGTGGGTGATCTTTATTTACTCGGACATCAAATTATTGCGAAGTTTGATGGTTACAAATCTGGACATGCACTCAATAATCAACTGCTTCGCAATGTTCAGAGTGATCCATCTAATTATGAAATTGTAACATTTGATGACGAAAAGTCTTGTCCAATTCAATATGTAAGTGTGATCTAAGTCATTGTCTTCAGGTTAAATGTTATAGTGTAACATTGTTAAGTGTGACTTAATTCGCTTTTAAACTAGTGAATGACGTTTAAATCAAATGGTCCAGTTACTTTTTATTGCTTGCCAAACGTATCATAGCTTGGCTAAGCTTAGGATCGTTCACAAAACTAGCAGCGTTGAGTAACATTTCTTGCGTTGTCGGACATAAAGAAGTTTTGGAATTTTCAGTTTGTGTTTGGGGAATTTCTTTTTTTGCTCGAAGACGAACTTGGATTTTTTGTAAATCTTTGAGTTCAGGGATTTGTGATAACTGAGAAATATACTGTTTTTGAAGGTAACCGAGTTGACTAATCATGGCTTGATTTTCACCGGTGATGGTCAAAATACCGTATTGATAACAGACAACTTGCCATTGTTCATTTTTGGGCAATAGCGGTTGAATTAATTTTGTAAGTCTCTGCCAGTCAGCAACTTGCTTTGTGAGAAACGATAAGTTTCCTGTTTTTATGTGTTGTCTTGTTTGTTGAAACATATTTTTTGGTTCTGACATACATTGTTCCTACATTGTTTTGTCTTAATCTTAAACGCTTGTTTCTTTCGATATCAAGGAAGAGATCACACAAGAGACTTGAGTAAGAACAGTTTAATGAGGTTTATATGTATACGCGACGTATTTTATTAGCGTTTTCTTTAGCAGCTTCAGCAGCTTCGGTTGCATTTGCAGATTTAGTTCAATTAGATGCCACACAAGCCTCCAATCCTGATCGATTGGAAGAGTTAACAAGAACACTATCACAAGGTTCTTATAGTCATCCTGATGACATGGACATTCCAGCGACAGCACAAGTCGATGTGACAGTTCGAGCGAAGGCGGATCCAATCGAATTAAATAATGCGCTGCTTAATAGTAAATACCCTGCTAAAAAAACTACAACGACAAGTTCAAATCGTTACTCTTCAAATAATGCATATTCATGGTTAGTGACACACCCGCTTCCAACTGGTCGTGTCAGTTCAAATTATGGCGGCCGAACAATGGGCGGACGTGCTGAAAACCATTCAGGCTTAGATCTTGCTGCACCAACAGGCACTCCAATATATGCAACTGGTCCAGGTATAGTGACCAAATCAGGTTGGGGTACAGGTTATGGTCAATATGTTGAAATCAACCACGGTAATGGGTATATCACACGATATGCACATGCTTCACGCTTGATTGCTAAAGTAGGTGATAAAGTCACTGCTGGTGAGCATATTGCCAATGTGGGTTGTACTGGACGTTGTACTGGTCCTCACTTACATTATGAAGTGGTCAAAGATGGTCAGCGTAAAAACCCTTCAACTTACCTAGCGATGTTGCCTTAATTAATTATCAAACCTCATTAATACACATCCATTGTTAAGTCGTTTAAATAAATCGCCAAGCAAAGTCTTGGCGATTTTCGTTTTTGCTGTCAGGTCACCTGATTAAATTTAAGATTAGAATAAAGCTTTGTATAAAAAAACAGCAATATTGGCGTTTTAGTGTTAATTTGTGTAATAAATGGTCAAGTACTATTTATTATCGAAATATTAGTCTAATGTCGTATTCATTTATAGCCATAACTGCGTATCGCGAAAATATGTTAAATATAGGGCATACAAATAGGCATGAATATAGGTGTAATATGGCGTATTACGGTGATACCGACGCACAAGAAACCCAAGAGTGGCAGGACGCTTTTGACTCTGTTTTACAGCATATGGGGACGGAAAGAGCAGCCTTTCTTCTTGAAAAACTGTATCAACGTGCGATTGCGAAACATGTTCCCATTCAGCGTCTAAATACTCCTTACTTAAATACGATTTCAGTAGAAGAGCAACCTGCAATGCCTGGCGATCCAGATATGGAGCGCCGAATTCGTGCTTTGATTCGTTGGAATGCTTTAGCAATGGTGCTTCGCGCCAATAAAACAGGCGACGATCTTGGTGGTCACTTAGCCAGCTTTGCATCTTCTGCAACTTTATATGATGTTGGCTTTAACCATTTCTTCCGTGCGAACAGTGATAACTTCGGCGGTGACATGATTTATTATCAAGGTCACTGTGCACCAGGGATTTATGCGCGTTCATTCTTGGAAGGTCGTTTAACTGAAGAGCATCTAAACAATTTCCGTCGTGAAGTTGATGGTATTGGTTTGCCTTCGTACCCACATCCATACTTAATGCCAGACTATTGGCAGTTCCCAACGGTATCGATGGGTCTGGGTCCAATCATGTCCATTTATCAAGCACATATTCAAAAGTACTTGATGAACCGCGGTTTGATTAAAGAAGAAGATCGTAAGGTTTGGGCTTATCTTGGCGATGGTGAGATGGATGAGCCAGAAAGTACTGGTGCAATCTCGTTGGCAGGTCGTGAAAAGTTAGACAACTTGGTTTGGGTTGTAAACTGTAACTTGCAACGTTTAGATGGTCCAGTTCGTGGTAATGGTAAGATCATCCAAGAACTTGAGTCTTTATTCCGTGGTGCAGGTTGGCGCGTGATTAAAGTAGTATGGGGTCGTCATTGGGATCCACTACTTGCTAAAGATGAATCTGGTGCGCTTAAAGCCATTATGGAAGAAGCTGTAGATGGTGATTATCAGCGTTATCAAGTGAAAGGTGGTGCTTATACACGTGCGCACTTCTTTGGTAAATATCCTGAAGCTGAAGAGTTAGTTAAACACTTAAGTGATGAAGATATCGATAATTTAAATCGTGGCGGTCACGATCCTTACAAAGTATATGCTGCTTATGCAGAAGCCATGAAATCTACAGGTCAGCCAACGGTTATTCTCGCGAAAACTGTTAAAGGTTACGGCTTATCTGAAGAAATTGAAGCGGTCAATAAAACGCATCAAATCAAGAAAATGCAACTTGAATCGCTTAAATATGTACGTAACCGTTTCAACTTGCCATTTACCGATGAGCAACTTGAAGAAGTTCCATTTTATCGCCCAAGTGAAAACTCGCCTGAAATTAAGTATATGAAGGCTCGCCGTGAGGCATTAGGTGGTTACTTACCAGCACGTCGTAAAGAGAGCGAATCTTTAGCGATTCCTGAGTTGTCTGTATTTGATGCAGTGTTAGCTGGTTCTAATGGTAAGCAACAATCAACGACCATGGTGATGGTACGTTTAATCTCTGCACTACTGAAAGAAAAAGCAATTAAAGACCGTGTGGTACCAATTGTTCCAGATGAGGCTCGTACTTTCGGTTTAGAAGGGATGTTCCGTCAATTGGGCATTTATGCCGCGCACGGTCAAAAATATACCCCTGAAGATCAAGAGCAGTTGATGCATTACCGTGAAGCGAAAGATGGTCATATGCTTCAAGAGGGGATCAATGAAGCAGGTGCGATGAGTGCTTGGGCTGCTTTAGGAACAAGTTATTCAACCAATAACCTTCCTATGATCCCGATGTACATGTATTACTCAATGTTTGGCTTCCAACGTATTGGTGATATTGCATGGGCGGCAGGTGATGCACAGGCGCAAGGTTTCTTATTGGGTGCAACTGCTGGTCGTACTACGCTGAATGGTGAAGGTCTACAGCATCAAGATGGTCACTCACATATTCTTGCGAATACGATTCCAAATTGTATTTCTTATGATCCATGTTTCGGATATGAACTTGCGGTGATTGTACATGACGGTCTAAAACGCATGTATGTGGATCAGGAGCGTGTGTTCTATTACTTAACTGTAATGAATGAGAACTATGAGCATCCAGCGATGCCACAAGGTGCTGAAGAAGGCATTAAACGTGGTATGTATTTACTTGAGGAAGATGAAAAAGCCACAGTTCAGCTTTTAGGTTCAGGTGTAATTCTGCGTGAAGTGATTAAAGCGGCTCAAATCTTACGTGATGAATATCAAATTCATTCGAATGTCTACAGCGTAACAAGCTTTAATGAGCTTGCGCGTGATGGTATGGCGTGCGAAGAATATAATCGTTTACATCCACTTACTGAAGATGTAAAAGAAGCATGGGTGTCGAAGCAGTTGCGTGGTACGAAAGGTATCGTCGTTTCTGCAACAGATCATATGCGTGCTTACAGTGAGCAAATTCGCGCTTACCTTCCAGATAACCGTCCATTTGTAGCATTAGGTACAGACGGTTATGGTCGTTCAGATACACGTGCAAAACTTCGTAGCTACTTTGGTGTAGATGCTGCACATATTGTTGTTGCGACACTGAAGAAACTTGCTGACGAGGGTGAAGTAGATGCGCGTCTAGTTAAAGATGCGATTTCTAGCTTTGAATTAGATACTGACCGTCCAGTCGCTTGGGCACCTCAAACAACGCCTGAACTTCACGCTGTAGCTGACTACAAAGAGGAGAACTAAGCATGCAAATTACGACTCCTGATATTGGTGTAGATAAAGCTACAGTGGCTGAAATTTTGGTCAAAGTGGGTGATACGATTAGTGTCGATGACAGCATTGTTTTGTTGGAGTCTGACAAAGCATCTGTTGAAGTGCCAAGCACTTCAGCAGGTGTGGTGAAAAGTATTTTGGTGAGCCTTGGTGACGAAGTTGCTGAAGGTGCGGTTTTGGTAGAGCTTGAAGCGGAGGGGCAAACGTCATCTGAAGCACCTACAGCACAAGTTGAAGAATTGAAAGCACAAGCTCAAGCAGAACCTGTAGCCCAATCTCAAGTGGAAGCACCAAAAGCAGCAACGGCATCTGAAACTGTTGATGTTCAAGTACCAGACATTGGTGTTGAAAAAGCCACTGTGGGTGAGATCTTGGTTGCGGTTGGCGACGAAATTGATGCCGATCAAAGTATCATTGTTGTTGAGTCTGACAAAGCGACAGTCGAAGTTCCAAGTGCTGTTGCGGGTACAGTTGAATCGATTGAAATTTCAGTCGGTGATACAGTCAAAGAAGGTGTTGTGATTCTGAAAGTGAAAACAGCAGCTTCAGTATCAAACGTGGCGCAAGCTGCTGCAGAAACTACACCGATGACTGCTCTAGCTGCAGTGGCACCACCTGCAGAATCAACAAAAGTGACAGTTGCTTCAGCGCCAGCAGGTAAAGTTGAGATTGCTGTCCCTGACTTAGGTGTAGACAAAGCTGCTGTAGCTGAAATTTTAGTGGCTGTTGGTGATAAGGTTGAAAAAGACCAAAGCATCATTGTGGTTGAATCAGATAAAGCGACCGTTGAAGTACCAAGTACCACCACAGGTGTGATTACCGCAATTCATATTGAATTGGGTCAAAACGTGTCTGAAGGCGTGGCTTTAGTTACGATTGAGGCTGAAGGTCAAGTAGCCCCAGTTACAGAAGCCCCTGTAGCAGCACCAGTGAGTACAAAAGCGGAAGCACCAAAAGCAGTCCCTGCGCAAGCTGGTGCTCCTGTACAAACAGCTGCTCCTTCAGCAGATAAGCTGACCAAAGAGCAAAATGCAGCAAATGCTAAAGTATATGCTGGTCCTGCGGTACGTAAGTTGGCGCGTGAGCTTGGTGTTGTGTTGGCAGAAGTCAAAGCTTCTGGTCCACATGCACGCTTAATGAAAGAAGACATCTTTGCGTATGTGAAAACACGTTTAACTGCACCAGCACCTGTAACTGCTGCACCGACAGTTGCTGCACCAGCAGGATTGCCTAAATTACCAAGTTTTGATGCCTTTGGTGGTGTAGAAGAAAAAGCGTTAACACGTTTACAGCAAGTGTCTATTCCACAGTTGTCATTGAACAATTATATCCCGCAAGTGACCCAATTCGATGCGGCAGATATTACGGAGCTTGAAGCATGGCGTAATGAGCTTAAAGGCAACTTTAAGAAAGAAGGCATTAGCCTGACCATTATGGCATTCATCATCAAGGCTGTAGCGCATTTGCTAAAAGAAGAACGTGAGTTTGCAGGTCATTTGTCTGATGATGGCAAAACCGTATTACTGCGTAAAGAAATCCATATGGGTATTGCTGTTGCTACACCAGATGGTTTAACAGTGCCTGTGCTACGTAATCCAGATCAAAAATCAATTAAGCAAATCGCAGTTGAACTCGGTGAGTTGGGTCAAAAAGCGCGTGATAAGAAATTGCCACCGAAAGATCTGCAAGGTGCCAACTTCACGATTTCAAGCCTAGGCGCAATTGGTGGTACGGCATTCACTCCGCTTGTCAACTGGCCGCAAGTGGCAATCTTGGGTATTTCACCTGCAACGATGCAACCTGTGTGGAATGGACAAGGTTTTGATCCACGTTTAATGCTTCCATTGTCATTGTCTTATGACCATCGTGTCATTAATGGTGCTGATGCTGCTCGCTTTACCAATAAACTGACGAAGCTGCTTAAAGATATTCGTACATTGCTCATCTAAATATTTTTAACGTATTTTGTCTGCAGAATCAAAACCTCACTTCGGTGGGGTTTTTATTTGTAAAAACAAAAAGCCAGGATTATAATGGATAAACTTCATTGGGGAGTAGCCGCTGTTCTGCAATAGAACAGGTGATGGTCAACATATTTGCTCTAAAACGAGCATGGTCATCATAGCAAAGAACCAAATGAGCTCTATTTGAGCTTTCTTTTGTTGGCAAGACCTTTGATTTACCATTCTGCGGATTTTTGGCTAGCAGGGATGGTGGGTCATTGGTATTTGTTATGCTAGCCAGAGAAAGACATCATGTATGAATTCCTTCTGTCTACAGGTATCGTCGCACTAGCTGAAATGGGTGATAAAACCCAATTGTTAGCTTTACTTCTTGCTGCACGCTTTCGTAAACCCGTTCCAATCTTAATTGCTATTTTGTTAGCGACAATTGTCAATCATGGAGTTTCCGCTGCTCTAGGACAATGGGTTACAACAATTTTAAGTCCCGAGATCCTCATGTGGATTCTAGCAATAGGATTTATTGCTATGGCTGCTTGGATGCTGGTCCCTGATGAACTAGAGGATGAGTCAGCAAGTATTCAACAATGGCAAAAATTTGGCGTTTTTGGAGCGACATTTATTTTATTTTTCTTGGCTGAAATTGGCGACAAAACGCAGATTGCGACAGTGGCACTTGCTGCACGTTTTGACAGTATCTGGTGGGTGATGGCTGGAACGACATTAGGTATGATGATCGCTAATGCGCCGGCAGTATTTATTGGTGATAAATTGGCGAATCGATTACCTATTTCCTTGATTCACAAAATTGGCGCAATAATTTTCCTTGTCATTGGTGTGGGCACTTTAGTGCAACATTATTGTTTATAAATGGTTGTATACGCATAAAGATCTGAATCTTCAAAAGATTTAGTTTATTTATAAATAGTATTGAAATAATGCACCATGAAAGTGATTCATAATGGTGCATTTTTTTAATGGAAGTTATTGATTAGTAAATAAATATAATAAAAATAAATCTTGTTTTTGAAATTAAGTTTTTTTAGGATTTCGTCACTAAAAAATTATTTTTAAGAGATTTAAAAATGCTCTCTCAGATTTCTGCACAGGATGCGTGTTTAAGTTGTGGTGCTTGTTGTGCCTATTTCCGTGTTTCATTTTATGGTGCGGAAGCGATGAACATCCCTGCCGAGATGGTTGAGGATATTAACCCTGTATATGCTTGTATGGTGGGGACGAATCAAACTAACCCGCGATGCGTTGCTCTAGAAGGAGAAATAGGGAAGCAGGTCTCTTGCTCGATCTATACGGTTCGCAGTTCATCGTGTAGAGAGGTCCAAGCCGGAGATGCGCAATGTGCCAAAGCTCGACAAGCCCATCATCTGATCCCATTAATTGATATTGAAATTGTTCCATCGTCGAATGATGACGATTACGATCAGGTCAGTTAATTTGAATGATTTAAAATATGCTTCTGTTTTATATGCTCTTATTATGATTTTTTCGGATAGTAAATTGCATAAAAATAGGGGTGGTGGGTAAATTTCATAAAATTGTCGATAATAAGAAATGAAATTTACCTTAAAATTTGTATATAATGGCGCACGGAAATTACCAGTGAGACTGTTATGTTGACCATCGTTCAAGACGCGTTAACTTTTGATGATGTCCTATTACTCCCTGCCTACTCTACTGTTCTCCCAAAAGATGTCTCTCTAAAGACACGTTTAACTCGCGGCATTAATTTGAATATCCCTCTTGTGTCTGCAGCAATGGATACGGTGACTGAATCCCGTATGGCAATTGCAATGGCACAAAATGGCGGTATTGGTATCCTTCATAAAAATATGG
The DNA here is from genome assembly GCF_056784015.1 of Acinetobacter sp. ANC_7655. NCBI lineage: Bacteria > Pseudomonadati > Pseudomonadota > Gammaproteobacteria > Moraxellales > Moraxellaceae > Acinetobacter > Acinetobacter sp. ANC_7655. Next base: position 98,903 of record NZ_JBWYJB010000002.1, on the reverse strand, counting down.
ATATTGCAGCGCAAGCTGCTGAAGTACGCCGTGTGAAAAAATTCGAAGCAGGCATGGTGAAAGATCCAATTACAGTAACCCCTGAAACGACTGTGCGTGAGTTAATCGCAATTACGCAAGCGAACAATATCAGCGGTGTGCCAGTGGTGAAAGATGGCAAAGTAGTTGGTATTGTGACAGGTCGTGATACACGCTTTGAAACTAATCTTGAACAGCCAGTAAGCAACATCATGACTGGTCAAGATCGTTTGGTCACCGTTCGCGAAGGTGAATCGAAAGAAAACATTCAGGCACTTCTCCAAAAAAATCGCATTGAGAAAGTGATTGTTGTTGGCGAAAACAACGAACTAAAAGGTTTAATCACTGTAACAGATTTTAATAAGGCTGAGCTTTATCCAAATAGCTGTAAAGATGACTTAGGTCGTTTACGTGTGGGTGCTGCAGTTGGTACAGGTGTAGAAACTCCAAGCCGTGTTGAAGCATTGGTTGATGCGGGTGTTGACGTGATTGTAGTCGATACTGCACATGGTCACTCTGCTGGTGTTATCGAGCGCGTACGTTGGGTTAAAGCCAACTACCCACAAGTTCAAGTCATTGGCGGTAACATTGCGACTGGCGATGCTGCATTGGCTTTACTTGATGCAGGCGCAGATGCTGTGAAAGTAGGTATCGGTCCTGGTTCAATCTGTACGACTCGTATTGTTGCAGGTATTGGTATGCCACAAATTTCGGCGATCGATTCTGTTGCTAACGCACTGAAAGATCAAATTCCATTGATCGCAGACGGTGGTATCCGCTTCTCAGGTGATATGGCAAAAGCGATCGGTGCAGGTGCAAGTACGATTATGGTGGGTTCTTTACTTGCTGGTACTGAAGAAGCACCAGGCGAAGTTGAATTCTTCCAAGGTCGTTATTACAAAGCTTACCGAGGAATGGGTTCATTGGGTGCAATGGCGGGTGCAACAGGTTCTGCGGATCGTTATTTCCAAGACTCTAAAGCAGGTGCTGAGAAGTTGGTTCCAGAAGGTATTGAAGGCCGCGTACCTTACAAAGGGCCAATGGGCAACATCGTGCATCAAATGATGGGTGGTTTACGTTCATCTATGGGTTATACAGGCTCTGCAGTGATTGAAGATCTTCGTCAAAATGCGAAATTCGTCAAAATCACGTCTGCGGGTATGTCTGAATCACACGTTCACGATGTGACCATTACTAAAGAAGCACCGAATTACCGTGTTGGTTAATTGCCTGTTATAAAACAATTTTTAAAAAAAACCGTCATGTAAATGACGGTTTTTTTATTTTGGTGTAAAGTGGTGTGCATTGAAAAAGGATGATGTTAATCACCCGCTAAGAAGTGAGAGAATGAATGAGTTATTTTGGTACTGATGGTATTCGTGGGAAATTCGGTGTATTTCCAATCACACCTGAGTTTGCACTCAAATTAGGGTTTGCTGCGGGTAAAGTACTTAAGCGTAGAACAAAAAGAAATAAACCGATTGTGGTGATGGGCAAAGATCCTCGTTTATCAGGTTATATTTTAGAAGCGGCTTTACAATCGGGTTTAAACGCAGCTGGTGTTTATGTGCATTTATTGGGGCCATTACCTACGCCGGCCATTGCTCATTTAACTCGTGCCTTGCATGCCAGTTTAGGGATTGTCATCTCAGCTTCACATAACCCTTATCATGATAATGGCATTAAGTTTTTTTCTTCAGAAGGAAAAAAATTACCAGACGAGTTTCAAGATGAGATTAATGCTGAACTCGAGAAAGATATTGTCATTGATGATATTGCGAGTCTAGGAAAAAGTGTGCGTGTTGATGATGCTCCAGGTCGTTATATTGAATTTTGTAAATCAACGTTCCCATACCATTACGATTTAAACAATTTAAAAATTGTCGTCGACTGTGCCAATGGAGCAGCATATAACGTGGGTCCTGCGGTATTCCGTGAGCTCGGTGCCAAAGTGATTGCGATTCATAATGAACCGAATGGTTTGAATATTAACCAAGGCTGTGGCTCAACTCATCCTGAGAGTTTGCAAGCTGCTGTAGTTGATCACCAAGCAGATTTGGGTATTGCATTTGATGGCGATGCAGATCGTGTCATTCTAGTGGATCAGAATGGAAAGCTGATTGATGGCGATCATATTCTATATATCTTGGCGACACAAAGTGCCAATAAACCAGCCGGTATTGTCGGTACGCTCATGAGCAATATGGCACTTGAATTAGCACTTGAAAAAGCAGAAGTTCCACTGCTACGTGCCAAAGTTGGTGACCGTTATGTATTGCAAGGTTTAGAGGAAAACGGTTGGGTTATTGGTGGTGAACCTTCAGGTCACATTTTAACTCTAGACAAGAGCACCACAGGTGATGCGATTATTGCAGCCCTACAAGTCTTAACTGTCATGGTTGAACAGAAGAAAGCATTGCATGAGTTGGTTGCTGACTTTAAATTACTGCCAAACGTGCTTGTAAATGTCCGTTTAGATGCAATGTTTGATCCATACTCAGTACCTGCATTGGCTGCAGAATTTGCCAAAGCCGAAGCGCAACTTAAAGGTCGTGGTCGATTACTGATTCGTAAGTCAGGGACTGAACCTGTAATTCGTGTGATGGTTGAAGGTGATAATCTTCAAGAAGTGACTGCACTGGCACATGCTTTGGCAGATGCTGTACGTGCTAATGCAGCAGCTTAATCGGGGATTGACTCATGAGTGATTTGATTAAAGATCTCAGTGAACTGCGCCTAAATTATCAAAAAGGCGAATTACATGAGGATCAAGTGAATGCTGATCCACATGAACAGTTTCTATTGTGGTTTAACCATGCGTTAGAAGCTCAGCTTCACGAACCGTATGCCATGTCATTGGCTACGGCAAATGCTGAGGGTCGACCGCACGTACGTACCGTATTACTTCGAGGTGCGGATGAAAATGGTTATGCGTTCTATACCAATTATGACAGCCAAAAAGGACTCGACTTAGTAGCCAATCCTTATGCGCAAATTCTGTTTTATTGGGCAGAACAAGAACGCCAAATTCGCATTTCAGGTCGAGTGGTAAAAATTTCGGAACAAGAATCCGCTGATTATTACCATAAGCGTCCGCGTGATAGTCAAATTGCAGCGCATATTAGTACCCCACAAAGTGGTGTGATTGCGAGCCGTGACGAGCTACAGCAACGCTTTAATGATTTGCATGAGCGTGTGGCAGATCAACAAACTTTAGATAAGCCTGACTTCTGGGGTGGTTACCGTATAGAGCCAGATTATTATGAGTTCTGGCAAGGTCGCCCAAACCGTTTGCACGACCGTTTGTGTTATGAAAAAATCGACGGTGCGTGGAAATTACAACGATTGATGCCATAAATGCCAAAATTTGAAATCAAGCAACGTCCATTTTTAACACGCCCTGAAAATTTTCAGGGCGTGCCTTCATTTATTGCCGAAATTTTGGCACGTCGAGGCGTTGAATCTGAACAAGAACTAGAACTGAAATTAAAATACTTATTAGCGCCAACTATGAAGGGGTTAGATGCTGCAATTCAGTTGATCGACCAAGCCATTGATCAACACAAAAAAATTGTGATTGTCGGTGACTATGATGCTGACGGTGCGACCAGTACAGCACTGATGATGCTTGCACTACGTGACATGGGGGCAGATGTTGATTATTTAGTCCCTGATCGCTTTAAGTATGGCTATGGTTTGACACCTGCTATTGCAGATCTTGCGTTTGCCAACTTTACGCCTGATTTGTTGATTACGGTCGACAATGGCATTTCAAGTCATGATGGAGTTAAGCAAGCTCAAGATCATGGGATGCAAGTAATTATTACCGATCACCATCTCACAACCAAGCCAACGCCTATGGCTGAGGCAGTGGTGAATCCGAATCAACTCGGTTGTGAGTTTCCAAGTAAAGCTTTGGCAGGAGTAGGAGTTGCCTTTTATGTGTTGGCGAACCTATCCAGTCATCGTAAAAAAATGGGCAAGTCTTTTGCACAAATGACTAACTATTTGGATTTGGTTGCGCTTGGGACCTATGCCGATGTTGCCAGTTTGGACTATAACAACCGAATCTTAATCGACAGTGGTCTAAAGCGGATTCAACAAGGATTATGTCGCCCTGGAATTTCAGCCTTATTAGATATTGCCAAACGTGATCCTGCAGGACTGAAAGCGCAAGACTTAGGTTTTGTGATTGGACCGCGAATTAATGCGGCAGGGCGTATGGAAACCATGGACATTGGCATCGAATGTCTCTTAGCATCCGACTTGGCTACAGCATATCCTTTAGCGGAACAGCTGAATCAACTCAATGTGGAACGTCGTCAGGTAGAAGGTAAGATTAAACAAGAAGCATTGACTGCATTAGATCAAATTCAGCTAGATAAGGATGCAATACCTGCAGCGTTAATTATGTTTGAGCCACATTGGCATCAAGGCGTGATTGGAATTGTGGCAGGACGCTTAAAAGAGCAGTTCCATCGTCCGAGTATCGTTTTTGCCCGTGATGAAGATAGCATTCATATCAAAGGTTCAGCGCGTTCAATTGAGGGAATTCATATTCGGGATGCGATTGAGCGTGTGGCTGAGCAATATCCACATATTGTCAGTCACTTTGGTGGGCATGCTGCAGCTGCAGGTCTAACCATTAAAAAAGAACATTTTGCTGAGTTTAAGCAGGTATTTGAGCAGTTGATTGCCAGTCAAGATGAAAGTCTGTTTACTGCAACCTTATGGACGGATGGGGAGTTGCCAGCTTCAGCTTTCCAAATTGAAACGGTGGACGTATTACAAAATTTAAGTCCTTGGGGGCAAAAGTTTCCTGCGCCTGTATTCGAGGGAGTATTTAAAATTTTGGATTATCGCTGGCTGAAGGATGTGCACTTGAAACTGCGTGTAGCTTTAGAAAATGGTCAAGTGGTAGAGGCAATCGCCTTTAACGCAGCAGATAAATATCAGTTTGATCCGATGCTTAATGAAATTCGCTTGGTCTATGAGCTGGATAAAAATACCTTTAATGGTAATACCAGTTTGCAAATGCGCATTGTACATATGCATCAATAAAAAAACCGCTCATCAGAGCGGTTTTTAGCACTCAAAGATCAGAAGCGGTATGCACCACGTATAGCAAAGGTATTACCGTCATCTGCAAAACCAATTCGACCTTCGACACTTACTTGCTGATTGAAGAATTTTTTAGCATTTACACCAAATTCATCAAAAGATCCGCCGTTGAAATCTTGATTGAAATAGTCGACACCCACGCTGAGTGTTTTATCAATGTAATAATCGCCTCTTAAAGAGAACTCGTCTAAATCACCAAATGCAGCACCAGCCTCTAAATTCACATCATTTGTGCCAATTTGAGTGACATATTTTGCTCGAATAGTAGGGTCAATGCCATCATCATAATCATGATCCCAACCACGTAAACCAGCTGCGACCAATAAAGATGGTGCTAAGAAATAACCAGCTTCAACTTTATAGAAAGTTATATCAAAGTCGGGAGTATTCGGAGCTTTTTCAGTTTCCTGAGAAATATTGGCATTTAGATAGAAATCAGTGTTTGGAACAAAATATTCAACTCCAACACCATAATTCCAATATTCGTTTACATCAAAGTCGTCATAAGACACTTGTGCATTCACGTTGCTTGAACGATTTAAAAATGCAGCTTCGTTTAATGGAGAGTTCTTGATTTGAACAGGATTAAAATAATATGTGCCATCAAGCGCAAAACCTGCAGAATTGCTACCATTATCAGGATCGATCAATTTGGCTGTAGCCCCAACTTCAGCTTGATACGCATGTGCAGTTCCTAAGCTTGCAATAAGTGCAGTCGCAAGTGTAATTTTTTTAAACATATATTGACTCTCTTTGTTATAGAAATATGACTGTTTTGTGACAGCTGGTTTCTATTGTAAGAACAAAAGGGGATGAGTCAATGCACAAAAAATGACATTGCATCGGGTTTTTGCACAAAAAAAAGCCCATCATTAAGATGGGCTTTTAAGAAACATTAAATCTTAATCAAGATATTAGAAGCGATATTTAGCAGCTAAACCGAATTTGTTGTAATCATTATTCGCAAGTTCACCAAAACCTACACGACCTTCTAAGCTGACTTGAGGTGTGAAGAATTTACGTGCGCTTACACCAAACTCGTTTGTATCTGCAGGACCAGTATCTTTACTATAGTAATCTACACCAACACTTAAAGTTTTATCGATAAAGTAATCAGCAGCTAGATTATATTCATCAAGGTCACCAAATGCAGCGCCAGCTTCTAAGTTGATATCTTTACCGTTAGACAATGTAGTTACATATTTAGCACGTAATGTTGGGTCAACACCATCATCATAGTCGTTATCGTAACCCTTAAGACCTGCTGCAATTAATAAGCCAGGTGCAGGTAAATAACCTACTTCAGCACCATAAACTGTCTCATCAAAATCAGGTCCAATATCAAATTTACGATCATCACGACCAACATTACCGCTTACATAAAAATCAGAATTAGGTACGAAGTATTCAACACCTACGCCGTATTGATGTCTTTCATCATCACCAACTTCGCTGTATTGGTATTTCGCATTTACATTACTTGCACGATCAAGGAATGCAGCTTCAGCTAGTGGAGCATTGCGTGTTTGAACTGGTTGGAAATAATAAGTACCATCAACACCAAATGAACCACTTGTACTACCATTATCAGGATCGATAAGACCTGCAGAAGCACCTACTTCAGCTTGATATGCATTTGCAGTTCCAGTTACAGCTAAAGCAGAAAGAAGTGCAGACGCGATTGCTAATTTTTTCATGGATACTTCCCCTCAATAGAGTTAGTTGTTAATACATTTTTTGTTACAAGTTCAGTGTAGGGGAAAATAATGAAGGATCAATCAAGCAAAAGTAACAGTAATGTATCTTGTGTAATTTTTATGTAAAAATAAAAATTTAAGCTATTGATTTTAAAAAATAAAAAAACATGTTAATTCATGTGAAAGATAAGGTGTTTTAGTCATTTTATGTTGCTTTTGAATATAAATTGTATGCAATTTGAACGAAAGTAGCAGTTTTGGCACTGCTACTTCCCCATGTTGAATGGAATTAGAATCGATATGTTCCGTTTATATTAAACTTATCTTCATCATCACTGAATCTTAAAATACTCCCAAGAGAGAGATTATTATTGATAAAGTATTTGCCACGTAATTGGTATTCGTCTTTATGAATTTTACTAGTGCTATTCGTATCTCGTGTATAAGCACTACCTAGGCTTAAGCGTTGAGTTAAATAATAATCCCCACCAAATGTAATCGAATCAATATCATGTCCAAAACTACCATCCAATTCTAAATTGAGATATTGACCATTTTGGCCTAATGGGGTGACATATTTGGCTTTTAAAGCAAAAGCATTTTCATCAAAGCCTTCACCTTTATAAGCATTAATACCTACTGCTATCAGTAAATTTTGAATAGGAGTATAACCAACGAGAGCTCTATAGGTGGTTATATCGAAACGCTGCTTAGCATGAGATGAACCGTTTAGTGAGCTTGAGCGTGACTCCACTTTATAATGTTGACGACCGACCTCACCTGTGAAGTACAGTTGATCAATATAATATTCTCCCCCTATTGAATAGCCGTGCAGCTCTTGTTTGCTTTGTGCAACTGTTTCATTTATATACACTTTATCGTCTTTAATATGCTGAAAACTATATTTCGCTGAAACGCGATTATGGTGGCCAAGAAATGCAGCCTCATTAAGTGGTTTATTTTCAGTATCAACTGCTTTGAAGTAATAAGTACCTTCTGTTTCAAATACACCGTGATAATCAACCTTGAGACTATCATGGTCAAAATAGGTATATCCAGCATCAATTTGAGCTTGGTAGGCCATAGCTGAAGTTGTCAAAGGGAGGATGGCCAAAGCCAAATAGGTTTTGTTCATTTTCATAAGTCTCTGCTTATTGTTGTAAAAATAAAGTAAGTATTTTTTAATAATTAAATGTATTGTTAATAATAACTAAACAATGGTCAAGAGAATATTGAATAAAAAAGCAAACTCTCAAGTTTTACTTGGCTGTGTTAAAATATTGCCAATTTTGATATAGACATATTTAGGATCTACACCGTGGAAATTAATCCTTATCTTCTCCAGCTGAAAGACTTGAACGAACGTGGTCAAACACTACGGGGGTATCTTTGACTACGATCTAAAGAAAGAGCGTTTAGAGGAGGTTCTCCGCGAACTTGAAGATCCAGCAATTTGGAATGATCAAAATCGTGCTCAAGCGATGGCAAAAGAAAAAGGTGAACTCGAAAACGTTTTAAATGTTTTAGATGGTTTAGCAACACAACTTGATGATGCACAAGCGATGCTTGATCTTGCTGTAGAAGCGGATGAAGAAGAAATGCTTGCAGATGTTCAAGCAGAACTTGATTCAGCTGAGGCTGAACTGGCTAAACTTGAATTCAGACGTATGTTTAGTAATCCAATGGATCCAAATCCTTGCTATGTCGAAATCCAAGCGGGGTCAGGTGGTACTGAAGCTCAAGATTGGGCATCTATGCTATTACGTATGTACTTACGTTGGATTGAGCGTCATGGCTTTAAAGCTGAGTTAATGGAAGAATCTGACGGTGATGTGGCTGGGATTAAATCGGCAACTATTCGTGTAGAAGGCGAATATGCTTATGGTTGGTTACGTACTGAATCAGGTGTACATCGCTTAGTTCGTAAATCACCTTTTGACTCAGGCAACCGTCGTCACACTTCATTCTCAGCGGTTTTTGTGTCTCCAGAAATTGATGACAACATTGAAATTGAGATCAATCCAGCAGATGTTCGAACGGATACATACCGCGCTTCAGGTGCAGGTGGTCAGCACATTAACAAAACAGATTCTGCCGTGCGTTTAACCCATGCACCTACTGGAATTGTGGTGGCTTGTCAGAACCAGCGTTCACAACATGCTAACCGTGATCATGCTTGGAAACAGCTTCGTGCTAAATTGTACGAATTGGAAATGAATAAGCGTAATGAAGCAGCTCAAGCACTAGAAGATTCTAAATCGGATATTGGGTGGGGGAGCCAAATTCGATCTTATGTGTTGGATGATTCACGTATTAAGGACTTACGTACTGGCGTTGAAAATTCAAATACGGGTGCCGTGTTAGATGGTGATCTTGATAAATTTATTGAAGCTAGTTTGAAACAAGGGCTTTAATATTTTTTTAAAAAAAGGCAGGGCAAAAGCCCTGCCTTTTTCGTTCTAGCACGAAGCTTGCTAGATTAAATCAGTTCAATGTTAGAATCAGAATTATTCGGCACAGTCATTCATAAACTCGATTTGTTAAATATCGTAATAATTCGATATTAATATCTATAAAAATCGATATAATGAGTTCAGCACAGTGCAGATCATTAACTTGAGTGAAATGAGATGGATACTGAAGCAATTTTTAAAGCCTTATCGAACCCGATACGCCGCCAAATTTTACAATGTTTAAAAGATCCAGAGCGCTTTATTCCACAAGATGAGTGCGTGCAAGATTTTAGTCGTGGCGTATGTGCAGGACAGATTGAAAAAATTGCAGATGTATCTCAGTCAACCATGTCTAATCATTTATCTGTTTTACAGCAAGCAGGTTTGGTTCATGTTACTAAGCATGGTCAATGGTCTTATTTTTCTCGTAATGAAGCACTGATAAAAAGTTTTGCAGAACACCTTCAACAATCACTCTAACGATAATGAGTGAAGAGGATAGATGAATGACTGATTTTAGTAGCCCAGTAGTCTTTGGTGAATTAAAGCTCAAAAATCGCGTGGTTATGGCACCTTTAACACGTAGTCGTGCGACAGATGATCGCGTACCAACAGAAATGATGGCTGAGTATTATGCGCAACGTGCAAGTAGTGGATTAATTATCTCAGAAGCGACCGTAATTTCTGAGGAAGCGAATGGCTATTTAAATACGCCAGGATTATTCACTGATGCTCAAGTAGAAGGGTGGAAGAAAGTAACCCAAGCTGTTCATGATAAAGATGGCTTAATTGTCGCTCAGCTTTGGCATGTTGGACGTGTGTCACATCCAGATTTACTGAAGGGTGATATACCCGTTTCGGCGAGTGCTGTTCAACAAGCCGGACATGTCAGTTTGTTGCGTCCGAAACGTCCTTATGTCTTGCCACGTCCATTAGAAATTTCTGAAATTCACGCGATTACAGCGCAATATAAAGAAGCAGCAATTCGTGCTAAAGAGGCAGGATTTGATGGTGTGGAATTGCATGCGGCGAATGGTTATTTAATTGATCAATTCTTGCAATCGAAAACCAATCAGCGTGAAGATGAATATGGTGGCTCGGTTGAAAATCGTGCGCGTTTCTTGTTAGAAGTCGTGGATGAGCTAATTGAAGTTTGGGGTGCTGGTCGAGTAGGTGTACATTTAGCTCCTCGTGGTGATGAACACGATATGGGTGATGATGATCCACGTGAAACTTTCGGTTATGTGTTAGAACAACTCGGCCAAAGACACATTGCATTTTTCTTTACACGTGAATATTTGGCAGAAGACAGTATTAGTCAAGAATTAAAAGCGCGTGGACAAGGTATTCCTTTTATTGCCAATATGCGTTTAAGTCGAGAGGATGCTTTACAACTTCTCACTTCAGGTCAAGCTGATGCAGTGTCTTTTGGTAAAGATTATATCGCCAATCCTGATTTATATGAGCGTTTGGTACACAATGCTCCTTTGAATGTATTAAAGTTAGAAAATATGATCGGGACGAATGTGGCTGAAGGCTATATCGATTATCCTTTTTTACAAGGAAATTGAAATTTAAGATAAGTATTTGAACCGAAAAAATTCGCAGGGTATGATCTCAACTTCGTGGTCATGCCCTATTTTTTAAGAAAGCTCGAGGTCTTACGTTTTGACAACTCCATTTTGGTATAACGCAGCATTGGCTTTACTAAAGCCAATTTATAAATGGCGTATAAAAAAGCGAGCAGACAATATTGAGCAATTTCATCAAGAGTGCTTAGAGCGCTTCGGTCCGTTTCAATCTCCAAAAAATCTTAATGCGATATGGTTTCATGTGGTTTCAGTTGGAGAAACCAATGCTGCACAACCTCTGATAGAACATTATTTAAAGCTTGGGTATGCTGTGTTGGTTACGAATACCACCAAAACAGGTCAGGCACGAGCTAAATCCTTATTTGCAAAAGCACCATATGTAGATCTTTTTCAAGCAGTATATTTACCTGCAGATCAAAAAAAATTAGTCAGTGCTTTTTTTAAAAAATATCAACCTAAAATGTTGGTTTTGGTTGAAACGGAACTATGGCCCAATTTAATTGATCAGGCGAAAATTAATAAAATACCCACTTTTTTGGTGAACGCACGTTTATCTGAAAAGTCAGCGAAAGGATACGCCAAAGTACCAAGTATTACTCAGCCTATGCTCAGCGGTCTGACTCAACTTTTGGCTCAAGATGAAGCTTCACTGAATCGATTTAGGGCTTTAGGTGCTGCTACAGCGCATAGTCAAACAGTGGGCAGTATTAAGTTTGATATTCATGCGCCCGAAGAAATGTTATTGAAAGCGCAACAAATTCATCAAGATTGGGATTTGCAAGCACGCCAAATTATTACGATTGCAAGCACACATCATCCTGAAGAGAAAAATCTGTTATCCAAGTTTAAAGACTACTTAAATGATCATCCTGCCGTCTTGCTGATTATTGTACCCCGTCATCCAGAACGTTTTGATGAAGTTGCACAAGCCATTCAAAGTCATGAGTTAAAAATGCATCGACGTAGTTTAGGTGAAATCATTGAGGCTGATACACAAGTTTATCTTGCTGATAGTATGGGTGAAATGTGGATTTGGTATGCATTGAGCCAAGCAAGTTTTGTGGGTGGATCATTAAATGAACCTGGCGGTGGGCATAATATCTTAGAGCCAATATCACTCAATGTCCCGACTGTGATTGGACCGAACTACTTTAACTTTCAAACCATTGTCGATGAATTTGTGGAAGAAAAAGGGATTCTAATCGGTCAAACTACGGAAGAGTTGGTGAATCATCTTATTCAGTGCTTATCTCAGGATGAAACGATTTTAGCAGTACAAAATCAGGCTCAAAAGATCATGCAACGGAATACAGGGTCATTGCAAAAACATATTCATGTCCTGAATCAATACCTTTAGTTTTTAAGTATATGAATATTGTATTGCTTGATCCTGCATCAGCACAGGATGACCTCTGGACGATTCAATCTGCACGCCAAATTGAGCATCTGAAGCATCAACTTGATATTAAAATTGGAGCTACTTTAAAGGTTGGTATTAGAGGTGCTGGTCGATATACAGCTGAGGTCATAGAAATTTCTGAAAGGAAAATCTTAATTCAGCCACTTTATGAAGAGCCTGTACCGAAGAAATTACCTGTAACGTTAATCGTTGCTATGCCTAGACCGAAAGTATTGAGACGATTGATTCAAGATGCTGTAACTTTAGGCGTAGAAAAAATCATTTTGCTGCACAGCTATCGGGTCGATAAAAGCTATTGGCAAACACCATTTTTACAGCAAATTGATCACTATGTTCAACTGGGCTTAGAACAAGCGGGTGATACATTTCCACCTGAAATCGAAATATATAAACGCTTTAAACCTTTTGTGGAAGATGTTCTTCCTCAAATGATTTCCGTTGAACGACCAGCTTATGTAGCACATCCTTATGCAACCCACAGTATGCCTCATGCGATTGAGCACCCATGTACGATATTGATTGGGCCTGAAGGTGGTTATATTCCTTATGAGATTGATTTACTCATAAAAAACGGCTGCCAAGCTGTCAGCTTAGGCAACCGAATTATCCGTACTGAAACAGTGATTCCTTATGTGTTAGGTTGTCTGTTTAGCACGTGGTGACTCATCTTCTTGTGAAGAATCTCCGCGATAGACTTTAACCTCTTGAACTGGATATGGAATCGAAATTTCATGTTCAGCAAAAGCTTGAATCACTTTTTCTTGAACTAAACTAATAGATGTAGATGTCGCAGTTTCACCCGTATTCACCCACCAACGTACAGTGAGGTTGATTGAGAAATCAGCTAAGGCAGAGACATTCACGCTAAATGCAGGTTGACTGAGGATTTGTTGATCCCGGTCTAAAATACTCAAAATAATATCTTTCGCTTTTTGAACATCATCTTCGTAACCAATACCGACCACGAATTCACAACGACGACGTGGATATGCCGTATTAACAGTAACTGCATTGGTATAAACCGTTGCGTTGGGAATGACGATACGGCGACCATCAGGTGAACGTAAGTAGGTTGCACGAATTTGAATATCTTCAACGGTCCCCTCTAAACCATTCACAATGATATCGTCGCCAATTTTGAAGGGTTCACCGAGTAGAATTAAGATACCAGAGAGCAGGTTTTGAAAAATATCTTTAAATGCAAAACCAATTGCGACAGATCCGATCCCCAGTGCACTCATCAGCTGTCCAGGTGTAAACCCTGGAATTGCAATAACCATCGCAATTAAGAAGCCAAAGAAAATAATAAAAGAGCTACCGACGCGGTTGAGGACGAGCACTAAATTTTGTTTGGTATATGAACGCTCTGAAAGTGCTTTTCTGACAAATAATTTGAACAGCTTAGACAACAACCAAAATAAGGTAAATACAATCAAAGCAATACAGATATAAGGGATTCGTTCCCAAAAGCCATCCATGATTTTATCAATGGTGGTATATGCATCATTGTATTTCGCAGTATGTGCAATGACGGTTTGAGCCGTTTTCTCACTTGCATCTTGTAGAAGTTGAGTCGTACCTTGAGCCACCTGACTCAAAGAATTTTGTTGTTCAGCCACGAGTGTTCCAAATGTATTGAATGTTTACATTTTGCCTGAAAATACAGTGAATAAAAATCACGTTCGCAGGTTTTATCGTCATTTTTATTCATTGAATAAACTGAAAATAACAAAAAAATTGCATGTTTTTATAAACATTCAGCACCTTGTCCAACAAAAAAATCGAAATGGTATTTATTGATAAAAAAATGGAGTTTTTTGACAACGACAGATTTTACTTGCTTAGGAATGATGATCAGCAATGATTCGGATCATTGATTGTTAGATATTTTAGGTTGTTCAATTGGCAAGAAGATACGGATAACTTTTGAAATAAATGAATGCTCAGTCTACGACCAAAGCATGATTGTTTGAAATTTTAAAGTATAGTCATACTCAAGATATAAGACAAAAAATGATCAGTATGATCAAGACAACTCTCGAGATGAGAAACATAAATCAAGGATGCGAATTATGAATGAAATATATCCAGTACCCGAAGTTTTTAAAAAAACTGCACGAACCAATGAAGAGCAATATTTCGAGCGGTATAAAGCATCTATTGAAAACCCCGAAGCATTTTGGACCGAAGCAGCCAAGAAACTAGACTGGATTAAGCCTTTTACACAAGTCAAAAATACCAACTTTGATAAAGAGAATTACAAAGTTGAATGGTTTGCAGATGGCCAATTAAATGTCAGTGAAAACTGTCTCGATCGACATTTAAAAGAACACCCACATAAACCTGCGATTATTTGGGAAGGTGATCATCCATCACGCCATAAAATTATTTCATTTGAAGAATTACACGATGAAGTTTGTCGTTTTGCCAATGTTCTCAAGAAGCATGGCGTGACCAAAGGCGACCGTGTTGTTCTGTATATGCCAATGGTCCCTGAAGCAGCCATTGCGATGTTGGCATGTACACGTATTGGTGCGGTACATTGCGTGGTGTTTGGAGGTTTTTCACCAGATTCTTTAGCAAGTCGTATTGATGATAGCCAAGCAAAAGTCATCATTACAGCAGACTCGGGCATGCGGGGTGGTAAGCCAATTCCACTGAAAGAAAACGTTGATGCAGCGATGGAGCTTGAAGGGACGAGCTCTGTACAAAATGTCATTGTGGTGCATCGTACTGGTAACCCAATCACAATGCATGAAGGTCGTGACCTGTGGTATCACATGGAAATCATGACAGTCACAGATATCTGTCCACCTGAACCAATGAATTCAGAGGATCCGCTGTTTATTTTATATACTTCAGGCTCAACGGGTAAACCTAAAGGTGTGCTACATACTACAGGCGGTTATCTGACTTACGCGAACTTTACCTTTAGGGAAGTATTTGATTTAAAACAAGATGATATTTTCTGGTGTACCGCTGATGTCGGTTGGATTACTGGTCATTCTTATGTGTTGTATGGTCCACTTTCAAATGGGACGACAACATTGATGTTTGAGGGTGTTCCACAATACCCAACTTGGGCACGCACTGGACATATTGTAGATAAGCACAACGTCACAATTTTATATACGGCACCAACGGCGATCCGAGCGATGATGCGTGAAGGTGATGCATTTATCCGTGAAAGTGACCGTAGTAGCTTACGCTTGTTGGGCTCCGTCGGTGAGCCAATTAATCCTGAAGCTTGGAACTGGTACTACACCGTAGTTGGTGAAAGTCGTTGTCCAATTGTAGATACATGGTGGCAAACTGAAACAGGTGGCTTCATGATTTCGCCTTTACCGGGCGCAACGGCACTTAAACCTGGTTCTGCAACACGCCCATTCTTTGGTGTACAACCTGCTTTGGTTGATGCTGATGGTAAAGAGCTAGAAGGAGAGGCTGAAGGTAATTTGGTGATCAAAGATTCTTGGCCAGGACAAATGCGTACCATTTGGGGTGATCCAGATCGTTTTATCGAGGCATATTTCTCAACTTATCCAGGGAATTATTTCACGGGAGATGGTGCACGCCGTGATAAAGATGGTTATTACTGGATTACGGGGCGAGTGGATGATGTTCTGAACGTTTCGGGACACCGCTTGGGGACTGCAGAGATTGAAAGTGCATTGGTTGCACATGAACATGTTGCAGAGGCAGCCGTTGTGGGTATGCCACATGACATCAAAGGTCAAGGGATTGCAGCCTATGTAACTTTACAGGCAGATACGCCAGAGTCAGCAGAACTCAGGAAAGAGCTAGTAGGTTGGGTAAGAAAAGTTTTAGGACCTGTGGCTACACCAGATGCAATTTATTGGGCGCCAGCATTACCAAAAACACGTTCAGGCAAGATTATGCGCCGAATTTTGAGAAAAATTGCCGCTAATGAGCTAGATAGTTTGGGCGATACCTCAACTTTGGCAGATCCACAGGTCGTGGATCAATTAATTGCTGAAGTGAAATCACAGCAGTAATCCTGATTAAACAGACGAAGTCATGTTTTAAATACCGTTAGTTCAACTAGCGGTATTTTTAGTTCAGTGATAAGAAAAGCAGGCATTGTGATAAGTCAAATCATGTTGATCTGCTAAGCTTATCAGCAGATGCGATACGGAATATAACAATGAATTCTCCCCTAAATTTTAATCCTGAAACGCCACTTGAGACTGCGCAAATACTTGCATCTGAGTTTGCGAAAACCGCAGCAGAACGAGATAAACAAGGTGGAAATCCAAAGGCTCAGCGAGATCTAATTCGACAAAGTGGTTTGTTGTCTTTATCTATTCCAAAAGAATTTGGTGGGCAAGGTGCAACTTGGAGCACGATTTTTAAAACTATTCAAACCATTGCTCAAGTTGATAGTTCACTTG
Organism: Acinetobacter sp. ANC_7655; assembly: GCF_056784015.1. Lineage (NCBI taxonomy): Bacteria > Pseudomonadati > Pseudomonadota > Gammaproteobacteria > Moraxellales > Moraxellaceae > Acinetobacter > Acinetobacter sp. ANC_7655. The sequence continues at coordinate 82,190 of NZ_JBWYJB010000002.1, read as the reverse complement.
CGCATGTATATGGCTTTCATCATTTGCTTATTGCGACGGTACAACTTTTTGCACAGCCAGCTCAATATGGAGATTGGTTTAGACAAACCGCCAAACACAACTTATTTTGGGGAAATACGTTAAATCCATTAGATCGTAGAACAACCGCGAAACAAGTTTCTGATGAAGAATTTATCTTCCATGGTGATAAAAGTTTTTGTTCTGGATCAATTGATTCAGATATCCTGCTCTGTTCGGGATTTAATGAAGATGGAAAGTTACTGATTGGCGTGATTCCAACAGCACGAGAGGGCGTGAGCTTTCTTGGGGATTGGAATAATATGGGGCAACGTCAAACGGATAGTGGTACCAGTCATTTTGAACAGGTCAAAATTCGCAAGGATGAATTACTCCTCAATCCCGGTCCTTTAAGTACACCTTATTCAAGTTTGAGACCGCTAATTGCTCAACTGATTTTCGTGCATTTATTTTTAGGTGTTGCTGAGGGAGCGTTCAATGTTGCGAAAGAGACAGTTCAAACACAAAAAGCTTGGTCGAAATCACTGGTTGAACAAGCGGTGAATGATCCATTTACCCAGAAGCATTTCGCCGAATTTTATGTGCAACTTGAAGGTGTGCGCTTGCTCGCGGAAAAAGCGATCAATACATTACAAAAGGCGTGGGATGAAGGGGAAACATTAACTGCGGAGCAACGTGGTGAAGCCTCAATTGCAATCGCAACCGCCAAAATTGCAGCGACTAGTACTTCACTTTATGTGACACAAAATATTTTTCAAGTGATGGGTGCACGCGCGACTACTGCAAAACTGAATTTAGATCGATTCTGGCGTAATGTACGAACCCAAACCCTGCATGATCCAATTGATTATAAATATCAGGAAGTCGGAGAGTGGGCATTAACTGGAAAAATTCCAGATCCAAGTTTCTACTCTTAGATCCAATTGATTATGAAAAAAGCCTCTATCGTAGAGGCTTTTATTTATTTTTGATGAATATTTTCTAAAGTATCGACAAGCGTACGTGTCATCTGATCAATTTCGTAATTGACTTGATCGCCGACTTGAACATATTTCCATGTGGTTAAGCGTAAAGTTTCTGGAATAAGATCGATTGAGATTTGATTGTTTGCACGATCAACCCGATTGACTGTCAAACTGCAGCCATTTAAACCGATAAAGCCCTTTAAGAAGAAATATTTGATATTGCCATTTGGAATTTCAAGGTCGATATGAAACGTTTCACCATTTTTGCTTAAATGCTTTACGGTTGCAGTGCCTTCAATATGACCATATAAATTATGCCCACCATTCTCAGCACCTACTTTAGCGGAGCGTTCAATGTTGACCTCATCACCGACGTTGAGTTGACCTAAAGTGGTTAATTCAAGTGTCAGATTTGAAACATCAAAATGCACTTGACCAGCGATCAGATCAATTTGTGTAGCGGTTAAGCAAACACCATTAATCGCAACACTGGCGCCGATAAATACATCATGAAAAAGATTGAGCGCATTAGAAATAACAAAAGTCCGATATCCCTCTTTATGCTGTATATCTAATACTTTTTCTAACCCTTGCACGATACCTGTATACATAATAAACCTTTGCCTAAAAATAAATCTTAATTGCTTTTAATCCTAACTGAGATCGTAGCGATGATCATCTTACGCAGATCAATTGGTTCTAGGTAAAAAGAAGGTCAATAAACCCAGTAGTGGTAAGTATGAGCTAAAGTGAAATACCCAACGAATACCTTGATGATCTGCCACATAGCCCAAAGCTGCTGCCGCGATACCGCTGATCCCAAACATCAAACCAAACATCAAACCAGAGACCATGCCGACACGACCTGGCATCGCTTCTTGTGCATATACAACCATTGCTGAAAATGCGGAAGACATAATCAATCCAGCAAGAATCGCAAAGATACACGTCCACATCAAATTCACATGTGGCATGAGTAATGCAAAGGGTGCCATGCCAATGAAGGAAATCCAAATGACAGCTTTACGACCTATTTTGTCACCGATAGGGCCGCCAGCAAAAGTACCGATTGCTACTGCAGCTAAAAAAGCAAATAAATAAAGCTGAGCCTGTTGAATACTGACCTGAAACTTTTCGATCAAATAGAAGGTATAGTAATTTCCAATACTTGCAATGTACGTGAATTTTGCAAACATTAACGCACAGATAATCACAATTCCCTGTACAAGTTTAGAACCTTTCAACGGTATTGATTGCTTGGCTTTTACTGCTGAAGCAGCTTGAACACCATATTGAATGGTCCATCGACTGATTCTGTAAAGCAGATAAATAGCGAAAATGGCAAATATCATGAGCCAAGCAACTGAGGCTTGGCCGTTCGGTACAATGATTGCTGCGGCCAACAGTGGCCCAACGGCAGAGCCGCTATTACCACCCACTTGAAAAGCGGATTGAGCAGTTCCGAAGCGACCACCTGATGCTGTTCTCGCTACTCGTGAGGCTTCTGGGTGAAAGGCAGATGAGCCCACACCGATGAGTGCTGCTGAAATCAGTAAGATTGGAAAAGTCCATGCAAATGCCAGCAGAACGATACCTAGCAGTGTAACGCACATACCCAAAGGGAGGAGGTAGGGCTTAGGATGCTTATCAGTGTAGAGTCCAACCCAAGGTTGCAGAATAGATGCAGTCATTTGATAGACCAAAGAAATAATCCCGATTTGGGTAAAGCTCAAGTCAAAATTGAGTTTCAGCATGGGATAAATGGCTGGTAAGCAAGACTGGATCAGATCATGTAATCCATGCGCTAATGCAATAGCGAAAATAATATGAACCGCCATTTTATTCGCTGAAGCACCAGAGGAATTGTTTGAATGTTCTATTGATTGAATTGAACCCATAAGGCTGTGCTGTCTTCATTTTTGAGGTGATTATAACCGTGCAACAGCGGAACAATGTACGATTTATTCAATTTTCGATGTACTGTTGCTGATCAGATTATATGAACTATCCAATAAAAAGCCCCCAAGCCGAGCCTTGGGGGTTAAGTTGCTACTGCATGACGCTATTATTATAGTTATCAGGGTCAAAACAAGACTGAACAAAGCGCTGATTTCATTCAGATCGTTGTTAATTAATCGAAGACCAATTAAGCTGATTTAGCGGTGATGTGTTGTTGCTGTTCAGCTTCGAGTTTTCGAACTAAAGGCAGTACTTTTTCACCAAAATATTCAACTTCCTCTATAAAATGTAAGAAGCCAGATAAGATCAGATCCACACCAACTGATTTTAATTCAACGATACGTTCAGCAATTTGTTGCGGTGTACCGATGAGATTTGTTCTGAACCCGTCGTTGTATTGGACAAGATCTTCAAATGTTGATTTTGCCCAGTTACCTTCACCTTCTTGAGTTGCGGCACCAGCTTCACGAGTTGCATCACCAAAGGCATTGACTGCTTCTACATTTGCATTGTCAATGATTTCTTGAAGTACAGCTTTTGCTTCCTCTTCAGTATCGCGAGCAATGATAAAGGCATTCACCCCAATTTTGACTTGATGTTGATTCAGCTTGGCTTTTTCACGGATGTCATCAATCTGCTTTTTAATTTCAGCAGGCGTGTTTCCATTGGTGAAATACCAATCAGAAACACGAGATGCCATATCACGTGCGGCACGCGAGCTACCCCCTTGGAAAATTTCAATATGTGGGCTTTGAACAGGTTTTGGCTTCAAGGTGTAGTCTTTAAATTGATAATATTTTCCATCAAAACTAAAGTTATCCTGCGTCCAAATGCCTTTTAAGCTACGAATAAACTCCTCTGAACGTGCATATCGTTGATCGTGTTCAGGCCATTCTTCACCGATGGCATCAAATTCACCACGGAACCATCCGCTCACAACATTAATAGCGATACGACCATTGGTTAAATGATCAATTGTCGCGAGCTGTTTAGCCGCCAGCGCGGGTTTCCAAGGGCCTGGTAAAATTGCTGCGATTACACGTAACTTTTCAGTTTTTGCCAATAAGCCATGACTAAAGCTTACAGATTCATGCTGATTCTCCGCACCGTATCCTGCCGTGAATCGAATCTGTGTCAAAGCATATTCAAATCCACTTTTTTCAGCAGCTTGCGCGAGTCGAACATTGTAGTCGTAGCTCCAGTCTGTTCGTTGTTCAACATTACTGACGACAAGACCACCACTGACATTTGGAACCCAATAGGCAAATTTAATCGCTTGTTTTTCTGCATTAGACATGGCTTATACCCTCATTGATTCAATTATATTTATGCCACTTCAATTTTTGGGGCAGCATTATTCTTGTGATGCAAGCGTGACTCTGCTGCATCTAAACTTGGTACTGCTGCTGAAGGTAATACTTCTTCTTGTTCAATTTGTTTGTTAATGCCCAAGTTTTGATTGGCTTGTTGGGTTTTATCTTTCACAACCTCAGCACGTTTACCTTTGGCTGGTGCCCACTCTAAAATTGGTAAAGCACGAGCAATGGCTAAGGTAATGCGCGCACGTAATAGTTCACTGTGAATGGTGTATTCAGGCGTAAAATCACGATCAGTTGCATAAACGCCAATTGGCAAAGTCTGTGCTTGGAAGAAGCTAAATAAAGGACGCAATTGATGCTCAAGTACTAAGGCATGGCGATCACTGCCCCCTGATGCAGCTAGTAATACAGGCACATCAACCAGCGCAGTTTGTTCTACAAAGTCAAAGAAATGTTTAAATAAACCTGTGAAAGATGCGCGATATACGGGCGTTCCCACAATCAATGCATCCGCGGCTTCAACAGCAGCAAGATCATCTTGAACACGTTGCGGCAGCTGATTGCGATAAATGGCACCACCTAATAAATGACCGATTTCGCTAAATTTAATAAAATGCACATTAATAGGTGTTGCTTCACCTAACTCATCCAAAATCGCTTGAACAAGCGCTTCAGTTTTTGAAGGATTATTTAGACCGCCAGAGACAGCAACGATATTTAATGGTTTTTGTTGAGCAGTAGACATAGTACAAACCTAAAAATTTAAAATTAATCTCGGATGCACTATTTATGTGGATTTATGCTTATTCTGTAAAATAAGCAAAATAAGAATAAATATCATTTTTGCGTATATAGCGATAATTTAATCTTTTTGAGATATAAATAAGTGATAAATAACTGAATAAACGTATATTTATGATTATGAATAAGCTATTTCAATATTTGAATAAATTTTATATTTAAAAGTGATGTGCTTATCGAATTTTCAAAATTACATAAAAAAATCGCGTTTGTAAGATTTAGCCCGACATTTTCTGCAAAAATTCGTTAATATTTATATATCCTTAACAGCTATAGCACAGTTAGTATATTGATTGTGTTTGAGATCTCTCGCCTCGCTTATGAATATTTTAATCGTTGATGATCATCCACTGTTTCGTCATGCTTTAATTCAAGCAGTTCGTTACAGCTTACCGCAAGCCCAAATCCATGAAACAGCTGCTGTTAATGAATTTTATGAACGTTTAGAAAAAGGTCCTGAACCAGATTTAGTGCTTTTAGATTTGAATCTTCCAGGTGCATCAGGCTTCTCAGCGTTGGTGCATGTGCGTGCACAGTATCCATCGTTACCAATTATTGTCGTATCGGCGCATGAAGAAGTTTCAATTATTCAACGCTCGATTGCACATGGTGCAATGGGCTATATTCCAAAATCAGCGCATCCAAGTCACATTGGTGAAGCGATTCGTCAGGTATTAGAAGGGGATATGTGGTTACCACCAAACCTGCCTGCGAATTTAAACTTTGATCCACGTGCTGCAGATGAAACAGCTTTAGCAGAACGTATTCAATCTCTAACACCACAACAATTCCGAGTGTTAATGATGGTTGCGGAAGGTTTGTTGAATAAACAGATCGCATACGAACTTGATGTTTCTGAAGCAACGATTAAAGCGCATGTGACCGCGATTTTCCGTAAATTAGGCGTTCAAAATCGTACTCAGGCTGTATTAGCGATTAATGCATTAAACATCGAAGAAAAACGTGTTTAATTGATTCTTAGATTTGAAAAAAAGACCTAATCAAAGGTCTTTTTTTCGATGCGTATCTACTTTAGGCTAAACAGTCCTGTTTAGGTGTCAACTCATTACAATATAGAGGATTGAGTGCACATTGAAGTTCATCAATTTGATCTTGTGTTACATAGCCCTTGCGTTTTAAATATTCTGCAACGCGATCATCTCTAAGACTTAAAAAAGCGGCATCATAAACTTTCAGATCAACAAAGAGTGCAGCCGTTTCAAGTCCATTAAAACGATCTAAAAATACCTCATTGCCATACATGAGAAAAATATGATCGAAATCTGCATATGCATCGATGCCCAGTTGTTCTGCGAGTGCAAGCGGCGGTGTTTTGATGAAGAGTAAATCTGAAATTTCATCAAACTGCGTGGTATCCAGCGTATTTTCACCAGTTTTCACTTTACCAAGCCAAGCTTTAAAGACCAAAACGGCACCACCACGCAACAACATACTCCACACTTGATGACGCGTATGTTCATCTAAATCTCGGCATTCTGATGCTAAACGTTGAATAAGTTGATTTTCTTGTTGTGCCAATTTATCAAATAAACCTAAGCCTTGAGGGTGATAAGCTGCTGGTGTAAATACATCAAATTTTAATTGTTCAAAAACCTGTAAAGCCAAAGGTACTGCAGTTTGGTAAATCTGTTCTAAGGCACGTACATGTACATTTTTTAAGGATGTAGATGGAAAAATTTCTTGCCACTTGATTTCAGGCAAAATTGCATTGGCACCATATTGGCGATGAAATTCGTGATTACGATCTAAACCATGTGGCATAGCTTCTGAAATATTCATTGCAAGACTCCATTTGATACTTTTATTCTCGAGAAAATTTGAGGTACTTTGATTTCTTTAATCGAAAGAAGATGTGCTGATGGCTAGATTTAGAATTATGTTGATTGCAATAAGAATAAGACTAAAGTATTAATTTTTATTTGATGAGTAAATTTGTCATCTAAAAACATGATGTTAGTAAACTTGTAACTATTTGTTTTAAATGATCTTTCAACTTTTGATGTGTTTTGCCATAGAAAATCGGACTTTGATTTTTTTGGTCAATTGCCAACGCTCTCTTTAGCTTTATTTTGTTCTCTTTTGCCACCTCTAAAGCTAAGGTCTGCCAATCATTGTAAAGTATGGTGTGAATATGTATCAAAATCACCCAGCTCTTCTTGGAAAAACTGGGTGATGAATGTATCAAAATATAACTATTCAAATCTTATTTTGAAATTTTTAAACCTGATAACCATGAACGTAGTGAGGCAGGTTTGAGAGGTTTTTTCAGTAGGACAATATTCAGCTCTTTGAGTCGTTGAGGAAGCTCAGGATCTGAATCAGCTGTAATCAATGCCACAGGTACATTTTCTTGACGATGGTCTACAATAAAATCTAATCCTATTTTATTTGAATTCAGGTGTTGATCGACCAACCAAACTTGAATGTTCTCTTGTTGAATAATCTCAAGCGCTTGTTCAGGTTCTGTGGCTTTAAACACTTGATAACCCCATTTAGTAAGCAAAGTTGCCATGCCTTCTAAAATAGTTTCATCATTGTCTAAACATAAAATTTTATACGCTGCAGATTTTAATGGTGTGGCTTGAATTGGTGCGGTCACAACCTTTGGTGCATCGATGAGTGGGACTTCAATCATAAAACATGAACCCTTACCCAACTCGGAATACACATGCACAGGATAACCCAACATGCTGGTCATTCTCTGAACGATGGCGAGTCCAAGACCTAAACCTTGTTCACCCCATGGCGAGGTATGTCCACAACGTTCAAACTCTTGGAAGAGTTTAATACGTTGTTGTTCAGCAATCCCTGGACCAGTATCCCAAACACCAATACGAATATGGTTTGCTCTTTCTGCTGAACGTAACACCCCAACAATTACACGACCTTTTGCTGTGTATCTTAGGGCATTACTGACAAAGTTTTGAATAATACGGCGAATCCATTGAGGATCTGTATCAATCCAGAACTTCACGTCATGCACTCGGAAGGAGATCGCTCGTTGTGCTGCAATTGATTTAAATTGTAGTTCTAAGTCACTCAATAGGTCATGTAATGGATAGGCTTGTCGTTTAGGTTGTATTGTTCCACCTTCTAAACGTGCAATGTCTAATAATGCAGAAAGCATACTCTCTGCACCATGTAAGGCACGATCGAGTTGCTGTAGCGTTTTAGCATCTTCTTCATTTTGAATGCTTTGTTCTAATGCCGTACTGAATAACCGTGCAGCGTGCATAGGTTGAAGTAAATCATGACTTGCTGCAGCAATGAATCGACTTTTTGACATATTGGCTTTGTCAGCTTGTTCACGTGCCAATTGTTGTTCTGCCAAGGCATTGGCAAGTTGTTGAGTGCGATCTTGAACGCGTCCTTCAAGTAGTGCTTCAGTTTCTCGGAATGCCGTAATATCAGCAAATGTCGTCACGAAGCCACCGCCTTCGATTGGATTTCCTCGCATTTGGATAACACGACCATCTTTACGAATACGTTCAAACTCATGAGCGCTACCTACTTTCATCCAATGAATACGTTTACGTACGTGCTCTTCAACGGAACCAGGTCCACATTCACCGCGCTCTGCGTTGTATCGGATCAAGTCTGCAATCGGGCAGCCCACATATACCAAATCTTTTGGATAATCGAATAAAACGAGATATTGATTATTCCATGCGACTAAACACATGTTTTCATCGACAACACTTACCCCTTGGGTCATGTGGTCGATCATGGTCATAATTAGATTTTGGTTAAAGCGTTGCCATTGTGATGCTTGGTCTAGAATATTAGCGACCTGTCCAAGTGCTAATCCATTGTTAACCATGGCTGTAGTGAGTAGGGTACGTGCCGATGCAGCTCCAATTGTGCCAGCAAGATATTGTTCAGTGAAGCGCCACCACATCCCATTGGCACTGCTGTTTTCGTTTAATATCACATTATTGGATAAGCAGAATTGATTAAACGCATGCATGGTCGGACCTTCACCCGTAATCCGTTTGGCAAGCGTGATCAGGTCACCCACTTTTAATCGTGCGACATCATGATGTAAATAATTAACTTCATTTGAGGTTTGTTGCGTTTGTAGGGGTTTAGTTTCGTAATAGAAGAAACTTTCTGCCTGTATTTGCTCAGCAATACTTGGACGATAAATTCGTGAGATCCAGATGTAGAGCACGATATTTAAGCCAAGTGACCAAATTACACCATGTGTTAATGGCGCAAATGATTCAAAACCAAGTAATGCTTCAGGCTTTAATAAGTCAAATCCCAGAGGGCCAAACATCAGAAACGAATAAGTAAATTGATAATATTCATCTGGTAAACTTCTTAAAATTGTTGGTAAGAGCAGTGTGTAACTCCACATCACAAAACCAACGATGAGACCTGCATAGACCCCTTGCTTACTTCCACCACGCCAGTACAACCCCCCAATAAGTGCAGGTGCAAACTGTGCAACAGCACTAAATGCCAAAAGACCAAATACTGACAGCTGATCAATGTCATTAAAGAAATGGAAGAACAAGAATCCAAGTAGCATGACCGCCAAAATACATACGCGACGTGTGAATTTCAGCATTCGAGGTAAACGCTTGTCATGACGAGAAATCCAACCCAAGCGCCATAGCGCAGGCATAATCAAGTCGTTACTGAGCATGATTGAGAGTGCGACTGAAGAGACTAAAAGCATACCAGTTGAAGCCGAAAATCCTCCAAGGAATGCTAAGAGCGTCAGCCATTCTTGGTTATAGCTCAAAGGCAGTGACAGCACGGCAACATCAGGGACTGCCATGTATTCTGGTGCAGCATGAAGTGCCCAACTTGCAATCGGAATAATCGCGACAACGGTTAAAATGATGTAAGCGGCAAACCATCTGCGCGCACCACGAATATGTTTTTCATCACGTAATTCAACTACAGCAACATGAAACTGGCGTGGCAAACATATAATTGCTAATGCTGCTAAAAGTGTTTGAATCCAAAAGGTATCTGGCACGCCCATCAGTTGAATTTCATGGAAGGTTTTGGATACGTCTGCGGAAACTTGAATGAGGTTTTCGGGGCGTTCAAATAAAAAGAAAAAAGCGACACAGAGGAGTGCAAATAATTTAACAAAGGATTCAAAAGCGACTGCCAGCATTAAACCGCCATGCTGTTCGGTGTTGGCAATCTGACGTGTACCAAACATCATAGCCAAAATTGCTAGAACCCCTGTAAGTGCAAGTACACCATTGGTGGTCAGATTCATCACTTCTGAATCTTGTTGCAACATCACGGATGCACTGAGTGCAATGGCTCTCAGTTGTAAGGCAAGATAAGGAATGATGGCGATCACGGCTAAAATGGTGACGAGTGAGGCGAGAGGTCCGCTTTTGCCATAACGTGCTGCCACAAAGTCAGCAATTGAGGAAATAGCATGGTGCTGACGTACTCGACCTAAGCGACGCCAAATATCATAACCAAACCAGACAAACAGAAGTGGGCCTAAGTAGATTGGAAGGAAAATGATCCCTTCACGAACAGCAGCACCCGTTGCGCCGTAGAATGTCCAAGACGAACAGTACACGCCTAAGGTCAAACTAAACAATAACATGCGTCCACGTGGGCTGAGCCGACTGGCATGTTTTTCACCAAAAAAGGCGCAAATAAAAAGGATGAGGATGTAGAGGGCGAGTACCCCAATAATCAACCAACTGTTCATAGGACTTACACTTGAGAATCTCGTGTAATGATAACGCATCCATGAACTGTCACGTTCAAATTGATCAAAATTTAGCGACCAAAGTCTAAATTACAACCAATGCAAAATCTTGCTAATTTAAAAATCGGAATAATTTAAATAAAAAAAATGACCTACGGTTGGGTCTCATATGGAGTCTTGTTTATGGATGAGAGACAAGTAGAGCAAATTCTACAGAATCCCAAATTCAAAGAAATGGTCAAAAAGAAAAGCACACTGAGCTGGACATTGACAGGCATTATGCTGTTTGTCTACGTTGGTTTTATGCTTTTAGTTGGCTATAACAAAGAGTTTTTATTGTCATCGCTTTCAGGTGGTGTAACCACTTGGGGTATCCCTCTAGGATTAGGCATCATCGTGCTGTCTTTCTTGTTATGTGGTGTGTATTCGTACATTGCCAACAATAAGCTCGATCAATTAAACGAAGAAGCTATGCGCGAAGTTGAAGCCATCACTCACGAGAAGGGACTACACTAAGATGAAATGGAATTCTTTACTCACATTTGCAGGGACTGCAATGTTATCTGGATTGGCATTTGCAGGTCCTGATTTAGGTGCAGCAGAACAACAAGCAACAAATTGGCCTGCGATTATCATGTTCTTGATTTTCGTCGGTGCAACGCTGGGGATTACCAAATGGGCAGCTAAACAAACCACAAACACCAAAGATTTCTATACCGCAGGCGGTGGAATTTCTGGTTTCCAAAATGGTTTAGCCATTGCTGGTGACTATATGTCCGCAGCATCGTTCCTTGGTATTTCTGCGATGGTTTTCCTGTCAGGTTTCGATGGCTTACTCTATTCACTTGGTTTCATGGTAGGTTGGCCTATCGTACTTTTCTTGATAGCAGAGCGTTTGCGTAACTTGGGTAAATACAATTTATCTGACGTTGTATCATTCCGTTTACAAGAAAAACCTGTACGCACACTGGCAGCGTTAAGCTCTCTTGTTGTTGTTGCATTCTACTTGATTGCCCAAATGGTCGGCGCTGGTCAGTTGATCAAGCTTCTGTTTGGCTTGAACTATAACATTGCTGTCGTCATCGTCGGTCTGCTCATGATGGCATACGTTATGTTTGGCGGTATGTTAGCGACAACATGGGTGCAAATCATTAAGGCAGTGATGTTGTTGTCAGGTGCTACCTTCATGGCATTTATGGTGATGAAAGGCGTTGGCTTTAGCTTCACCAATATGTTCGAGCAATCGATTCAAGTCTTCTCTAAAGTACATGATTTAACCTTAGATGATGCAACCAAAATCATGGGACCAGGTAGTCTGGCATCAAACCCAATTGATGCGATTTCTCTTGGTTTAGCATTGATGTTTGGTACAGCTGGTTTACCACATATCCTCATGCGTTTCTTCACAGTAAAAGATGCGAAAGAAGCACGTAAATCAGTTGTTGTCGCAACAGGCTTTATCGGTTACTTCTATCTTTTAACTTTCATCATTGGTTTCGGTGCGATTCTCTATGTATCGAACAACCCACAATTCCTTGATATTGCGAAAATGGCAGTAACTGGCAAGCTAGAGCTTGTTGGTGGTAATAACATGGCTGCGGTTCACTTGTCTGATGCTTTAGGCGGTGACTTGTTCATGGGCTTCATTTCAGCGGTTGCATTTGCCACGATTCTAGCAGTTGTTGCAGGTTTAACGTTGTCAGGTGCTTCAGCAATTTCACATGACTTATATGCGAACGTATTGAAAAAAGGACAAACTACACCTGAATCTGAACTTCGTATGTCTAAAATCGCGACTTTAGGTCTTGCGATCTTTGCGATGATCTTGGGTATCTTGTTCGAGAAACAAAACGTTGCCTTCATGGTAGGTTTAGCATTCTCTGTTGCTGCATGTGCAAACTTCCCAGTGCTTGTACTTTCAATGTTCTGGAAAGGTTTAACAACGCGTGGTGCAGTTGCCGGTGGTGTTGTTGGATTAGTTTTAGCGGTTGTACTCATCGTACTTTCTAAAGCAGTTTGGGTAGATACGCTTGGTATTTCTGATACACCAATTAATCCATATAACGGTCCTGCATTATTTGCGATGCCTTTAGCATTCTTCTTCTGCTGGTTGTTCTCTGTGACAGACAATTCTGCACAAGCGCAAGCAGAACGTAAAGCATTTGATGCACAGTTTGTACGTTCACAAACAGGTATTGGTATTTCTGGTGCGTCAGACCACTAAACCATACTGATCATGATAAAAAGCCCCTTTAAGGGGCTTTTTTTCTTTACCAAATTTCTATTTTAAATGACATACAAGTCATCAACTGTCCGCTATGCTTTCATTCAAACAAAACAATAAAAATAGTTGGAGTTGAGATGAGTTTAATATGCCGCGTGATACGTGATCTCGTACGTTTACCATCCGCGTGTCTACTGATTTTACAGCTGCTGATTTTATTCCTCGCAGTGATATCAAGTCATGATTTGGCTTATCGCTCCATGACTTGGATTCTCGGCGCTTTAGTCCTTCTTATTATTGCTAAAGTCATCAAAATGACCCCAATTTTTAGTGCTGTAGGTTTATTTGGGGTATTAGGAGCTCTCATTTTTTCTTTCTTGATTCTGATTGGATATCATCAAGCCTATATTCAAATTACAGCGCATGTATTTGAAGTTATCGCGTATACGACAGCGGCTTATGGTTTGGTTCGATATATGTTCGAAGACCGCTATTTGACCAAAGATGAATTATTTGCGGCAGCAGCTGTTTTTACTTTAATTGCATGGAGCTTCGCATTTTTATATAGCATCTGCCAGCTATATGACCCACTGAGTTTTAGCATAACGCCTGAACAATCTGTTCAACATAGTTGGTTAGATTTGTTGTTTCTCAGTTTTAGTATTCAGTCGGCAACAGGTCTTTCAGATATTATGCCCTTGAGTCCGCTGGCGAGACTGATTGCCATGATTCAAATGTTTAGTGGAGTCATGTATCTGGCTTTGATTGTTTCGCGCTTAGTTGCACTGCAATACATTGCTCATTTGCCAAAGCATCAGGATGATTAAAACAGAACGTTACATCTTGCTAACGGCATTCATCTGCAAAATCATGAATAATAAGTACTTAGATCAAAAAATAATCTCCAACCCTCGATATTGAGTCGATTTTCTATTCTGTTTTTGATGAAACTAACCCGGCTTTATATGAGGTTGAGGATAAATGATCTCAATTCATATAGCGTTTTATCCAGTTTGAAGCGTTTCACCGAAAAATAAATATATAGGGGAATTATGTCTTCTCAGCATCCTTCATGGTATTCAAATGTAAATCCACGTGTTTTTATCAGCACGGTACTCATCATTTTTGTATTTTTGGCCACTGTGGTGTTATCTCCTAATGGTTTTGAATTAGTTACTCAGCAACTGAACCAATGGATTACGGATTCTTTTAGTTGGTTCTATGTTTTAGCAGTTGCCATATTTCTGATCGTGCTGGCTTATATCGCAATTTCTGACTACGGCAAAATCAGGCTCGGTCCAGATCATAGCCAACCGAGTTACAGTAATGGCTCTTGGTTTGCCATGCTCTTTACCGCAGGTATGGGGATTGGCCTGATGTTTTTTGGGGTAGCAGAACCTGTAATGCATTATGTCTCTCCGCCAGTCGGTGATGGAGAAACGGTTATGGCAGCGCAGCAAGCGATGCGAGTGACTTTCTTCCACTGGGGACTTCATGCATGGGGAATCTATGCATTGATTGGATTGTCCTTGGCCTATTTTGCTTATCGACATCAATTGCCTTTAAAAGTACGTTCCGCGCTTTATCCGATCATTGGAAAAAAAATTCATGGTCCAATGGGGGATGCCGTAGACACATTTGCCACGATTGGAACAGTATTTGGTGTGGCGACAACATTGGGTTTTGGTGTAACGCAAATTAATTCAGGCTTGAATTATTTATTTGATGTTCCTCAATCAGCAAGTACTCAAGTGATACTGATCATTATCGTCAGTTCATTGGCATCATTGTCCGTTTTTCTAGGTTTAGAAAAAGGAATTAAACGGTTGTCTGAGTTGAATTTGGTATTGGCAATAAGTTTATTGCTCTTTGTATTCTTCGCGAGTTCTACCATTTATCTTTTGCAAACCACAATTCAGAACATGGGTCAGTATGTTTCTAATCTCTTTACCATGACATTTAATTTATATGCTTATCAACCGAATGGTTGGATTGGTGGTTGGACGATTATGTATTGGGCATGGTGGATCTCATGGTCACCATTTGTCGGGATGTTTATCGCACGTGTGTCACATGGAAGAACTATTCGAGAGTTTATCGTTGGAGTTATGTTGATTCCTACTGGATTTACACTCATTTGGATGGGCTTTATGGGGAATGCTGCGCTCTTCAGTATTATGCAAGAAGGCAATGAAGCACTGATGCTAGCAGTACAGAAGGATTCTTCCGTTGCATTATTCGAATTTTTAAATAGCTTACCACTCGCTTCAATCATGAGTGTGGTGGCAACATCGCTGGTTATTTTATTCTTTGTCACTTCAGCGGATTCAGGTGCATTAGTTACAGACTATTTGACGGCCAAAGGTGAAGGTTCACCGACATGGCAACGACTCTTTTGGACTGTGCTTATGGCGGTATTGGCAATTGTATTATTATTGGTCGGTGGGCTCGGTGCTTTACAATCTGCAACCATCATGAGTGCATTGCCATTCTCCGTCATTATGCTCTTTATTTGTTGGGGATTACTCAAAGCCTTAAAAGTAGATTTAATTAAAATGAATGCTTTGCAAGAAGCGAGAATTACACCTCGAGCGATTCATCAACCACGGAGTTGGCAAAAACGCTTAGGATTGATTATGCACTATCCTCATTCTAAGGAAGAGGTTGATGTATTTATTGAATCTCAAGTATCTCAAGCATTAGAGCAAGTGCAGAAAGAGTTCAAGAGAAGACAGTTTAAGGTTAGTGTAAATCGATTGGGTGAAGGTGTAGAGTTGAGGGTAGATCATCATGCTGAGTTGAATTTCGTATATCAAGTGATGTCACAAAGAACAACGCCACCGAGCTTTATGCCAGATACAATGGTGACTGAGCAGGATTATTATCAGGCGGAAGTGTTTTTAAGAGAGGGTGGACAGGCCTATGATGTAATGGACTGGACACAAGAAGACTTAATTCAAGATGTCATTGATCAATACGAAAGACATTTACATTTCTTAAGTGTAATTCGTAGCCCTGAGTAAATAGTGAATGATTAAAAAAGGACGCATTATGCGTCCTTTTTTGATTCTGTATCTAATAATTTATTAGAAACGGAATTTAGCATTTAAGCCAACAGTTTCAGTATCACGGCTAGAACCATTTTCAGCGTTAGCATTTACATAACTTGCACCAACAGCTACAGCTGGAGTGATGAAGTAGTTTACGTTAGCACCGATAGCTGAGCTTGGAGTGTCATTAAAGCTTGATTCAGTATAAGAAACGCCTGCGCTTAACTGTGGATTGAAGTAAAGGTCAGATTTTAATTGGTAAAGTGTGTCTTCACCGTATACTAAAC
Organism: Acinetobacter sp. ANC_7655; assembly: GCF_056784015.1. Taxonomy (NCBI): domain Bacteria; kingdom Pseudomonadati; phylum Pseudomonadota; class Gammaproteobacteria; order Moraxellales; family Moraxellaceae; genus Acinetobacter; species Acinetobacter sp. ANC_7655. The sequence continues at coordinate 65,851 of NZ_JBWYJB010000002.1, read as the reverse complement.
CAGCTTCAAAGCCAACAGACATATTTGTATCAGTGATGCCGCCTACATATTTAGTACGAGCTGTGATCGCATCTTGATCTTCAGCAATAGTACCTGTTTCAAGTGCTGAGAATACGCTGCCGTTGTTGATTGCTTTAAAGACATCAAAAGAGTATTGATCAGCAACGCTTGTATAACCTACAGCAACTAAGAAGTTTGGAAGTAACATTGCACCAAGTTCTAAAGCATAACGATCGCCGTTACCATCTGCTAATTTAGCAACTTGTGGGTGGTTTAATGGGTTGTTTGCAGTGAAATCATTTTTAGCATCAGTTTTTGAGTGGCTATATGATGCGCTTGCATATAAAGGAATAAGTTTAGTTGGGATGTAAGCTTCAGCTTTAGCACCGTAGTTATGTTGTTCTGCTTTAACTTCTTCATTAATACCGTAAGCAGGTACTTTAATATCAGCAGAATATTCACCGAAATTATAAGCCACAGATACATTAGATGCCTGATTTAAGAAAGCCGCTTCAGCTAAAGGACCTTTAGTTGAGTCAACATTCTTGAAGTAATAAGTACCTTGTACAGAACCAGTGTAGTTATCATTGTTCAATGAGTCATCAAAGTATTCAGCAGCCCCTTGTACTTCAACTTGATATGCGTGTGCCCCAGTCATTGCTACTAATAAAGCAGTGGCTAAACTAATTTTTTTCATAATAGTTACCAAATAAATGTCGAATGAATATGCAGTAAATATTGTATTGTAACAATGTATTAAGTCAATGATCTTTAAGGTAATAGTCTGCTGGTCTAAATTTATTTTGTGTGTTATGTCTTGATACAAGAAGATTAAGAACATGAATTTTTGAACATTTTATTCAAAAATAACAATGTGATAAGGAGATTTTCAACGTCGATTAAGCTTAAAAAATTGCATCGAAATTATACAAAAAAAAGATTATTAGAATCGGATAAAACGTATAAAGAAAATGTTAATTTACATGAAATTTAAGATTTTCGTTTAATTTTAACTCATTTGAAAATAAATAATGTGACTTTTTTCACCTACTTGGTAGTAAAGTGTTAGGTCTATTCGGAATTTCAAAGGGTTGCGATGTTTGCAATTTAAGTTAATTTTCACATAATTACATGCTCGTTAACTAAGTTTTTTTTTATATTTAAATAAATTGAGTTCTGCCTTTTAGATTTACTAAATATTATAGTGGTTATTTCTCTTATATGCCCAGCTTTCCCCAAGGCTGGGTTTTTTTTTAACTTATATTTATTTGCACCATTATAGTGCATAACTGGGTGTATTCTTTATCAATACTGAGCAAAAAAAAACCTAGTTTTCATAGAAAACTAGGTTTTTTCGCCAAAACTTGAGGGAAATACAGAAATTCTGCTGAGGTATATTTCTATCTCGCCCTAATGTGGGGCATTATGCACCAGCATATTGCACATGTAAATATTATTTTTAAAAAAAGTGTTAAAAATAGACAAAAAAATTGGAAATAATCTGTCAAAATTGAATTAAATGCATTGGTCAAATTGGAACATTAAATTGAAAGGAATCTACGTTGTTGCACTTTTTTTAACGTCTGTTTTTTTATCTGCCTGCCAGGCCTTAGATCATATTAATCCGAGAATAAAAGCATACGATTTAAAAGACGATTCAATGCTGAATAGCAGTGAATCAAAGAATCAGCATCATATTGAGACCCTATTTAATCAGCAAAATATTCAAGGTGTATTTATCACCTATGATGGCAAACACGTTAAAACTTACGGTTCTGATCGAACAAGAACAAAAGAAAATTTTATCCCTGCATCCACTTTTAAAATAGTGAATGCTTTGATTGGATTAGAACATCATAAATCAACTCGGTATGAAGTGTTTAAATGGGATGGAAATAAGCGTTCATTTGATAGTTGGCAACGTGATTTTACGCTTGGTGAGGCCTTACAATCATCTGTTGTACCTGTGTATCAAGCCTTACCACACCGTATTGGACCAACATTGATGCAACAGGAATTAATTCGAATTCAGTATGGAAATGCAAAAGTCGGGGATGAGATAGATCAGTTTTGGTTAAAAGGTCCTCTAGAGATTACACCTGATCAACAAGTTAAATTTGTTTATAGATTGGCACAGTTGTCATTGCCGTTTCGTAGAGATGTACAACAAGATGTAAGAGACATGATGTATGTCGAATCACGTGGTGCGAATAAGCTATATGCCAAAAGTGGTTGGGGAATGGATATTGAGCCTCAGGTGGGCTGGTATGTGGGTTTTGTAGAACAAGCCAGCGGTCAAGTCACTGCCTTTGCATTAAATTTAGAAATGAAAAATGGTGATAAAATTCAGCAACGGAAGGAAATCACTTTAGATATTTTAGATCGACTTGGTTTATTTCATTATTTACGTTAAAAGTCATATAAAAGATAAAAAAAACCCAGCCGATTGGGATGGCTGGGCTGAAAAAGGATGTTCTGTATGTGGGAGAAACATCCGAGGGTAGAATAAAATTCATTAAGCAAATCTGATATGAATCAGTGTCTTTGCAATGTAAGCATTATGGTTTAAAGGATGAGGTTTGTATAATGATTAAAAATTATGCGCATGATCTATTTTTTCGATGCTGATTAAGTGATCAAAATAATCATCTGATTTTAATTCAAAAAAAGTAAATACTGCCAAATATGTCACTTGTATATTGGTGGAAAAATAATTTAAATATTGAACAAAAAAAATTTACGGCATTACAATAGTGTGATATTTATCACATTGTTTCTTAAATAAAAACTTGTGCTTTAAGTGCTTTTTAAGCATGGTTATATTGTAAAATATAACTAAGTTCAAAGAAATTTTATAAATCTCACCGCTTTATACGGTCTTTTATTTTAGAGGTAGTTTGGATGTTAAAATCACATTCCGAGCAAATTGGTCGCCGCCTATTTGTGTTCGTGATGATTATCGTCTTATCTATCCTCTGTATTTCAATCCCATTGGTCATTAGCCATTATCGCGAATATCAGAAATCACAAATAGCATTGATTGAAATTGAAAATCTTCGAGCTGTTGCTGCTCTAGCGAACCGTATTTCACGCGAGCGTGGCCCTGCGAACATGGCAATGTCGAGTTCACAAGAAGAGTTTGAAAAAAATAAACAAGCGCTTATTGAGTATCGCGCGGGAGTAGATGAACAAATTAAGGTCTCGATTCATCGATTAGATCAGTCTGGATATGATGGGTTAGAAGAGTACGTCGCTCAATACCTAAATCCAAAATTAGCGGAAGGTCGCAAACAAGTCGATCATTATATTTCGTTGCCATTTGCAGAGCGTACGCCTGAAGCTTTAGATCAAGCTATTCTTACAATGTTTAATGCGTGGGATAGCAGTCATGATTTACTGAAGAAACTGGTAATGCAGTCTAAAAGTAAAGACAGTTCGATGGGGCATTATTACACCATGATTTTGGTGTTGGCTGATTTGCGAGATCAGGCTGGACGTGTTGCTTCAAATGTAACTGCACATGTGACATTTCAGCAGCCGTTACCAAGTGACAATATTGCACGCGCATTACAAACGCAAAAACAAGTTCGCTATTTGTGGGATTTAGTGAATACCATTCAACCCGAACGCCATCGTACAGCTGAATTCGCTCGCTTACACCAAGAAGTGAAAACTCAGTTTATTGATCAAGGTTTACCTATCATCATGCGATTAATTGATGAAAGCCGAAAGGGACAACCTTATTTTTTATCAGGGACTGAATTAAGTGTAGCTGTATCTGGTAAATTCTTAACAGTTATCGATTTACAAGACTATTTGCTCAGTAAGAGCGTTGAAATCGCAAAGTCAGAAAAAGACGCGAATCAATTGAACTTCCTACTCACGTTGATAGTCTCTTTAATTTCACTATTGGCTGCTTTATTTACGATGATCTATGTTCAACGTAAAGTTATTTCGCCGCTTATCATGGTGAGAGATAAATTAGTTGAATTGTCGTATGCCAATGCTTTGGTCGATAGTCATTTTATTGAAGATCAGCAGAAGCAAGTACATTCATTACACGAAGCGATGCAAAAACTTCAGAAAATGTTGCATCAACGTGATGAATTTGAGTTTGAATTAAAGAATATTGCCAATACTGATAAATTAACAGGTGTTTCAAATCGTTTTGCTTTAGAAGCCTATACCAAACTTATGGAAGCTCAGCCCAATAAGTTTACCCAAACGTGTTTGATGATTGTAGATATTGATTATTTTAAACAGGTTAATGATCAGTATGGTCATGTGGCAGGGGATCAAGTCATTCAGCAGGTGGCAAATTGTTTAAGTCATAATGTTCGATCAACTGATTTAGTCGTTCGCTTTGGTGGGGATGAATTTTTGGTGTTGATTGAAAATTTAGACCTTGAACATGGGTTACGTGCTGCAGAAAAGATGCGTAAGGGTATTGGTGATTTACAATTTACAGATGAGCAAGGTCAATCATTTACGGTTTCGATCAGTGTGGGTGTTGCGGTAGGTGCTGATTCTTGGAAAGCATTATTTGCTAAGGCAGACCAAGCATTATTTAGAGCGAAAGCGCAGGGACGCAATACGGTTTCAAGCTAAGATTATGTGAATATTGGCTGTAATCACGTCCTCAATTGTCAGTTAGATTTTTTATTAAATTTGCGTAGTAGTTTCCTACTTTTGAAAGAAAAAAGTAGGCAAAATGCTTTTGTTTGATTGAGGATACATCCTTATATCTTAATCAAACGGGCGACATCCAGGTCGCTTTCATGTGATTGGATTTCAGTTAAAAATTATTTAGGAATGGCTTTATTTAAACTTTGATAAAGTTGTTTTCTAGTCTCTAATATACTTGCTTTATATTCAGCAGTTTTCTCAATTGAAACAGATTCTTTACGAAAACATGTATAGGAATTAAAAGCACCTACAAGTTCACCGTATCTTCTCAATATTTCTTGTTGATCTTTATAGTCATATAAAAGTAAAAGCCCTTCATTTTTACTTAATAGATTAAAGTCATCAAATAGGTTTTCTCGCAGAGGAGAGAGTCTGTCGCTAATTACTTCTTTATCTAATACAGGCTTTTTAATTTCAAAATCAAATATAGCCCAAATTTTTAAAATTAAATGATTTATTTACTCTATATCAGAAGAAATTTTTGTTAAAAGATTACGATTAAACTCTTTGTTTTCCTTATTTTGTTGTGCCTTCAAATTTGCCTTTTGATTGAAATAAGTAATGATCCCTGTAATGAGCGCACCTAAACCAATTTTAATAGCTGTATCTAATATTTCTAATAAAGTCATAAGAAAAAAAAACGGTGAATGAATCACCGTATTAGCATAATAAATTATTATTTTGAAACCTCCCTAACCCTCCTTTTCAAAGATGAGGAGCATTAATCCGTAAGGGGGGAGATTATTTCAACATCGGCTTTAAGAATCTCGCCGTATGCGAAACCTTATTTTTCGCTACTTCTTCAGGTGTACCTTCAGCAATAATCATACCGCCACCAGCACCACCTTCAGGACCTAAGTCCACAATCCAGTCGGCAGTTTTAATCACATCTAAGTTATGCTCAATCACCACAATGGTATTACCTTTATTGCGTAGCTCATGAAGAATATCTAAAAGTTTGGCAATATCGTGGAAATGCAAACCTGTGGTTGGTTCATCCAGCACATACAGGGTTTTACCCGTATCACGTTTGGCAAGTTCGCGCGCAAGTTTCACACGCTGTGCTTCACCACCTGAAAGCGTGGTTGCCGACTGACCCAAACGGATATAACCTAAACCAACTTGATGTAAAGTTTCTAAACGACGATGAATGACAGGAATCGCATCAAAGAAATGCATTGCATCTTCAACGGTCATCTCGAGTACGTCAGAAATGTTTTTACCTTTATAGCCGACTTCCAAAGTTTCACGGTTATAACGCTTGCCGTGGCAGGCATCGCATGGCACATACATATCCGGTAAGAAATGCATCGCCACTTTAATCATACCGTCGCCTTCACAAGCCTCACAGCGACCACCTTTCACGTTAAACGAGAAACGACCTGCGGCATACCCACGTGCTTTGGCTTCTGGGGTTTGAGCAAAGAGTTCACGAATTGGCGTAAACAAACCTGTATAGGTTGCAGGGTTTGAGCGCGGTGTACGTCCAATTGGGCTTTGGTCAATATCCACGACTTTATCGAGGAATTGTAAGCCATCAATCGAATCAAACTTTTCAGCGGTTAACGTGGTTGCACCGTTCAATTGTGTTGCTGCAAGCGGTAATAAGGTGCGGTTAATGAGGGTTGATTTACCTGAACCCGAAACACCTGTTACACAAGTCATAACACCCAATGGAATAGTCAAATCGACATTCTTTAAGTTGTGACCACATGCACCCATCAGCTTAATTTGCTCATCAGGTTTTGGTGGTTGTACACGCGTTTTTGGCACTTCAATTTTTAACTTGCCTGACAAGTATTTGCCGGTCAGAGAGTCTTCATTGGCTGCCAATTCATCATAAGTCCCCTCGGCAATGACATGACCACCATGCACCCCTGCACCAGGACCAATATCAATAATATGATCCGCTGCACGAATGGCATCTTCATCATGCTCTACCACTAAAACGGTGTTGCCCAAGTCACGTAAACGAACCAAAGTCTCAAGCAAACGGTCATTATCACGTTGATGCAAACCAATCGATGGCTCATCCAGCACATACATCACGCCCATTAAGCCAGCACCAATTTGCGAAGCTAAACGAATACGCTGTGCTTCACCGCCTGATAAGGTTTCGGCTGAACGAGATAGACTTAAATAGTTCAAGCCTACGGATACAAGGAAGTGCAAACGCTCACGAATTTCTTTAAAAATCTTATCGGCAATTTCACCTTTGGCGCCTTCAAGATTGAGATCTTGATAATAGCTTTCAGCATCGCCAATCGACATTTTGGTGATTTCGGCAATGGTTTTGTCTTTGACACGCACATGACGTGAAATTTCATTGAGACGTGAACCGCCACAAGCGTCACATGCAGCATTCGATAAATACTGAGCTAAATCATCACGTACATAGTTTGATTCAGTTTCACGGTAACGACGTTCTAAATGTGGTAAAACCCCTTCGAAAGCCATCACACGGTTATGACGGCGACCACGTTCATCGATATAGCTTAAGTCAATTTTTTCTTTGCCTGTACCGTAAAGGAATTTCTTTTTGGTATCCGCATCAAGTTCATTCCACGGCGTATCAAGAGAGAAGTCGAAGTGTGCAGCGACTTTTTCAATCATGCTGTAATAGTATGGACGCTGACGATCCCAACCACGAATTGCCCCTTGGCTAATGCTGACTTCGGGGTTTGGAATGAGTTTGTCAGAACTAAAATGGCTGCGTGTCCCTAAACCATCACAGACGGGGCAAGCACCAAATGGGTTGTTAAAAGAAAACAGACGAGGTTCTAATTCGGCAACGGCACGGTCACATTCAGGACATGAGTGTTTTGCTGAGAACACACGATCAGATTGTTCGCCTTTCATCCATGACAAAATTGCAATATCGCCACCTAAACGCAGTGCGGTTTCAAAACTTTCTGCAATACGGTTGCCTAAGTCATCGCGGACTTTAAAACGGTCGACCACGACTTCAATGGTATGTTTTTTCTTCTTATCCAGTTCAGGCGGTGGATCAATTTCCATGATTTCACCGTCTACACGTGCACGGACGAAACCTTGGCTTTGTAATTGCTCAAATAAATTGGTGTATTCCCCTTTGCGCTCACGTACAACAGGAGCAAGTAACAATAAAGCCGTACCTTCTTCAAGTGCTTTAACCGCATCAACCATTTCCGACACGGTTTGTGCCACCATCGGCAAGTCATGCTCAGGGCAGTAGGGTGTACCCACTCGAGCATACAACAAACGTAAATAGTCATAAATTTCAGTAATCGTACCGACCGTTGAACGTGGGTTATGACTGGTTGATTTCTGCTCGATGGCAATAGCTGGGCTTAAACCTTCAATCGAATCGACTTCAGGTTTTTCCATTTGTGACAGGAATTGGCGTGCATAGGCAGATAAAGATTCCACATAGCGACGTTGACCTTCTGCATATAAGGTGTCGAAAGCCAGTGAAGATTTACCTGAACCTGAAAGTCCCGTAATCACCACGAACTTATCGCGTGGAATATCAAGGTTCACATTTTTTAAGTTATGGGTGCGTGCGCCTCGAATACGGATATGACTTTGGCTCATAAAACATCTCGAAAATATGCTGAGTGAAGGTGATATATGATAGCGATTTAATTTTGTTCAAGCACAAATGAAAAATAAAACACGACAAATTATGTCGGTAAAATTTCATTGAACAGCAAAAGTCCAATGTAAAGTGCTTTGAGAGCTCCTGCAATCTGATTTTAAATAGATGAACAAGACAGAATCAATTCGCAAATTTGATGTCATGATGAGCCATAGGATGTTAAATATAAGTGAATTTCGGGTGAATATTGATCAGCAAGCACGTGAATAGTGACGTTCGAAAATAGAGTCCACCTGTTCAAAACATATATGTCTTTCAATAGCATGATGTTGACGTGCGTAAAAATTTACTTCTTTTTCTAAGTGTTGAAGAAAATTGTTATATTCGGCTTCGAAATGTTGTAAATCTAGAAAATCAAAACGTATAGAGCTTGAACAAGAGTATTGAGCAATGAAGTCGAGCATTAAATTTTGAATATGATGATTGGTAAAATAAATGAGATATGTGGCAGCAGATCCACAGTGTGTACAGCCTTTTTCTAAATAAACTTCTTCATTATTTAACCAACAGCATTGTAAAGTGAAATATGCACGGATTGCTTCTGTTCCCAGTGAATGTTGCATAGAAAACCTCAAGTAAATTTTATTTATGATAATGAGAATTATTATCAATAATAATTGTGCTTGAAGTTTGCTTTAAAATCCAGTCTTAAATCCATTTAAATCGAAATGAGCCTGAAAGTCGGCAATGCAGTTTAGATCACCGACCTTTAATTTGGTTATGCAGGTGATAGCATCATGAGTGATCTAGGCTTAACCATTGACGTTGATGATAGGCACTATCCCAGAATAAATATTCGAGTTCAGCTCCTCGTGTGTAAGCTTGATGCATTTTTTCAATGGTATGTTGATCGCTTTCTGCCGCAACACGGTCAATAATTTCAATGACTTTTCGTACTTCTTCGTTGAAATGCTCGCCAGCATAAGTGTCAATCCAAGCTTGATAAGGATTATTTGCAATATTACGTTTAAGAATGTCTTTGCCCACTTCAGCATAAATCCAATAGCACGGCAGTAATGAAGCTAAAACGACAGGATAACTCTCTGACCATGCAGTAGCTGTCAGAAATGAGGTGTAATGATGGCAAGCAGCAGTCAAAGGTGTATTTTCAAAATCAGCTTTAGTGATGCCGAATTCGTGCATAAAACCATTGTGCAGTTCACGTTCAACCACAATTGCTTCATTAGCGCCTTGCGTAAATTGAATAATGGCATCGGAGTCATATGCTTTAGCACCACAAATAGCCAATGCTCGACCATAGGCAACTAGGTAATGCGCATCTTGGATGACGTAATGGCAAAAAACTTCTCGATCGAGTGTTCCAAGCGCCAGCTCTTGGTTAAAAGGGAGTGCTAATGTTTTTTGATATAAATCGTAGTTTCGTTGCCAAACGGCTTCTGAAAAACGCATAAATCCATCCTGAATAAAATCATCTCTAGGTATCATCTAAGATCATATCAATTTGTCGTTACAAAACTAGCTTGAGCGATACATCATCTTCAACAAAAAAATCATACGAAGAACTTTGGATTAATTTTGAAAAATCGTCATAATTAGCACAGTTTAATTGAGTGTCTTTTAGCGCTAGAGATCAGACATTCAATTTATAGAATTTTTACAAATCACTAAGCACAGACTTCACTTAATATTCGTCATATAAAAATCCTAAGTTTATGTTTTGTAAAATTTTTATTGATTCACCTCATTTTTTATAAGGTCGCTAGATTATGTGGAAACATTTTGGTTTCTCTATCGTATTCACGATCGTGTGTCTTGCGCTGTCTGCCTATTGGGGTTATACCCATGGTCCAGAAGCTGGCCTCAAGACCATGTTCACCGTACTGACCATTACTGCAATTTTAGCTGTGATGGAAGTTTCACTTTCTTTTGATAATGCTGTCGTGAATGCTTCAGTGCTTCGTCATTGGGATCACTTTTGGAAAATGCTTTTCCTGACTGTAGGTATTCTCATTGCAGTATTTGGTATGCGTTTAATCTTCCCAATTGTGATCGTCGCGGTCACAGCGGATATGGGCATGATGGAAGTTGTCAATTTGGCATTAAATGACCCTAAAGAATATTCGGCACGACTGATGAATCATCATCCTGAAATTGCAGCATTTGGTGGTGCATTCTTATTGATGGTATTCCTTAACTTTTTCTTGGATGATGGTAAAGACACGCATTGGTTCAAATGGATTGAGCGTCGTTTAGCGAAATTGGCATCTGTACCTGCACTATCTGTATTTGTTGCTTTAGTGGCTTTACTGATTATGGCAGCTAATGTTGATGAAGCTAAGCGCTTAGTCGTGACTATGGCGGGTATCTGGGGTATCGTCATTTATATTGGGGTACAAGTACTGAGCCATTTGCTGGGTGGTGAGCCAGAAATTGATGAAAATGGTAATGCAATTGGTCACGATAGTAATGGTGTGCCAACAGGCGTAGTCAAAGCAGGTATCGGCGGGTTCTTGTATTTAGAAGTATTGGATGCATCATTTAGTTTTGATGGTGTGATTGGTGCTTTTGCCATTACTTCAGATGTTGTGGTGATTATGTTAGGTCTTGCGATTGGTGCCATCTTTGTTCGTTCGATTACCATCTATCTCGTTGAGAAAGGCACTTTAGATGCTTACATCTATTTAGAACATGGTGCGCACTATGCAATTGGTGCATTGGCTTTCATTATGATTGCGAGTGGTACAGGCGTACATGTTCCTGAAGTGGTAACAGGTCTGATTGGTGTAGCATTTATTGTTTGGGCAGTGATTGCATCTATTCAATATAAGAAGCGTCAAGCGCTACAAGGCTAGATGAATACATCAAAAAAAGCACAGCATAAGCTGTGCTTTTTTTGGCTTAAAGCTTTTGCTCTAGGGAAAACAGATGGTGTTGATCTTTATTTCAAATAAAATTCATGCCTGTTCATCAGCCGAATATTCTATAATCAAAGTAGACATAGAAATCACGCGATAACCTAAATTTTATGATGAATGCCTTAGAACGCCGTTCCACATTTGCATTGAGCAGCATTTTTGCATTGCGAATGTTAGGTCTGTTTATGATTGTCCCGGTCTTTTCTGTTGCGGGACAGGCTTATGAATATGCAACACCTGCTTTGATTGGTTTGGCCGTAGGTGTGTATGGTTTGACTCAGGCAATACTACAAATTCCTTTTAGTTTGATTGCAGACCGTTATAGCCGAAAGCCGCTGATCGTATTGGGTTTATTGTTGTTTGCCTTGGGTGGTGCAATCGCAGCAATGTCAGACACAATCTATGGTGTGATTATAGGGCGTGCAATAGCTGGGGGTGGAGCTGTCTCTGCTGTCGTCATGGCGTTATTGGCAGATGTTACGCGTGAAGAAAATCGTATGAAGGCGATGGCAATGATGGGGATGAGTATTGGTCTCTCTTTCGTTATTGCATTTAGTTTAGGGCCATGGTTGACCAGCGTGGTGGGTATTTCAGGCTTATTCTGGGTGACCACACTCATGGGATTACTTGCCATTGCAATGCTATTTCTTGTTCCCAAAACAACACGTCATCATAAAAATTTTCAGCAAGGTTATCTCACTCAGCTAAAACAAGTTTTGAAAATGGGCGATTTAAATCGCTTACATGTTTCTGTGTTTGCTTTGCATTTATTGCTGACGGCGATGTTCATCTATGTGCCTTCTCAATTGATTGACTTTGCAGATATTCCTTTAGCTCAGCATGGTTTGATCTATCTTCCCTTATTGGTAATCAGTTTATTTTTTGCTTTTCCTAGTATCATTCTTGCTGAAAAATATCGAAAAATGCGAGGTATTTTTCTGACTGCGATTGCTGGGATCATCGCCGGTTTGATCGTGATGATTTTTGGATTTGAATCGAAATACATTTTGTTGCTTGGTTTAGGTCTTTTCTTTATTGCCTTTAATGTGATGGAAGCACTACTGCCATCTTGGTTATCGAAGGCAGCACCTATCCAATCCAAAGCGACAGCAATGGGTGTGAATGCCAGTGGTCAATTCTTAGGTGCTTTTTTTGGCGGTATACTGGGTGGTCAATTGCTGATGTTAAATAACACTGCTCTAGGCTGGGGGGCACTCACAGGAATTGCCATTCTTTGGCTGTTGATTAGTTTTGGGTTAAAGCAGCCACGTTATTTATCATCACTGATTTTGAGTTTGCCCAAAGTCCAAGAAACAGATGAATGGACTTCTCAGTTACTGGCAATTCGTGGTATTGAAGAGGTCGTGGTGATGACTGATCAACAAGTGGTCTATGTCAAAGTTGATAAGCAGCAGTTAGATGACACTGCGCGACAACATTTAACGCACTTGTTGGGTAAAGAGGTAGCCATTTAATCATAACTCTTATAAAGTAAAACATAGAATCGAATAGGAAGATTAGAGCACATGCGCGGCGTGAATAAAGTTATTTTAGTTGGTACTTTAGGTAAAGATCCTGAGACAAAAACATTTCCCAATGGTGGTTCATTAACGCAGTTTTCAATTGCAACAAGTGAATCTTGGACAGATAAAAACTCAGGTGAACGCAAAGAACAAACAGAATGGCACCGTATCGTCTTACATAATCGTTTAGGTGAAATTGCACAGCAATATTTACGTAAAGGTTCAAAAGTTTATATTGAAGGCTCTTTACGTACCCGTCAGTGGACAGACCAAAATGGTCAAGAACGTTACACGACTGAAATTCGTGGCGAACAAATGCAGATGTTAGATTCTAATAATCGTCAGCAAAGTGAAAATGGTGGTGAAGGTTATAATCAACCACGTTTTAATAACAACCAAGGCAGTGGTTATGGCAACCAAGGTGGTTATAACAATAATAATCAAGGTAGCGGTTATGGTAACCAAGCTGGTTATGGTAATAACAACGTTAACCAAGGCTTCCAAAAGCCACAAAATCAACCAGCGCCGAAGCCAATGGCGACAGCACCATCTGATTTAGATGATGATTTACCGTTCTGACACATACCTGAGAGTAGTTTTTGTTAAATTTTAATGTTTTTTATTATTTAACAATGAATTAAATAGTTAAAAACCCTTTGTATAACAAAGGGTTTTTTGTTTTTATGGTGATATAGTAAAACGTTTGTTCATAGTTGAATTAGGGATAGTTGAATGAAACACGGGATTATATTTTTAACTTGTGTGCTGTGTAGCAGCATGAGTTTAGCACAATCACCACAATGGACCATGTTTGATCGGGATGATGGGGGCTGGTCTTATATTGATAAAATGACTATTAAATCACTCGATCAAGCCTCGCATATTTTTGAAATTGACTATAAATATGTGTATGAACATGGCGTGCCCTCATTAAACATCAAACCAAAGGGCTACATACAAGCCGTTCATCAAATTGATTGTCAAAATAAAGCCAGAGCCTTTGTAAAAAGTCAGCGTTTTACACCTCAAGGTAAAGCCGTAGATGATAATAATTCATTCGATACGATTTATTTTGAACCCATGTCAATGCAACTTTCTAAAAATATTAAATTAATTGAGATGTTGTGTATCAAATAAATTGAATCATTTTAAAGAGCAGAGCATTGTGACATTATATTTGAATCAATGTGTCATCATTCAAAGCCTATGAGCATATCAAGGCTTTGCATGATAGTTACTCTAAAATTAGAATTTACCATTCATAACGTAAACGGAATAAATGCATATCTGGGGTTTGGAACGTATCATGTGTATATAAACGTTCATAATCAAATCCAAAACCATGGTTAAATCTAGCTGCTATACCAACACCGAGATCACGGCGTTTAAACTCTGAGCCACTGGTATATTCAAGTTGATTTCCCATGATATAGGGCTGAATGAATTTGATACCGTATTCTTCAATCTTGAAGTGCTGTCCCGCATAAAATTCAACGCCATAAGCCTCAGTATTCAGCAATGATTGAAGTTGAAAATCGCTCGATTCACTGTAAGCATCAAAATTTGGAACTAGATTTTTATACCAACCAGCGCCAAAGCTAAGCATCCATTTTCCATCAAAATAAAATAATGAACTTGCCCAAATTTCTTGCTTTAAATCATGTTTATCTTGTTGATTGTTCAGACTAGCATCGTTGTACTTCCATGAGGTCGCCCAACTTAAATTTTTATTTAAATGCACATCAACTGCCAATTCGACACCATTTTTACGTTGATATTGCACATCCGTATCTGCGACCGTCGTACTATCCTTGAACAAATAGCTGGCATATAAGTTTGCTTTATCCATTTTGAACTCATAACGTAAAGTTTTATGAGCTGCTTGCGTACCATCTGTATAAGCGACAGGGCTCCACGTTTGGGGCTGAGCCAAGGTTGAGTAATTCCATAGGTCAGTTTTGGCACCTACAATGTCGTAATAAATACTATAGATTTTTCCAAATTTAACGGTACCGTATTCTGAATCTCGCAGACCAATATACGCCTGTTCGGTGGTGATGTTTTCATCAGAGGAACGGTAATGACCGTCCCAATCCAGCATCTTGGGAAGATTGATATAGTTTTGATAGCCTGCAATTAAATGCAAACGTTCATTCCATGCATAATCAGCATTGGCATAAATACGGCTATTTGAGCTATAGCCATCTCTGCGATATTTCTGATTTTCGTTAGATTGATCGTAATGATCGAAATTTAAGGCTTGTAGGCGAATACTACCAGACGTGGTGAGTTTTAAACGATCGGATTCACTCACAATTTGCTGTTCATCAATGAGTGTTATCTCGGCAAATGTAAGATTTGAAAAAATAAAGGTGCAGGAAAGCAATAGCTTGTAAAAGCATGGTTTTGACATAGTAACATCCGTGTGACTAAATATAAATTAAGCTGGTGATTCTGCTGATTAAAGCTGAGTAGAAATTAGGTGGTCTTTGTCGATTGAAAATATCGTTCCAAAATGGAGTAGTGGTTAGTGTCTACAAAACTCAAGAGATGCGTGAATTCAGGCTCTAGTTGCTGTCGAATTTGATAATATTTTTGGCTCTGCCATTTCAGTTCTGGTAACTCATCGAGTCCATACGCAATCGTACAGGGCTTCGCAAAGTGTGTAGAATGTTCAACTGGACTTAAGTTTTTAATGTCTAGCTCAGATAAATTTAGCGCCTTGTTTAAATGCGTTTCTTGAATCGGTTTTAGGTCATAGATACCACTGAGTAATACCGCTGAACCAATCAGGGGGTGATCTAAATTTAAAGCAGCTAAATGGGCACCGGCAGAATGCCCAACCACAATGACATTGGAGCTGATCCAAGTTTGTTTGTGGATATAATCGAGCGCTTTGCGAATTTGTAGATTAATCAGATTTAAACTACTTTGAGGTGCTAAATCATATTCAACCAACACACATTGAGCATTTTGCTTTAAAACAAATTCAGCAACAAAGGCAAAATCCCTTTTTTCACACCATTGCCAATAACCACCATGTATAAAAATAACAGTAGTATTGGTGGCAACAGGTGTGGGGAAAAAATCCAGTGTAGATCTTCTCTGAAAGTCGTACTGTAAATCTGCAATATGATGGTGTTGCATATAAGTCGCTTGGCTCATTTTTTTAAAATCAGACAAGATCTGATTTTCATCCACCACAGTTTTCGAGTTGTCATAGAGCATGATTTACAGCTCCTTTACTAGGCTTGTTCATTTTCAGTTAATTGATGCTTTAAGGATGATTTCTTCATTTGATAGAAAATGATTAACATCACGATAAAAGGCACGCCAAACTGGAGAGTTGATTTAAATTCTTGCGTAAACCATGTGGTAAGCGTAATTGCAAGAATGGCAAACAAACCAATAAAGGAAATATAACGACTACCAGGAATGCTGTATTTGAGGTGGATATTATTTTTTGCCAAGTTCTTTCTAAAGAAGTAGTGTGTGGCAAAGATCGCCCCCCAAGTAAATAAAGCTCCAAACATGGACAGTGCAATCATGATTGGAAATGCTGATTCGGGATTAATGCTATATACAATACTCGCCACGGCAATACCTGTTGCCGAAAGTAGCAAGGCATTGATGGGCACCCCATTTTTACGAATTTTACCAAACAGTTTCGGTGCATCTCCTGAACGTGACAAACTGAATAACATACGCGTTGAGATATATAACATGCTGTTCATTGCGGACAGTGCTGCCACAATCACAATGAAGTTTAAAATATGATCAGCAAAAGGAATGCCGACAATTTGCATAACAGACACGAAAGGACTGGTTGCACCTGGTGCTATCAATTGAGTCCATGGAACGAGAGTGACAATTAAACTCAGCGATAGTAAATAAAATAGAAATAAGCGAATCGCAGTGCTTTTGAAAGCGTATTTAACTGCTTTTTCAGGATCATTGGCTTCACCTGCAGCAACCGCGATCATTTCGATACTGAGATAACTAAAAATAGAAATAATGACACCAATCCAAACACCTTTAAATCCATTTGGCATAAAGCCATCATGTGCAGTGAGATTGTGAGTTAGCGCTTGATGAGGATTTGGATCTTGCGTCAAAATACCTATTGCCAACAGAATAAACACAATGATGGCAAACACTTTGATCGTCGAAAACCAATATTCAACTAAGCCAAATGCTTTGACACTATAAGCATTTACTGCGAGAAGTACGGTTGAAAAAAACACGATCCAAATACCTGAACCGACATGAGGAAACCAAAGTTTCATATAGTCAGCCACGGCGGTAATTTCTGTGCCTACAGCCAACACGATACATGCCCAGTAGCTATAACGAACTAAGAAACCAGAAAGTGGGTTGATATAATGTTCAGCGTAAGCACCAAACGAGCCTGAAGTGGGGTGTTGTACAGTCATTTCTGCCAAGCAAGCCATTAGTGCAAAAGCAATTAATCCGCCGATCGCATAGCTTAGAATGACAGCAGGTCCTGCAAAACTAATGGCAAATTTACTACCCATGAATAGACCGGTGCCAATGGCACCGCCTATTGCAATCATGCCCATTTGTTTAGCGGTTAATTTTTTATGTAATCCTGCTTCGCGTGTTTGAATTTTATCGAAGTTACTCATAAGCCCTCCTGGCCATGGTGATATAAAGTGAGTAACTGAATTAAGTTACTTGACCTCGCACCGAATATTTTTCATTTTTCCATTCTTCATTCAGCATCACTTGTTTAAGATGTTGAACAGCATGCCAAATGTCTTCATGGCTTAGGTACAAAGGTGTGACCCCAAATCTGAGCACGGCTGGCTCTCGGTAATCTCCAATCACACCACGTGCAACAAGCGCTTGGACAATGGCATAACCGTGTTCATGGCAATAACTCACATGACTACCACGCTGTAAATGATCGATTGGTGTAATTAACTCAAAACCAAATTCAGCACATTCCTGTTCAACCAATTGAATAAAGAGATCTGTTAAATTTAGAGATTTTTCTCGGATCTTTTGCATGTCAGTTTTTAAGAACACATCTAAACCACATTCGATCAAACTCATGGACAAAATACTTTGTGTGCCACATAAAAAACGACGAATGCCTTGAGCTGGCTCGTAGTGATCAGCCATATCGAAAGGACGTTGATGACCCCACCATCCTGAAAGAGGTTGCCAAAATTTATTTTGGTGTTTTGCATTTACCCAGATGAGGGCAGGAGAACCTGGTCCACCATTAAGGTATTTATATGTGCAACTTACGGCAAAATCACTTTGGGTCTTGTTTAAATCGATTGGAACGGCGCCTGCAGAGTGGCATAGATCCCAGATGACCAAAGCGTTATGTTGATGAATCGTTTGGTTGACCTGTTCCATGTCATAGAAATAGCCTGAGCGGTAATTGATATGTGACAACACCACAACTGCCGTTTGATGGGCTTTCAGAGTGGATTCTAATTCATCAGGATGTTCGATTAAAACCAGTTGGTAGCCTTTTTGAACAAGGTCAATATAACCTTCAATAATATATAGGTCAGTCGGGAAGACATCCTTTTCCGCAATAATCACTTTACGTTCAGGAGCGATTTCAGCTTGGATTTTGACAGCAGCAGAGAGTGCTTTAAATAAGTTGAGTGTGGTTGAATCAGAGATCACCGTTTCGCCTGGATTTGCCCCAATGAGCTGAGCCACCTTATCACCTAACCGAGTCGATAATCCCCACCAATCCGCTTTGTTCCAGCTATTGATGAGATCTTCTCCCCACTCTTGACTCACCACTTCGTGAGCACGTGTTAAAGCAGATTTAGGGCGTGCCCCAAGGGAATTTCCATCTAAATAAATGGTGTTCTCAGGTAAAGCAAATTCATTCTTTAAGTGGCTTAGTTTGTCTTGAGCATCCCATGCTTTGCATTGTTCTAAAGTAATCATTTTTAACCTGACTTAGTCCGTGTTATTTCATTCGATTTTATCACGGCATTTTTTCATATTTATCCGATAATTATGCTTGAAATTGTTCTAAAACTGGATAGTATTCGAATTAAATATAAAAAATCAGGATGATATTTAGGAATGAATTTAGACCTCATTGATCATAAAATTTTAAGACTATTACAACAAAATGCACGACTAAGTCATCAAGAATTGGCAGATTTAGTGAATCTTTCTGCTTCAGCATGTCATCGACGTGTCAAAATTTTAGAAAACAATGGAGTCATCGAAAAATACCAAGCAAAAATTAATTATGAAAAATTGGGTATTCAGGTTGAGGCGATTGTCGAAATTAAACTCAATCAGCTGACCGAATCAGATCATCAGCATTTTCTGAGCCAGATTCGTAATTTTGATGAAGTGATCAATGCTTTTATCATTACAGGGGATTCGAATTACGTTCTCTTTGTGGCCACCAAAGATTTAAATGGGTTTTCCCAGTTTATTATTAATAAGTTAAACAAAATTAAAGGTATAGCCAACATTAATTCTAAAATTATTCTTGAAAAAGTGATCGAGAAGACCTTCATGTGATCATTAATTTTTTTATGAAAAAAGTGAATCCGTATTTTAAAATCAACCTCGAATTGATTTTACAAGCGATGTTTTTTTTATGAGTTAAAACACATAAAACTGCTATTATGGTTCATCTTTTTTTTAAAAATAATTCTATGAACGAACATTACAAATATATATACACTAAATTTAGTTTTTTTGGTTCATTACCTACATATAAGGTGTTTCTGAATGAACAAAATAAGATCGTAAAATGGGTCTTTGCTGATAACTCTTTTATCTATGGGTATATATCTGATTGGGCATTGAATCATTCTGGTTTAGATGTGGGAAAGGCTACTTGGGCTGAAGAGTCGACATTATTACTAAATAATGAAAAATTTAAACTCAATTTGTATAGGTCTTTACATCAAAAATTTAAAACAGAATTATCTGAATAATTTATCTAGTAACAATAATGATTTTATAGTTTTTGATAAAAATAAATTATTTAGATTGCTATATATCTCAAATTAGCGTACAAATGCACTTGTTGATGCGGGATGGAGCAGTCTGGTAGCTCGTCGGGCTCATAACCCGAAGGTCGTTGGTTCAAATCCAGCTCCCGCTACCAATTAAAAACTAATTTAAAAGTTTACAACCTAATTGCGGTCGATCTGTAGTTAGGTTTTTTTATTAAAGAAAATTAAATCAATAAATCAATTAAATATGTGTTATATTGGTTTTCTAGAATTATAATTTTATTGTTTACTAATTTTATTTTGATCTGATATTAATTACATCTTTCATTCTATTAAAAGTCTATCTTCAAAATTATTTTCTAATTATTCATTACATAATATAGGAAATAAATGATGTCTAATTTAACAACTGGTACTGTTAAGTGGTTCAACGAAACTAAGGGTTTCGGATTTATCGCTGTAGATAATGGTCAAGATGTATTTGCTCATTTTAGTGAAATTCGAGCAAATGGTTTCAAGAATCTAGTCGAAGGACAGCGAGTTCAATTTGTTGTACAACAAGGTCAGCGTGGCTTACAAGCAAGTGATATTGTAGCTATTTCATGAATACCTCATTAATTGAGGTGAAAGATCAGTTTGAAGTTAAATATGCAGTGATAGGTACATTTAATACTTCGCAGCATGCTTCGAACTTATCTCAAATAAATATTAAATTTATCACTGTTGATAATGAAAATATAAGACCTAGTTTTGATTTAAATTTTCATAGTTTAAATACTGGTAAAATTTACCAGCTCATTTAAATATTAAAATTAAACCATAAAGTATTTTTTATGGTATAATCGTTGTTGATCGAATCCGTAAGCGAAACGGAAGTGTTTAGATAGAACTTAGAATTGCGTATTCTCAATTTATAGATTTTAATATCTATGATGTCTAAACAGTTAACGCAGAGCATGAACTCGCACCATGCCGATCTTAGAAGTCCACAATCTCATTGTGGGCTTTTTATAATTAAATACATGCTAATGTAAAATTGTAATTTGAATTATAGGCTTGAGCCTCTTCGATATCAGAATCCATACTCTCGATTTAAATATTTAATATTATTTTTAATTTTACATGAGCTCATGAATGAGTAAGTGAAAATGAATATCTCTAATGGCTGGACTACAGCAAAAGCAGTGAATGGTGAAACCATTCGAATTAACATTATCCCATTTCATAAAGTTCAAAATACGATGAGAGGGCAAATTCTTGTAGAAGTTTCTAAACAAGTTGAAGTCGAATCAGGTGAAGTATTTGAAATAAACTTAGATGGCCGATCTTTTTTCTTGGGATTTAATAATCTATATAAGATTATGATTTAAAAATATTTTTCATAAAAGTCTAATGCGAAAAATTAGACTTTTATGGAAATAGAATCATAATACTAGTAACAGAATTATATAGATCACGATTAAGATTTACCCCATACATACCAATGATGATTTTATAAAAAATATCCGAAAATTATGTGAATAAAAGTTGGATAACTCATTTTTTAACATTGTTATTTTTAAGTAAAACTATAATGAGAATATCTTTTTAACATACTAAGATAAATTGCTGTACAAATAGTGACCTGTGTAAGTTCAATTTATAAAGCACAACTTATTATCTTAACAACTATGTAATAAGGAAAATAACATGAGTAAGAAAAAGATCAGTAGCAATGCAAAAATTCAACAGTTTGAACAGGATAGCTATGTCGACCCTAAAGGTAAAACACTTACGACTTCACTAGGGGTTCCTGTAGTTGATAATCAGAATAGTCTTAAAGTAGGGGAGCGCGGTCCTACACTGTTAGAAGATTTTCTATTACGTGACAAACTGATTCACTTTGATCGTGAGCGTATACCAGAACGAGTTGTCCATGCTCGAGGATTTGGTGCTCATGGATATTTTGAACCGTATAAAGGCAATGAAAAATGGACTAAAGCCAAATTTCTGACTGATACCAGCAATCCTACCCCTATTTTTGCGCGGATATCTACAGTTCAAGGTGGACGAGGCTCAGCAGATGTTGTTCGTGATGTTCGAGGTTTTTCTATTAAGTTTTATACGCAAGAAGGAAATTATGACTTAGTAGGAAACAATATTCCTGTTTTCTTTATACAAGATGCTATTAAATTTCCTGATTTTGTCCATGCTGTCAAGCCAGAAGATCCGAATGAAGTCCCGACTGGACAATCAGCACATGATACCTTCTGGGATTTCATTTCTTTAAATACCGAAACAGCACATATGACAACTTGGGTGATGTCAGATCGTGCTATTCCTCGTAATTTGCGTTCTATCCAAGGTTTCGGTGTACATACATTCAGACTTATCAATGCGCAAGGCAAAGCTCATTTAGTCAAATTTCATTGGACTCCAAAGCAAGGGGTTGCTCAAGTCGTATGGGACGAAGCATTAAAACTGAATGGCAAAGATCCTGATTTCCATCGACGAGATCTATGGGATGCAATCGAAAATGGAAATTATCCTGAATGGGAGCTAGGAGCTCAAATTTTCACGGAAGAAGAAGCTTCTGAATGGGATTTTGATGTTTTAGATCCAACTAAGCTTGTACCAGAGGAATTAGTACCTGTAACTCCATTAGGCAAATTTATATTGAACCGTAATACAGATGATTTCTTTGCCGAAACGGAGCAAGTTGCTTTTAGCCCAGCAAATATTGTATCTGGTATAGATTTTAGTAATGATCCTTTACTTCAAGGAAGATTATTTAGCTATACAGACACCCATCTACATCGTTTAGGTACAGCTAACTTTAACCAAATTCCAATTAATAAACCTGTATGCCCTTTTCATACCAATAGACGTGGTGGATTTGCTAACCATGAAGTTTACAAGGGAAAAGCAAATTATGAACCAAATTCAGTGGATGATAATTGGCCACGAGAAATTGGGCAGCAAGAAGGGGGATTTAGTTCGTATCCTGAACATGTGGAAGCAAGTAAATTACGTATTCGACCTGAAAGCTTTGCAGATCATTTCTCACAAGCGACACTTCACTATATGAGTTTGAAGAAGCATGAACAACAGCATATTAAAGATGCTTATGCATTTGAACTCTCTAAAGTTCAAGATGAAGAAATTCGTCAACGCGTGGTTGATCGAATTCTAGTAAATATCGATAAAGATCTCGCGACATACGTTGCAAATGAGTTAGGTTTAAAACTGTCTGATAAGCCAGCGATTAAAAAACAAAGTAAAGTTAAAATTTCAGAAAAACTTAGCATTGAGGCTTTCCCTGCACCAGATATTAAACAACGTAAAATTGCAGTACTTGTGCATAATGGTGCAAATGCAACTTCTGTAGATGCCGTGAAAGCATGGGCTGAAAGTGAAAATGCGGTTGCAGAAGTTTTAGCTCCAAGTGCAGCTCCAGTTAAATCTAAAGATGGAAAAGAAATTGCAGTAGATGGTCGACAAAATGGTGAGCCGTCAGTCACATATGACGCAATTGTTGTTATTGATGGCGATAATCTAGAAGCATTTAAGGCTGATGGAGTTGCAAAACACTATGTTCTTGAAACGTTTAAACATCTTAAACCAATTTATTTGCTTGGAGATAAAGAAAATCTTCTCGAATACTTTGGTATCGAACAAGATGATGCTATTTTTAGTAGTAAAACCTTTAAAGATCATCAAGATAAATTTAAGAAAGCGATACAAAATCACAGACTCTGGTCTCGAGAGGATATAGTAGCAAGTATCCCAGCATAAAAATAAGAGAAGCCTAGATTCACTATCTAGGCTCTTTTTTTAGGTAGTCATGATAGGTTTATTGATCGAATTATTTTGATTGGTCTTAAGTAAATATACCGTGAATAATCTGAGCACAGTTCATCATAGAGCTTTTAGACTCGTCATTCGAGCGACGTTAGATCGCTACTTGATTTATTTCTATTGATGACCTTGAGTAATTTGATACAAAGTTAATTTTGATTTGTCTAGAGAATTGCTATTCTTGAGCTAGCGCTTGAAAATTTGAAATGTGAAACCGCCATACATATTTGTAAAAGTAATTCTATGAAAGATAATAAAAATGGGAAACAAACTTTGAGTAATGAACGGTGTCCTTTTGAAACGTCACTCCGATACTACAAAAATCTAAGTTGGGGCATCATTTCTTTAGAGTGCAAAACTCACATATATCCATGGATCTTATTGAACTGATTCGTGGAAGAAAGTCATGATCGGTGTAATCGATGTGGCAACCAATCAAATTGAAACACTTGACGAAATGGTGAACACTTTGCGTAAAGTTTTGCAATTTGTCGATGCTGATAAGCTATATCCTTCAACCAACTGTGGAATGATACCACTGTCTCGTCACGTGGGACGTGACAAACTTGAAGCCTTAAGTATGGGTTCAGCGATCTTAAACTAAGAAGTTAGTGCTTTAGCTGAGTTTATTTTCTACATTCAAGATGGATCATCTGTGCAATCACCTATATCCTAGGTTCGCACGAGTTTAGCAATTTATATTTGAGAAGAGAAAAATGGTTGAAGCTTCAGACTACAGAAACGCAATGTCTTTATTAACCACTGCAGTCAATATTATTACAACAGCTGGTGAAACAGGACAGCATGGTTTCACGGCTTCTGCTGTATGTAGCGTTACTGATTCACCTGCTACGCTTTTGGTGTGTATGAATCAATCATCCCGATCTCATCAGTATTTTATTGAGAACAAAGTTTTATCTGTCAATGTGCTCAGTTCTCAACATGAGTCTCTTTCAAATGCTTTTGCATCGAGTCAATTAAGTGCAGAACAACGTTTTGGATTAGCCCAATGGGGTAAATTGAAAACAGGTTGCCCGGTCTTAAAGGACGCTTTAGTCAGTTTTGATTGTGAGATTGAGCAAATTCAACGAGTGGGCACACACAGTATTTTTATTTGCCGAGTTGTAGCCATTCAACAAAGCTCGCAAGAGGAAAGTCTTGTCTATTTTAATCGATCTTATCATCAGGTGAGTGCAGAAGAGGAAGTTTAATGAGCTAGAGCAGCAAGATTTTCAATCGTTTCTTATAATGATTATAGAAATAGATCAGCGTTTGATTAATGATCTTGGGAAAGATGGTGAATCGTAAGCCTCGAACAGTGAGCTTTCATAGTGTGAGGTTAAACCCAATGGATATTACTCGAATCATTTATGGTCATACAGAGTGAATGATCTTTCTCTTTGGGATGAAAAAAGACAAGTATTATTTTCAAAAATTTGAAACCAATTGAATAAATTTCAAAAAATAAACAGTGTTTTATATTTGATTCATTCTCTTAAAGAAATATATTAACTTTTAAATCTAGAAATTCGATTGTTTTTATAAATACTTTCGGTTTTACCAATTTAATCATCTTTTGTATTCTCTATTTCAATGAAGCAACACTCTCACAAAGAAATAGAGGAAAACACATGAGTTTAATCAATACTGAAGTCAAACCATTCAATGCAACTGCTTATCAAAATGGTGAGTTCATTGAAGTTTCTGAGCAAGATTTTAAAGGTAAATGGTCTGTTGTCTTTTTCTATCCTGCAGATTTTACATTTGTATGTCCAACAGAATTAGGCGATCTTGCTGATAACTATGCTGAATTCCAAAAGTTAGGTGTAGAAATTTATGGTGTATCTACAGATACTCATTTCACACATAAAGCTTGGCATGATACTTCTGATGTGATTGGTAAAATTCAGTATCCACTTATTGGTGACCCAACGTGGACATTGTCTAAAAACTTTGATGTATTGATTGAATCTGAAGGTTTGGCAGATCGTGGTACATTTGTAATTGATCCTGAAGGAAAAATTCAAATTGTAGAGATTAATGCAGGTGGTATTGGTCGTGATGCTCAAGAACTTCTTCGCAAAGTGAAAGCGGCTCAATATGTTCATGCTCACCCAGGCGAAGTATGTCCTGCGAAATGGAAAGAAGGTGATGCTACACTTGCACCATCAATCGATCTTGTTGGTAAGATCTAAATTAAGTTGAAAAGTAAAGAACCAGCACGATGTGCTGGTTTTTTATTAAGAGGCATAACCTTCTTGATTTTGTGCTGCTTGTCGTAAACCTTCAACCAATTGGTCGATGAGTTTTTCCATCACGAGTCGTTGTCCTTTACGTGATGCATAAACGAGTTGCACAGTCCCTATATTTGAGCACCAGTCAGGCAAGATGTGTATAAGCCGTCCTGCTGCCAAATCCTTTTGCACTGTAAGATAAGGTAGATCTGCAATACCTAATCCATCCATTACTGAATAATACACACCAGCCAAATCATTACTTTTAATACGTGGTTGTAATGGAATTTCAATGAGATCATGCCCTTCAATTCGGTGCAAATTCCATTGATAATGAGTTTTTTGAGTTCCTAAAACAATTGTTGGAAAATCATTGATTTCAGTTGGATATTCTAAAACGCGACCCTGTAAAAGCTCAGGGGTTGCCACTAAACAATGAGTGGTTTTGATGACATCACGAACCACGATGGTGGAGTCTTCATTGGCAGAAAAATTAGTTCTGATCGCCAAGTCAATATCATCGTGCAATACATCTACGCGTCGGCTGGTTAATTCCATCTCGACTTGAACTTTTGGATAGCGCTTCAAAAAATCATTGAGTAAAGAGCGAATTTGATAACGCATCATTACGGGTGGGCAACTAATTTTAACTAGACCCTGAGGTTCACTTTTCTGTTTAAGTAAAACATTATGAGCGCAATCAACTTGGTTGATTACTTTTTCACATTCTTGAAAAAATTCTTGACCTAAAGGCGTTACTTTGAAATGGCGAGTAGAACGTTGAATGAGTGTGACATTAAATTTTGCTTCGAGTTCTAAAATACGTCGACTAAGCTTTGATTTAGTTATATTTGACGCGTCACTAGCAGCACTGAAACCGCCGTATTTAACGACCAAATAAAAATAGTAATAGTCATCAAATGAATGCAATTTTCACCTCGACGCCTGATCCGATAAAGTTTAAGCATAGGTTAAACTAAGCCGTTCAAGAAATCATCTTGGGTTTTGAATATGGTAAAAAAAAGCGACCCAAAGGTCGCTTTTATTAAATATTATTTTTTAGTGGTGTTCTTTACATAGCTAACCATTAAGTTTTTATAGTCAGGAATATGCTCACCGAATAAAGCACCTAAACCTTCGATATCATTACGCCAGTCACGATGTAACTCACCTGCAGCACCAAACCATGTCATAAGTTGAGCACCTGCTTGAGACATGCGGTTCCATGCAGCATCGCGCGTAATTTGGTTGAATGTACCAGATGCATCAGTAATCACGAATACATCAAAGTCTTCAGCAAGAGCTGAAAGTGTAGGGAATGCAACACATACTTCAGTCACAACACCAGCGATGATCAGTTGTTTTTTACCTGTCGCTTTAACAGCATTTACAAAATCTTCGTTATCCCAAGCATTGATTTGACCTGGACGCGCGATATATGGAGCATCAGGGAACATTTCAACTAATTCTGGAACGAGTGGACCATTAGGACCATCTTCAAAACTTGTTGTTAAAATTGTCGGCAAGTTAAAGTATTTTGCTGCTGCTGCGAGTGCTAAAACATTGTTTTTAAACTTATCAGGATCGATATCACGTACAAGAGAAAGAAGACCTGTTTGGTGATCGACTAAAAGCACTACTGCATTATCTTTATCTAAACGAACGTAAGGTTTGCCCATTATTATTAGCCTCTATGATGTTAGTAAGTGTGAATACGTATCAATGAACTCGTATTCAGTCACCAGTTATATTAGACTGAAAATGAGATAAATTTGTGACCATTTTTAGGATAATTAGTCTTATTAATAGGAATATTGTAATCATGAATTTCAAATTTCAGTGAATAGTCACATATATGAATTAATTTAGATTATTATAATCATAAAAATAGGAATCTGTGTGGCAGTAAAGCTCTTTTTATTTTCTGTGCAAAGTCTAAAATGAGCGCATGTTCATCCTATCGAATATAGGAGTAAAAGATGAAAAGAGTAATTGGGGTTTATCGTAACCAACATACACATTGGGTTGGTGATGGTCTGCCAGTGCGTAACTTATTTTCTTATGATCGGTTAGGTCAAGCACTTAGTCCTTTTTTGTTATTAGATTATGGTGCACCACATCACTTTGAGCCAACGACACGTCAGTTAGGTGTTGGTTCACATCCTCATCGCGGATTTGAAACAGTGACTATCGCCTACCAAGGTGGTTTGGCACATAAGGATTCCAGTGGTGGTGGTGGTGTTATCGAGGCAGGAGATGTGCAATGGATGACTGCTGGGGCTGGATTGGTTCACGAAGAGTTTCATTCTCCTGAATTTGCTCAAAAAGGTGGAATTCTTGAAATGGCACAGCTTTGGGTCAATCTACCAGCCAAAGATAAAATGACTCAACCACGTTATCAAGCGATCACATCTCATGATATTCCAACAATTACCATGGATGATGATGCTGGTCACATCCGTGTAATTGCGGGTGAGTTTGGTGGTCATTATGGTCCTGCTGAAACATTTACTCCAATAAATGTGTGGGATGGTCAGCTTAAAGCTGAGTATGAAACATTCATACATGTTCCTGTAGATCACAATGTATTGGTTGTAGTGTTGAATGGTGAACTCGTAATTAATGGGACTCAAAAAGTTCTAGACAGTTCAATTGTGATGTTTGCTCGTGATGGTGAGGCAGCAATTCAATTGCAAGCATATAAAGATACACAATTTTTAGTGCTTACAGGTGAGCCACTAAATGAGCCAATTCAAGGGCATGGACCATTCGTCATGAACACCAAAGAAGAAATCATTCAAGCTTTTCATGATTTCAATAATGGTAAATTTGGTGAAATTGCACGTTAATTGGAACGACAAAAGCGGAAATATCATTTCCGCTTTTTTTGTGATCATCATTTTAAAAAAATAAAGGACCTCTATCCCACACAACAGAGGTCCTTATACGCTGTAATTTATATTTATTTTCTAGATCACATTCTATTTGTGCTTCTTATTAATGTGATGTAGTTCTCATTTTCAAAACAATGATAATGCATTTTTTTTAAGCTGTAAACTAAAAAATTAAATTATTGGTGAAAATATCTATTTTGTTTTTAAACATATTTTTTGATTTCTTAAAAAATACAAGTGTATTAAATATTTAGCGTATGACGAATAGTGTAGCAAGAATTTTACGTAAATTTATTTGATTAAAAATTAATCAAAAACAAATAAAATCTGGAAGTTTTTAATAGCAAGTTTCAAAGTGTTCTATCGCATAATTAAAAAAATTTTTAATGCTTGGATCATAATTTTGAAAATTGCAGTGATTGGAAGTGGTATGGCAGGGTTGGCAACTGCGAGAATTCTCAAGGATGCTGGTCACCAGATCACAGTTTTCGAGGCGCTTCCAGGGCGTGGTATGGATAGTTATAGTCTTGAGTATGAAGGTGGGATTATTGATTCGCCATTACGTGTCATGAATCCAATGCTCTGGAAAAATACATTGAGTCTTGCCACACATTTGGGTCTCAACACTTTTCCAGTACGTACCTATATGTCATGTAGCTGGTTATTTGAAGATAAAATCGATACTTGGCTGACAACATCACGTTCACGCATAGGCAACTTTCCAATCATTAACAATCGAAAAGGATTAAAGCAATATGGCATCCGTTTAGTGAAAGGGATGTTACAACTTAGATCTGCATTGAAGCAGTTTTTTAAATCTAAAAATCAAGATATCACTTTAGATGAGTTCGTTAAATATAACCAAATAGAAGAAGTATTTTGGAATGGGGCAGTCATGCCTGTCCTATTTACCATTTGTACATGTGATGCAAAAACCATTGGTGAATGGCCAGCAAAACCATTGTTGATTTTCTTACGCCAACTGACGGATGGAGATGCACTCCTTCGAATTCAAGGTGGGACGCCAGCTTTCGTTGATAAATTGCTGGAAGATATCGATTTAAGAAGTGGGCAGCCCATTACTCGTGTACAAGAGCAGGGTGATTTAGTCTATGTGGAAAATGAAGCAGGTGAATCTGACTTATTTGATCGCGTGATTGTCGCGACACCAACAACAAAAGTTCATGAGTTTTTAGATGCTGAACAGTTTGCGGATGATATTGCACTTCTCAAACAATTTAAGTTTGTTGATGGTGAATTGGTCATTCATACTGATTCAGTGGTAATGCCTGTGAAGCGTAAAGATTGGTGCGTATTGAGTTATATGATGGATCGTAAATTTACTAAACAGCATTTCACTGTTTGGCTGAATTCGATTGAGCCAACATTAGTGGGTAAATCTCCTGTTTTTCAAACTTGGAATCCAGTAATTGAGATTGATCCTAAAAAAGTAATACATAAAGTGAAACTCACTAGAGCTGTTGTAGACCGACATACTCTACCACTAACGCATGAGTTGAATGCTCGTCACCAACAACAAGGTCGTAAAGTATTTTATTGTGGCTCTTGGTCATGTGATGGATTACCAATTTTGGAGTCAGCGGTGACTTCAGCAATGGATATAGCAAAATTACTCGATGCGCCGTTACCATTTTTAGGTTTAAAGCCTAAGGTACAAGTTGCACCAGAGTTAGGATATTAAGGGATTGAATGAAGAAGCTCCAAGCATGGATGAAAGCACCTCAACATAAATATGCGATCAATGCAGCTTTATTGGGGGATCACCGTAATTGTGCTTGGAGTAATTTAGGTCTGTGGAAAACTGACCAGCTGAATTATCCACAAGCCTGCGAGTTACTCGCAATAACCCTTGCTCAATCTATTGATTTAAATTCAAAAGATAAATTAATTGATTTAGGTTGTGGGCAAGGTGCTAGCTTAATTTTATGGAAAGAAAAATTTCAAATCGAATACTTGGAAGGAATTGAATTACAAGAATATTATGTAAATCATACGCGTAAATTTTTACCCCATATCGATCAGATCTCGCAAGGAACATTTTTAAATTTAGAATCTAGATCATTTGAATTTAAATTTGATGTTGCAATTTGCATCGATGCTGCTTATCACAGTAATTTGAATTTATTTCTTCGTTCTGTAGATGGTATTTTGAATTCAAAAGGACGCTTAGCATTTCATTATCTTGCTTTGAATTCGAAGTTCTATGCATTAAGTCCTCTAGCGCAATTGAAAGTTAAATTTTTATTAAAAGCAGCTGACGTTCAACTGAACCATTTGCATTCATTCGATGAAACGCAATCAATATTAGCGCAAATGGGCTTTAGAGATATACATATTCAAGATCTGAGTCGCGAGGTATTTGCAGGATTTGCAACGTATATTCAGAGTGATATTTTTAAAAAGAACATCCAAGCTCATTCGTATCACGTTTTAGATTTGGCAAAAATTAAGATGACAGCAAAGTTGTGTGCGAAACTTTATCAAGAGGGAATCGTACGGTATGTACAAGTGAGTGCAAGTAAAAAATAAATCATCAAAAACAACAAAGCCTCACTAAAAAGCGAGGCTAAGTATAAAATGGTGCCGGCACACGGATTCGAACTGTGGACCTACTGATTACAAGTCAGTTGCTCTACCAACTGAGCTATGCCGGCAACGTGGAGAGAATAATAGCGTTTTTTCACTAAAACGCAAGTCAAAAATTAATCGATTAATTAAAATTGAGCAGGATGAATTGTTTTTGCTTTATTTTTGATCTTCTTTTCTCCTCATTTTATAGTGATGCCCGTCATAGCGTGTACAGGCATCTTGAGAGAATTTTATAGGATCAGTTATTTGTTTTTTAGAATACGATCAAGGTCTTGTGCACACTCTTCAAGAGTATAAGCCATATCAAATTGCATTTGAGGTTTTAACTCTTGTGCTAATTTTCTCCATTGCTCAATTAATCTTAGCGCTTTTTGAATTTTGTGTTTATTCACATCTTTAGCGATAGTGGGTGTGTAGCCACCACGTTTTGCATTTTTAATTTGTTTTACATAGTTGGCGCTGTTATTCATATTATCTCCGGAATAGCAGGTTCTCTATTTTATAGGTGTGCAAAAATCATCTATTTGAATAACGTTGTTAGGTTGCTCAGCTCCTTAAGTATTGTTTTTATTAACTTAACATGATGTTGATGACAGTAAAATGAAGCGAGATACGTGCCAAAAGCGAAGTTTTAGGCGAAAAAAAACCGAATCATGAGATTCGGTTTTTTAAATTCTGGCGGTGAAAGAGGGATTCGAACCCTCGATACGCTATTAACGTATACACACTTTCCAGGCGTGCTCCTTCAGCCACTCGGACACTTCACCAAGGCGTGCGATGATAACTAAAAAAAAAGCAGATGCCAAGTTGAAACAATTGATTTAAAGAAAAAGTTTTTAGCCAGTGATATGATTGCCGAAAAATTCTGTCGAATGCATGAAGACTAAAATATGCAAAGCACTGCAAAAAAAGCCGCACTTCCTGCGGTAACATTGGCAGCATTAGGGGTGGTGTTTGGTGACATTGGAACCAGTCCTCTGTATGCATTGCGTCAATGCTTCCTTACGGCTCATATTGCAATTACTGAGGCAACCGTTCTGGGCATTTTGTCGCTCATTTTCTGGTGCATGATGCTCACCATCAGCTTTAAATATGTCTCAGTCATTATGAAGGCAGATAACAATGGTGAAGGCGGTATTATGTCGCTTCTTGCCTTAAATCTACGTTCAACTCGTATTGCAGATCAGCGCAAAATTTATCTCATTGCCTTGGGCTTTATCGGTGCATCACTGTTTTTTGGTGATGGCATTATTACCCCAGCAATTTCTATTTTATCCGCGATTGAAGGTTTAAGTATTGCGACTCCGATGTTTAATCAATGGTTATTACCATTGGCCATCGGTATTTTAACAGCACTGTTTTTAATTCAGCGCCACGGCACGGCGACCATGGGTAAGTTCTTTGGACCAATCACATTATTGTGGTTTGCATCAATTGGACTATTAGGCTTATGGAGTGTTATGCAAACACCGTTCGTGTTGGCAATGATCAGTCCGCATTGGGCGTTTGGCTTTATCATCAACCAACCTTTTGTTGCATTCCTCACGATGGGTGCCGTCATTTTAACGATGACGGGGGGTGAAGCACTATATGCAGATATGGGGCATTTTGGTCGTATGCCTATTAAGCTTGCTTGGTTTGTGATTGTATTGCCAAGTCTAGTTTTTAACTATGCGGGTCAAGGTGCTTTACTTTTACGAGATCCAAATGCAATTGAGAACCCATTTTATCTGTTAGTCCCTGATTGGGCTTTATTTCCAATGATTGGTCTTGCAACCGCTGCTGCCGTGATTGCGTCTCAAGCGGTGATTACGGGCGTATTCTCAATGGTCAATCAAGCGATTCAATTGCGCTATTTACCGCGTTTAACCGTGCAACATACATCTGATGTTGAACAAGGACAAATCTATGTCCCGTTCATCAACTGGGTATTATTTATTTCAGTCATTATTCTCATTTTATTATTTGAAAATAGCGCGAATCTTGCCAGTGCCTACGGTGTAGCAGTGACCATGACGATGCTGTGCGGTACGATTTTAATTTCGATTTTAGCTTATGGCGTTTGGCGCTGGCCTGTTTGGAAAGTAGCCCTTTTTGCTGTGCCTTTATTGATCATCGACCTCATTTTTGTTGCTTCGACTTCTTTAAAAATTGTTGGTGGTGGATGGGTGCCAATCTTGATTGGTGCAATTGTATTTACCGTTTTAATGACGTGGAAAGATGGCCGTCAAATCGTACTTAATAAGCTTGAGTCTGATGCGTTACCTATTGATCTCTTTATTCAAAGTGTCAAGATGAGTGATGAAACTCTGATCGTTCCTGGGGATGCAATTTTCCTCACAGGAACACCTAATATCGTTCCACATGCGATGTTGCACAATATTAAGCATAATAAGGTTCTACACGAACGTAATATGATGATTACGGTCATTACTAAAGATGTACCTTATGTACCTGATATTGAGAGAATTCGTGTAGAAAAGATGGATAATCGATTCTTTAGGATTTTTGTATATTATGGGTTTAAAGACCAACCCAACATTCCAGTCGCGCTGAAAGCGGCATATGAGCAGTTAAATTTTGAATTTGATATGATGCAAATTAGTTTCTTTATTTCACGTGATCGTCTGATTCATACCGTGGGAGAAGGAATGGCGCCATGGCGTGAAAAATTATTTATATCAATGCAGCGGAATACCAGTCCTGTGAGTGATTTCTATTTAATTCCACCAAATCGCGTGGTCGAAATGGGAAGCCAGATCGAAATCTGAGTAAGCGTTTGCTAAAATTTTGGATATAAAAAACCGCCTCAAAGGCGGTTTTTTATTAAGCCTAATACCTTACTCAGCCGCTGGTGCTTCTACAGGCGCTTCTTCAGTTGCATTTACTTCAGGTTGAGCTGGAACTGCAGTTTGTGCTTGAGGAGCAGTTTCTTCTGCTTCAGCAGGTGGTAAGTTTCCAATAGGCGCTTTCGCATCAGCAGGCGCTTGTGTTGTAGCACCTTCAGAAATAACTTTCATCTGACCATTAGCTAATACTTCTTGTAAAGTACCAGGCTGACCATTCACTGTTGTTACGACTTTAGCTTTAGAAAGGCTTTCCAAAGTTTCGCCAGCTTGAACTGGTGGCTCAGCAAATGCACTTGCACTTGCCAAAGATAAACCCATTACTAATGCTGTCAAAGAAGTATGTGCTAATTTCATAGTGTCCTCACTTTCAATTCTTTTAATTTACTAAATAACTTTTATACCATCTCACAAGTAATTGATGTAATTCAATCAAATACACGTAAAACCTTAAAGAGTATTAAAAAACTATTCTATAAAAACAACAATTTGTTACTTATTTTGAGTGATATTTGAACGGAATGCGAAGATCCTTTATTCACTTGAAAATTCACTTGATGTACTTCAAATTCATAGCTTGTTAAGCTGTGGCCGGTTTTGAATAAAGCCCACGCATTGGGCCAGAAGTTGAACACGGAATGAATAGGTAATCTGAGTTTGAATAATATTGTGGTAAAAGCTGTATTAGGTATTGTTGCAGCAGGAAGCTTTGCAATTGCTTTCGGTCAAGAAAAGTTGTCTTCATATCTGCCATTTTCAGGTTCGGTTAATAATACAGCTTGTCTAAATCAATTTTATCGCCAAGAGCCACCTTATTTAATCAAAGAGAGCTTAAATAAAGATCGCTACCCATTATGCTTTAATGGATTCACCACTATGTATTCTGGTGTCTCAAAAACACCATTATGGGTAGCTGAATATCTGAATCCAGATCGGCTGAGCCAAAAAATAAAAAGAGAAGACAGTTTCCATGAGGAGACTCGTGTAGCAGAAAAGCATCGAGCATTATTATCAGATTATCGTGGGTCGGGATATGACCGTGGTCATATGGCTCCAAATGCTGATATGCCAAATAAAGCTGCACAGTACGACAGTTTTTCTTTAGCCAATATGGTTCCTCAAGCTCCGCAGAATAACCAACAAATCTGGCGAGAAATTGAGGAAGCGACACGTGCAATCGTTACGAAGCAGAAACATGATGTGTATGTGATTACCGGGCCTGTATATAGTGGCAAAAAACTGAAAACCATTGGACGCGGTGTTATTGTTCCAACAGCGGTGTTTAAAGCCGTATATATACCTAAAACAGGTGCTATTGGCGCATATTACGCTCCAAATAATAATTCACTACAGATGCAAGTGGTCAGTGTATGCCAGTTAGAAGAAGTGCTTGGCATGAATCTGTTTCCTCAACTTACATCTGAGCAAAAGCGTAATACTTATAAATTGCCATTAAAAGCCAATCAGGTCAAAGCTCAACAAGCGATAGAGTATTCGCACTGGGATGCCGAAAGCCAATGTGCAGTTGATATCTCAACAGATCAACTCAAAGCGCTGCAAAAAGAGTTTAGTAGTCAAAGCGTACCTGTCAATACAACCGTAACGAATCAAGAGGCTAAGATCGATGAACAAGCACAAGATGCAATCGTGAAAGAGTTGGTTCAAGCGTTGTTGCAATATTTATTACAAATCCTTAAATAAAAAAGCTCGAATTTGCCCTGAAGATTCATTTATCTTCAGGGATTGATATTTATAAACATAAAGAGATTTGCCATGTTTAAGCCTTTTGAAAATGGGACTGAGTCACATTCGATACATGATCTGACGCTTGAAAATGATCTTGATCGTGTGAGTATTTATGGCAACTTACAAATCACCAAAGATCAAGCCGGTTTAGCCGCTGCGAAAGCGTTAAAACAATATTTAGATGCAATGGTCATCTATTTAGAAGATCAAAAAAATTTAGCAGAAAAAATAGAAACGACGGCTGAGAATGAAATAGAAAATCCATTCTTGTGATTCATTAATCATCTTTAGAATGATGGCTTAGATTGACAATCATGAACTGCGAATATGATGTTGAATACGCCACTGTTGGGGCGTCATCTTCATCCACTGACGAAATGCGCGTTGGAATGCACTTTGTTCTGAATAACTGAGCAATAACGAAATCTCATGTAAGCTGAGATAAGGATCTTGTAAATATTGAATCGCTAGAAGTTTGCGGACTTCTTGAACGCGCTGCTGATAGGTATCACCTTGATTTTGTAAATGGCGCTGAAGTTGTCTGACTGACATTCCCACTTGTTCTGCGACAGTTTGAATTTGATAATTGTGTCTTTGGATTCCAATCAGAATGGCTTGCTGTAACCGCTCATCGATTTGTGTGTTATTGGGGAGTCGACTTAACAAATCTTGAGCTTGCTGCATCAGGAGTTTTTGTAAAGTTTGATCAGCTTGTTTAATCGGTGCTTGTAGGAGCTGGCTTGGAAAAGTAAGCTTGACATGAGGCTGAGAGAATTTTACTTTGCTCTGAAAAAAACGCTCATAAATCGCAACATTTTTTGGTGCTGGAAAGCGAAAGTGAATTTCTTGAATATGTAAATGCTCAATACCCGCATAACGTTTTAGAAATTCAACCAATAATGCCATCGCAATTTCATCCGTGATTTGTGTCGACAAATGCATCGGCAAATCTTCCCAACGTACGCTAAATACGCCTTGCTCCAGATCGACGGCGAGAGGTGTACCATCATAAATTAAACGATGATATTCATGATAACGGGTGAGTGCTTCTGCTAGGTTATCGCATGATAAAGCGATATACGCGATAATGCCTAAATGTTGTGGTTTGACCCATTGAGCAATTTCTAACCCTAACGCAGGTTGTGGGTGTACTTCATAAATTTCATTTAATATTTCACGCCAAATGCTAAAGTCAAAGCGTTCGGCTTGCTGAATACTTGCCAATTTTGCAGAAATAGGGAGACCGTTCTCTTCACAATAATTATGTAAGAGATGTCCAAGTCCACCATGAACCGAGCCTGAATAGTCCTTTATCTGCTGCATGTGATTAATACTTTTCTTGTTTTATCAATTGAAATCACGATGAGTTATTAAGCCTGTTTTTACAGTGCCATACAAGCGCTTTTTCTACCATACGACATTGAAAAATATGTCGTGATTTGTCAATGAAAATTTTATCTTGCGTCAATGGTTGAGAGCTTGAGTTAGATATATTGAAAGAAAAGAAACAGGGATTTTGAACATGATTAAAGGTTTTGTTGCAGGCTTAATCATTGCCAATGGATTTGAATGGGTCGCGCATAAATATGTTCTACATGGTGTACACCGTCCGGGTAAAGCGAGGTTTAGTCCTGTGCCTAAAAATATGGAATCTCATTGGGCACATCACCGTGAAGTTAGAACACAAGATTTCCATGATGAGGGTTATGTAGAGGGAATCTCAAATTGGCGAACAAAAAATGAAATCGTATCATTGGGGATTGTTGCTGCTGTATTTGGAACAGCATTTTATCCAATCTCGAAAGGCATGAGTTTATCCGTGCTTTATAGTGCTTGTAACTACTACTACACGCATCGCAGAGCTCACCTCGAACCTCATTGGGCAAAAAAGAAAATTCCTTGGCACTATGACCACCATATGAACGCCAATCAAGATGCAAATTGGTGTGTCACTAAGCCTTGGTTTGATTACATTTTAGGGACACGCGTCATTTCAACGCCAGATTTGAAGGAAGATAACCCTTTAGGGGTGCAGTTACCGTCTTTTATTTCAAAACGAGTCAATCATATCGTTGAACAATATTTCCCCGCAAAGTGGGTTGAGCAGAAAGCAGCGCGCTCCGATATTTCAAAAAAAGCTTTGGCTATAGTGGAGTAAGTCAGATTAGATATGGAATTGGCTGAATTGACGTCTGATTTGTCATGTTTGGTCAATAAAATATGTAGCTTTTGTCAAGATTTCGTGCAGATCTGTCATTTATGATATGAGATGAATAAATCGGAGAATGAAAATCTGATGGTAGAACTCTCCAGTTTATCGCTTTGCATAACGAACCAAGCGCTGTTTTTTCTTGGTTTTTAGGGCCTTCGGGCTCTTTTTTTTGCAAAAAAAG
Source organism: Acinetobacter sp. ANC_7655 (assembly GCF_056784015.1). Lineage (NCBI taxonomy): Bacteria > Pseudomonadati > Pseudomonadota > Gammaproteobacteria > Moraxellales > Moraxellaceae > Acinetobacter > Acinetobacter sp. ANC_7655. Next base: position 27,592 of record NZ_JBWYJB010000002.1, on the reverse strand, counting down.
AGGCATTTGCCTCTTTTTTATGGGGCATGATTAAAGACGCATTTCAATGCCTTGTTCAGCTAAATATTGTTTTGCTTCCGGGATAGTGTGTTGACCAAAGTGGAAGATAGAGGCTGCAAGCACTGCATCAGCACCCCCTTGTAAAATTCCGTCTGCTAGATGTTGAAGATTACCCACACCACCTGAAGCAATCGTTGGAATCGTTACACGATCATTAATCTGACGCATCAATGCTAAGTCATAACCAGCTTTTGTACCATCTGCATCCATTGACGTAATGAGCAATTCGCCTGCGCCGTATTCTGCCATTTTCACAGACCATTCAATCGCATCGATACCCGTTGGTTTGCGACCACCATGTGTGAAAATCTCCCACTTATTTTCACCCGTTTTTTTTGCATCAATCGCAACTACAATACATTGTGCACCAAAACGTTGAGAGGCTTCTTGAACGAATTCAGGATTAAAGACAGCAGCTGAGTTAATACTGACTTTGTCTGCACCAGCGTTAAGCAATAAACGAATATCTTCAACTTTACGAACACCGCCACCTACGGTCAGTGGTACAAATACAGTTTCAGCCATACGCTCAACCGTACGGTAAGTGGTGTCACGCCCATTAGATGTTGCAGTGATATCGAGAAAAGTAATCTCATCTGCACCTTGTTCGTTATAACGACGTGCTACTTCAACTGGGTCGCCTGCATCACGAATATCAAGGAATTGAACACCTTTTACAACTCGACCGTTATCTACGTCGAGGCAAGGAATAATACGTTTAGCAAGCATAATTTTTTCCAAAAATAACAGCCGATTATGAAACTTACAGACTTTGGTGCTACACCTTGGTAGTCGGAGCAGGTATTCTATCAAAATAATGTAAGTTTTTTCGCAGGTTTTTTTATGTCGGTTTATACCACTTTGACTTTAAAGGAAGTTCAGGATTTTGCTACGCCTTATGGATTAGAGGTGATTGACCTGATTCCGATTCAAGGAGGTATTCAAAATACGAACTATTTTCTAGTTTGTGCAGATCAAACCGAATTTGTTTTAACAATTTTTGAAGATATGGATAAGCAAGGCGCAGGTGAACTCGTCCCTGTACTTGAGCATCTGGGTCATGCAGGTCTGCCTGTGCCTGTACCTTTGAAACATTCAGGACGTTCGATTCAGATCTTAAAAAATAAACCTGCACAAATTGCGCCTAGAATGCGTGGCAAGCATCCTATGCCTTCATCACTTGAACAGGTTCAGTCCATTGCTATTGCACAGGCTCAAATACATGTGGCTCTCGATAACTTTCCCTTAGAGCGCGCAGAGTATCGTAATCATGATTATTGGTTAAGTGTGGCTCAGCAGCTTCGACCTACGTTAAATCCAGCCGATCAAGTATTATTAAATAGTTTGTTAGGTTTATATGACGCTCTTACCGCAATGTACCCTGATCGTCCACGAGGTTTTATCCATTCTGACCTATTTAGAGATAACACTTTATTTGAAGGGGCTACTTTAAAAGGGATACTCGATTTTTATGAGTTGAATAAAGATGAACTTTTGTTTGATATCGCCATTACGATGAATGATTTCTGTACGGAATATCCAAGTGTTCATTTGAATGAGGAAAAGGCCTTAGCATTCTTGGAGGCTTATCAAAGTGTACGTGAAATGACCAGTGATGAAAAATCATGTCTAGAACTCTATTTAGCGATGGCAGCTGGGCGTTTCTGGATGATGCGTTTGCTAGTGGCTCAAAAGAACAAAGAAATGGGGCGTGTTGGCGAAGATATTTTGCAAAAAAATCCTTTAGAAATGCGCAATATGCTGGTTGAACGATTAAAATTTGTAACAGCTTAAAAAATTTAAAAAATCTGGGGGAAATATGCGTGATCAAGGTCGTCTAGTTGAATGGTTTGATGAAAAAGGCTATGGATTTATTCAACCCAATGATTCATCCAAAGATCGCGTTTTCCTTCACATTAAAGATTTTGCCAAACCAGGCCCAAGACCGATTCCAGGTTGTGCTTTGGAGTATATCGTTCAATTGGATGGTCAAGGTCGATTTAAAGCGAAACAAGTAACATACTTAAAAGCGACTCAGGCAAAAAAAGTAAAAACGAAGCCGCGTCATTCACCAGTTACTCAACAAAAAATGCAACCGATGCAAGTAGCGATTATTGCTTATATCTTGACGCTTGCTACATTAGTCCTATTGGGGCTATTGAGTATGATGGTGGTGTTGGTCATTTTATTGATGAACCTGATCACCTATGGCTTATATGCACACGATAAAGCGGCGGCTCAACAGGGGAGTCAACGTGTACCAGAAAATACATTACATGTGGTTTCTCTATTAGGAGGATGGCCGAGTGCTTGGCTTGCTCAGCAACGCTTGCGTCATAAAACACAAAAACAACCATTTCGAAAAATTTATTTCTGTACTATAGCGTTTAATATACTGATTATTTTATGGATAATTTCACCATTTAATGGTTTGAAATTATAAAGCCTCAAAAAAATTAAAAAGGTGACTTTATGAATTATACAGCTGATCAAGATCCAAACCGCAGCTTAACGATTTTACTTTATATCCTGTATATCATCGCTATTTTTTCAGCAGGTATTTTGGCGGTTATTGCGCTAATTATTAACTATTGGAAACGATCAAAGGTACAGGGCTCAATTTTTGAAAGTCATTTTACTTGGCAAATTCGTACTTTTTGGTGGTATTTAATTTGGAATATCATCGCGTTCCTGCCGTTTTTGTTCTTATTCTTCACGGGTGACAATCCTAATGCCTTTGCTGGTGTAGCACTGGGTGCAACAACATTCTGTATCGCAGTGATTGGTTTGTCATGGGTTTGGATTGTTTATCGTGCGATCAAAGGAATTATTAAGGTCAATGATAACGAGCCAATGTATCAATAATTAAAACTCATGAATGGGGTGGTGTCATGATTATTGAGCATGTTCATTTAAATATCAAAATGAACCAGAGTGAGGCATTCGAAAATGCTTTTAAATTAGCTAAAGACATTATTTCACCAATGAAGGGGCTAAATGCGGTTCAGCTGATTAAAAATACGAATAATGAACATGCTTATATTTTACTGATTTACTGGAACAAACTTGAAGATCATACGGAAGGTTTTAGGCAGTCAGAGGCGTATTTAAAATGGAAGGAACTCTTGCATCCCTTTTATGCGCCTATGCCTGAAGCACAGTATTTTCAACCATGTATGATGTTAAAGCTAAAAGAGCCCCAATAAGCTTATTCTTTCTTCTTAAATTTTGGTCTCCACTCACTGGTAATTACACCGAGCACAACCAACACGCCACCTAAAATTGAGAGCATAGCTAAACGCTCACCTGCTAATCTCCCAATCAAAGCCGCCCAAACAGGTTCGCCAGAATAAATAATGGCAGCCTGTGAAGGATCAACCACGCGTTGAGCCCAGTTCATGACTAACTGAATGATTGCACTTGCAAGTCCTAATCCTCCAATAATCGCAACGAAGATCCAGTTAAACTCAGGGAGTTGTGTTTCACCCACCAATGGTGCCATTAGAAAACAAATTAACGATGCAAAAATGAGTTGTAATATCGTCACTCGGCGTAAATTGACTCGAGGTGCAAAGTAACTAATGAGAATAATTTCAAGCGCAATCGCAATTGATCCTATCAAGGTAATGATCTGACCAAATTCAAGCCGAATAGCACCAAACCCATTGCCTGTTAAGAAAACTAAACCTACAAAGGCGAGTCCTGCCCCTATCCATGTCATGACATGTGGCCTTTTTTTAAAGAGCAACCACAATAAGATGGGAACCAACGGCACATAAAGTGCTGTCAAAAAGGCAGACTCGCTACTGGTGATGGTCTGTAAGCCAATGGTTTGCGTTCCATAGCCAATTGCAATCACTGTTCCAATGCAAAATCCTGCCCAAATATCTTTGGCACTAAAATATTTACAATATTGAAGTGAGATCAGACCAACAGCCAGCGCAGCTGCTGCAAATCGAAAGGCAACGAAAAGCACTGGTGTGCTGAAGTTCAGTCCATATTTGACTGTTATGAAACTGGCACCCCAAATCATCGTAATTGCAATAAGGGCAAGTTGTGGTGTTTTGGTTTTGAGGGTAGGAGATAAATTCAACATATTTTTTAAGTAAGAAAAAAGAGGTCCTAAGACCTCTTTAGAAACATGCGCTATTAGAGCGCTTGTTCATCAAGTAATAATTGAGCTTCACGAAGATTTAAAGTGCCTTCATAAATTGCACGACCAGTAATCGCACCTAAAATACCAGGCTGACCTTTTAAGTTGCGAACGTCGTCAAGATTGGTCACACCGCCTGAAGCGATCACAGGTAAACCTGAATAAGTCGCAAGATTAACTGTTTGTTCGATATTCACACCTTGCATCATGCCATCACGTGCAATATCTGTATACACGATACTAGATACACCAGCATCTGCAAAGCGTTTAGCTAAATCAGTTGCTTTTACGTCAGTTACATTTGCCCAGCCATCAGTTGCGACCATGCCATTGATTGCATCAATACCGACAATGATGTGGCCTGCGAATTTTCTACAAGCTTCCTCAACAAACTCAGGTTCTTTGACTGCTTTTGTACCAATAATGACGAATGATACACCTGCATCTAAGTAGTGTTCGATAGTTTCAAGAGAACGGATGCCACCACCAATTTGAATTGGCAGTTCAGGTTGTGCTTTTGCAATCGCTTCCACAACAGGTTTGTGAATAGGTGTACCAGCGAAAGCACCATTTAGATCAACTAAATGTAAACGGCGAGCACCAGCGTCTACCCAATGTTGTGCTGTTGCCACAGGATCATCAGAGAAAACGGTATCGTCTTCCATACGACCTTGTTTTAAACGGACACATTTACCATCTTTAAGGTCAATTGCAGGGATAATCAGCATGCTTTCGCTCCTTGCCAGTATTCTGGAGTTTATTCGCAGCAATCTTAGCAAAGAAACATCAAATGAGCGAAGTAACAATGAAAAAAAACCGTCAGAACAATGTTGACGGTTTTTAATACGAACTTTGAATTAAATGTATGGTGTTGTATCTAAGTTAGAGATTAGATCAAAGCTAGTTGGTGTGATACTGGTTGGGATTGCACCTAAAGCATTTGTGATCTCTCCCGTGAATCCTACAAGATCACCCACGACAGGAATCGATGACAGAGCATCTGTTACAGGTGCTAAATCATCCAGTAAATTATCCAATGTTCCTGAGACGTCTCCTAATGTTCCTGTGACACTGCCTAAAGGATCATCAATGAGACCAGTCACGAGATCAAGAGGTTTGGTACTTGCGACATAATCTCCCGTTTCACTCACGAATCCCAAAAGATTTGAAGAAGTTTCTCCGACAACATCTACAACAGCACCTAAACCTGGCACTTGGCTTAGCAGGTCGGTCACGGGATCGGCTAAACCAGCGACTTCACCTACAACATTTGAAACATCTTTGATGGTTTGGCCTACAGTTGCAGTAGTGCCATTCAATGCAGTATTAATGCCCCCTAATAGATCTCCCTTCGAAAAATCATCAGCGATAGCGTGTAAGCCTCCGCTTAAATTTCCTAGTAAATTATTTTCAAGATTGAGTACCGATTCCACTGTATCTCCGATCAGTGGCAATTCTGTTAACTTATCCGTTAATGGTTTGGTCAGCGTCCCTACTGTGTCAACAACGGTATCTACAACTGTCGTTACGGTTTCTAGAATAAAACCAACTGCTTTCGTAATTCCCTGTAAAGCAAGGCTTAGAACGCCACTGATTTTTCCAGTAAAAAGTTTAAACATGTGCAGATTGCTCCAAAATATATCTGGTTAGTGTTGGATCTTTGTTGTTTCAGCAAGTTCATAATTAACAAAGAAAAAAATTTCAGACAAATCGAAAAAAAACAATATAAGTGGAATAATTTTGAAGATATGCCGTAAAAACAGCAACTTAATACAACACAAGGGTAATGTTTAAAAATGTTAACAAAATCAATTATTTATTGTGGTTTAATTTGGTGCTTGATAGAATAAATGTACACTTATAATGCATGAATATTATCGAGTAGCATGGTGTAAATACCTAAAATGCCAACTTGTTCGATTCGTTGATTGATTTTGTGAATTTTGTGTATTTTTTTAATGATTAAAATTGGTGCTCATTGTCTTTACATAAGTTAACAATTAATCATTGGGTCAATTTATTTTTCTTTTTAATTCAAACTGAGTAATGAGAAAAATTAGATCACACTTTTATTTGTGAATTATCTATATTGAAAATAATTTCAATTTCATCTGATTTGTTTGGCAATATTAGACTCAACTGCATAGGCTTAATGTTAAATTGAAACTGCAGACAGTGAATAAGATTTGGACAGAAGCGATGGCAGTTCAAGAAGATGATTTATTTAGCGAAGGTGCTAAAAAACTTAGAAAATTGATCAAAGAGAAAAACATTAAACCGACTGATGTGGTGAATGCATTGGGAGTCTCTAAGGAAACGCTGTCGAAATGGGTGCAAGAGTCAACTCCTGCCAATGCTCAACATCTAGTTGAATTAGCGAAAGTACTGAGTGCTGCAGAACGATGGGTTTCAGACGCTAAAGATGGTAAAAAATCAGAAAGTTTTAAACAGTATCCTTTGAAGGATGAGTTGGCTTTAAAAGATGCAACGCCAGAACAATTAATTTCAGAACTTAAAAGTCGTTATGCTGCGCTGAATCTAAAAGCAGAAATTAAAGTAACTGTTGAGCCAATTGAAGGTGGCTTTGTCGTAAAAGATATTTAGAGTAAAGTCTGAAAAAAAGCTCACTGAAAACAGTGAGCTTTATTATGGCTTTAAATTTTCCACTCTACAAAATTTTTCAACAACTGTAAGCCAGCTGTATGACTTTTTTCTGGATGGAACTGCGTAGCAAACAAATTATCTTTATGGATTGCGGTGCAGAATTCCAAACCGTAGTTACATGTCGCAGCAATGATCTCAGATTGTTTCGGTTCAACATAGAAACTATGTACGAAATAGAAACGAGCATCTTGATCAATGTTGTTCCACATTGGATGGCTTGGATCTGCTTGGTGTACCTGATTCCAACCCATATGGGGAACTTTTAAACCTTCAATATCTGGAAAGCGTTTAACAGCACCATCAAAAATGCCTAATGCATCTGCACCACCATTTTCTTCAGAGTGTTGCAGCAGAGCTTGCATGCCGACACAAATCGCAAGGACAGGCTTGTTGAAAACGGCATTGCGTACAACCTCGTCAATGCCAGCCTCGTGCATACCTTGCATGCAATCACGCATTGCACCAACGCCTGGGAACACAATTTTATCTGCTTGAGCAATCAGCTTAGGATCATTGGTCACATCAACGGTTGCACCAACATGCTCAAGTGCTTTTGCTGCTGAGTGAAGATTTCCCATGCCATAATCAAGAAGGGCAATACGGGTCATTACAAAGTACCTTTGGTTGAAGCTACAGTATTTTCTGCACGTGGATCTACTTCACAAGCCATACGAAGTGCTCGTGCAAATGCTTTAAATACACTTTCAATTTGGTGATGGCTATTTTTACCTTTCAAATTGTCGATGTGGAGTGTCATTAATGCGTGATTCACAAAGCCTTGGAAAAACTCAGAGAATAGGTCGACATCAAAAGTACCAATGCGCGCGCGCGTAAATGGAATGTCCATCCATAAGCCAGGGCGGCCTGATAGGTCAACAACGACACGACTCAAGGACTCATCAAGTGGTGCATAGAAGTGACCATAGCGACGTAAACCTTTTTTGTCACCTAAAGCCTGTGCAAATGCCTGACCAAGGGTAATACCACAGTCTTCTACTGTATGGTGATCATCAATTTCTAAATCGCCGTCGCAATGAATATCGATATCAAATAAACCATGACGCTTGATTTGGTCGATCATATGGTCTAAAAATGGAACACCTGTATTGAGGGTGCCTTGACCAGTACCATCAAGATTCACGCGAACACGAATTTTGGTTTCGTTTGTGTTTCTTACCACTTCACTGATACGTTGCGTCATAGACACGTTCCTCAAAAACGTTAAAAATGATGAATGTAGATTTTCGATGTCACGAAAGTGACAGCATATTAGATTGCTCAGGAGGGTTAATCAATGCCTATAACCGTACATGCAATAACTTCGCTTGATAATGTTGAAGTTCGTGAACAGCTTGAGCGCTTATATGACACCAGTCCAGAATTTAGTGACGGACAAGATGCCATTGAACAACTTGAGCAAAACTTAACTCAGTATACCTTACTTTACACGGCAGAATTTAATACAAAGATCATTGGGGCCATTTGGTCAACTGGACAAGGTGAAAGTCGAACGCTTGAAAATATCGTAGTTCATCCGGCTAACCGTGGACGTGGTGTCGCAGAGCGCTTAGTGAGTGAAGCATGTCGAATGGAAGAAGAGAAAGGCGTTAATCATTTTGAGCCTGGATGTGGTGCAATACATCGTTGTTTAAGTAGTTTGGAAAAAATTTAAAACTATTGTTCGATTTTAAATATTAAAAGTCAGTCAATACTGGCTTTTTTTATTGGATTTGTATGTATTTACATCGAATAATCTAAATGTTGTTTTAAAAACATCCATTTGTTTAAATATCCCAAAAACTTGCTTGACTATATCGAGATGAAACTGTTTAATACGCGACATCGGCGTGATAGCTCAGTTGGTAGAGCAACGGATTGAAAATCCGTGTGTCCCCAGTTCGATCCTGGGTCTCGCCACCATATTATTTTAAGAATTTGTATTTTCAATCTCTGATCCCATCAGAGATTTTTTTTTGGGTAAAATTTACTCGAACAAATAAAAAATGCATGATTTTTATTGACTATTGAGCTCAGTTACGGCTTAATACACCCCATCGGCGTGATAGCTCAGTTGGTAGAGCAACGGATTGAAAATCCGTGTGTCCCCAGTTCGATCCTGGGTCTCGCCACCATATTCGAAAAATCCTCAACAATGTTGAGGATTTTTTTTGCTTATAAAATAATACAAAATGAATCGAAGTCATTCATCATCCATTTTTTTTGATGTGCTAAGGTTGATTTCTCGATCAAATTCAGAATAAAAAATGAAAGACCTATTTTCTGATCAAAGTGAGCTTTATCAACAAGCTCGTCCAAGTTATCCACAAAGTGTGCTTGACGAAATCTTCAAATATGTTCAGAACTATGAAATGGCTTGGGATTGCGGGGCAGGTTCAGGACAATTTACCCGCTTATTGGCTCCGCATTTTAATCAAGTCATTGCAACGGATATAAGCGCAGCACAACTTCAGCAAGCCCCAGCAATAGATAATGTAATTTACCGAATTGATAATGCTGAACATAGCAATTTTAAAGCACAATGTTTTGACCTGATTACAGTTGCCCAAGCCATTCATTGGTTTGACTTCGAGTTATTTTTTCAAGAGGTCTATCGAACACTGAAGCCCCAGGGTGTCTTTGCAGTGATTGGATATGGGCTTATTGAAGTGGAGAATGAGGAGCTTCAAAGCTGTATTGAAAAGCTATATCACCAAGTATTGAAAACATATTGGGAGAGTGAGCGTCACTATATTGATCTGAAATATCAAACGATTCCATTTCCTTTTGAAGAAATCCCGACCTGTGAGCAGCACATGCATTGTAAATGGCGCATTGATCAATTGATTGATTATTTAAATACATGGTCAGCTTTAAAGAAATATCTTAAACAAAATACGCAAGCCAATAATCAGGCGACACAAATCTTAAATCAGATGAGCCAATATGCCCTAACTTTGAATAATGATACCGGTCATAAATTTAATATTCGATTCCCAATATTTTTACGGATCGGTAAATTGATAAATGCTCCTGTTTTATAAAATTTCTTAATGGTCGTGAATGAGTCTTTTAGCAAGGCATACAACTTCTTTTTCGTCATATCCCAATTGTTCATAAAAGTTTTGAATATCAATAAATTCTTTTTGCACTAAAAGCTGAACTTCTGGACAACCAAGTGCAATCAATCTTTTTTCCAAATGTTGAATCAACGCTGTAGCAACACCATTCCGTTGATGATTGGGATGTACCGCGAGGTAATTGATCCACCCGCGATGACCGTCGTAACCACCCATTAATGTTGCGATAATGAACTGATCTTTCACAGCCACCAAGAATAAGTCATCTTTTTGTGCAGCCTTCCTAAAAATATCAATTTCCGGATTATTCCATGGTCGTGTTAGATCACATCTTTCCCAGAGTTGAATGATGTCTTCTAAGTCAGTCTCAATATAAGGACGAATGATAAACATGATGCGCTCAAATGGTGGTTAATTTTAATACAGAGATTAGCCTACTCTGATGAAATTGATAACTCATAATCATCTTATGTGTCTATTTTCTGCTTTACATTTATGCAGTCTTTTTTAGATAGGAAGATAAATATCAATAAAAAAGATTTGTCTGTGACGTGAGTCTAACAATTCTTGTTAAGTAAATGATATTTAAGATAAATGGTAGTTGTGTTTGGCTGAAATGTTTTTAAAGATGGCTTTTATTACGTTCAGTGAGAGCGATGGGGAATGAGACAATTTAAGCAAGTTTTGTGGGGAATCTGTGCTTGGGGTCTTTCGAGTTTGAGTTGGGCGGCACATCCTAACAATGGGCATTTTAAATTACTGCCAGATGATCAGTTAAGTTTGGTCAATGCTTTAGGTATTGAGGAATCTCAAATTCGTGAAATTACATCTTTTAAATCTCAGGATTTAAACCATTTAGAAAATTTCGTGAGTGATAGAAAAAGGATTCATTATACAAAGGATGAAGAGCAACCTTTTAAAGCGCTTATGGACTTAACATCTATGAACTCTTTACAATTCAATGGACAGGTTTTGGAGCAGCGGTTTGATCTTCAAAATCGGCAGATTTACATTAAATTTGGCCCAATTCGTGTTGACCGAATGGAGATGCAGTTAAATATGGATGGAGTTTACCAATTAGGTCATATTTTAAATCCACCACAAGCACTTCTTTCGTCAGCTAAATTTTAACTCCATTGATATTTATTTGATGTCCCATAAAAAAAGAACCTCTATTACGGAGATTCTTTTGGGATTAAAGCCTGTGCACACCTTCTGTGTTTTTCTTGCCTAATTTTTAAAGTAACGCATAAAAAAGAATCCCCAAAGATGGGGATTCTTTTTAGATTAAAGCCTACGCGGACTTCGTCCTTATCTTACGTAAAAAGAAAAGCAGTGCTTTCTTTTTTTACTCAGGCTTTAGGCCTTCAGCTTTTTCTAAAGTTTCATCATTGTTGAAGAACTTTTCACGTTGTTCTTCAAGAAATTTTTTTGCATCAGCTTCAAAGACATTTAAACGTTTTTCATTGATTAAAGTAGTTTGATGCTTTAACCATTCTCCCCATGCTTGCTTAGAAACACTATCAAATAGTTCCTGACCTTTAGGACCAGGGAATGGTGCAAAATCCAAACCTTCCATTTCTTTTTGATACTTACGGCAAAATACTTGGCGAGACATATCAATACTCCAAAAATATAATCAGAAATTAAGCGTAAAGAGCTTCTAAACGCGCATGAGCACGCTCAATTGCTGCTTCAACTTGAGCAGGTGCTGTTCCACCGATGTGGTTACGTGCATTGACAGAAGCTTCTAAAGTTAATGCTTTTTCAAAGACGTCAGCTTGAATTAAATCAGAGAATTGTTGAAGTTGTTCAAGCGTAAGTTCTGATAAATCCTTACCTTCTTGTACGCCAAGCGCAACTGCTTTACCGACGATTTCATGTGCATCGCGGAATGCAACACCATTTTTCACTAAGTAATCAGCAAGGTCGGTTGCTGTTGAGAAACCACGCAGCGCAGCTTCGCGCATTTCAGGAATATTTGGAACAAGCGCAGGAATCATGTCTGCGAAAGCCATTAAAGAGCCACGAACCGTATCAATAGCATCAAATAATGGTTCTTTATCTTCTTGGTTGTCTTTGTTATATGCCAAAGGTTGACCTTTCATGAGGGTTAGTAGACTCATTAAGTCACCATATACACGGCCTGTTTTACCACGAACAAGTTCAGGTACATCAGGATTTTTCTTCTGAGGCATGATTGAAGAGCCTGTGCAGAAGCGGTCAGGAATATTCACAAACTTGAATTGTGCAGATGTCCAAAGAATTAATTCTTCAGACATACGAGATAAGTGCATCATGATGAGTGATGCCGCAGCATTAAACTCAATACCAAAATCACGATCAGATACAGCATCTAATGAGTTTTCTGCAACTGCTTCAAACCCTAAAAGTTCTGCTGTATAAGCACGATCGATTGGATAAGTGGTACCTGCAAGCGCAGCAGAACCTAAAGGCATACGATTCACGCGTTTACGGCAGTCAATCAAACGTTCTGAGTCACGTACCAGCATTTCAAACCATGCCATTAAATGATGTCCAAACGTCACAGGCTGTGCAGTTTGAAGATGTGTAAAGCCAGGCATAATTGTATTTGTATTTTTAGCAGCCAAACCTAGAATGCCTTTTTGCAGTTTGTGTAATAACCCTAGGATGGCATCAATTTCATCACGTACATACAAACGAATATCCGTTGCTACTTGGTCATTACGGCTACGACCTGTATGTAATTTCTTCCCTGTAATCCCAATACGTTGTGTTAATCGAGATTCAATGTTCATGTGAACATCTTCTAAATCAATACGCCATTCGAAGTTGCCAGCTTCAATGTCCGCTTTAATTGCGGTTAAGCCTGCGATGATGTCATCACGCTCTTGTTCAGTGAGTACACCGACTTTTGCCAACATCGTTGCATGTGCGATTGAACCTGCAATATCTTGTTTATAAAAGCGTTGGTCAAATTGGACAGATGCTGTAAATTCAGCGACAAAGGCATCAGTTGCTTCGGAAAAACGACCGCCCCACATACCTGAAGTTTGGGCTTGTGACGGATTAGAGGAATTAGAAGATGTGGTCATGTCGGCTCAGTAAAAGAAAAAGCAGTAATTTTGCATCCAGTATAACAAATTCAAATCAAGATGCCGAAGTCTTGCCTATGGATAATTCTTCAAAAGATAAACAAGAATTTATTGATGCGAATTTCTTTGTACGTATTGGGCAATGGCAATATTTTGCAGAGTTATTTATTGCCAGTATTTTTTTGGCGTTATTGCTGTGCCTAGCAGAGTCACAGTCTTGGTCAAATTTACAGACATCACAAGTGATCAAGTATGTGCTTTATATCAATTGGGTGGTATTGGTCTTTATTGCCGTAATTGATTTATTTAGGGAGTTTTGGCAAAAACTAACCACTTTGCAGTCTGCGATTTATACATTTGTACTATTAGAACTCATCATCCTCTTCACTACTTGTAGTTTGAATTTTCTGTTTTTTTGGGGAAGTAACTTTTCTTTACAAAAATTTTCATGGTTACTTTTATTTGATCATGTGATTTTACACATGAGCTATGGCGTATTGTTGATCACTTTTTGTTTACGATATATCTATGTTCGGGGTGAGTGGTTAAAGCAGCAACAAGGTGAATTGAATGCTCGAATTCAAGCCATGCAAGCAAGAATACATCCACACTTTCTTTTTAATAGTTTAAATAGTGTGGTGAGTCTGATTGGGAGTGATCCAGATAAAGCAGAGCAAATGCTCATCGATCTTTCAAGGTTGTTTAGAGCAAGCTTTCAAGAACTTAAAATTGTCACATTAAAAGAAGAAATCCAATTGTGTGAACATTATTTGGCGGTTGAAAAGCTAAGGTTGGGTTCGAGATTAAATGTGGAATGGAATATCTTGCAACCAGAGCAGTTGGGCCAAGCAAGTATTCCTTTTTTAACTTTACAGCCTTTAATTGAGAATAGTATCTTTCATGGGGTGGAGAAAAAGTTAATTGATGCAAAGATTGTCATATTGGTTGAAATATTACAAAATCAAGTCACTATAGTCATTACTAACCCTTATATAGCCGATAAAATGGCCAATAGGGAGGGGAATGGTATTGCGATAGAAAACGTGAAACAGCGTTTGAAAGCACACTATGGGTATACGGTACAGTTTAGGAGTCATGCAGGTAATGGAATTTACACGACTGTAGTCCAGTACCAATATAAATAAAATCAAGTTAATACATTAAAATAAGTAACGTTAACTTGAGCAAGGAGGAACAATGGACATCCTAATTTGTGATGATGAGCCACTCGCGGTTGAGCGCTTATCTCGCTTGGTCACTCAATTGGGGCATCAAGTTGTTGCAACTGCGCACCATGGAAAAGAAGCTTTGACCTTAGTGCAACAATATGAGCCTGATGTAATTTTACTTGACATCCAAATGCCTGAAATGGATGGTTTGACATGTGCTCAGCATCTTTCACAGCTAAACCCAATGCCCGCTATTGTTTTTTGCACGGCCTATGATGAGCATGCTTTGACTGCGATTCAGGCACAAGCGAAAGGCTATTTATTAAAACCGATTATCAAATCAGAATTAGAAAATACACTCAATAATTTAACTAAACTTACTCAAGCTCAAATGTCGAATATAGAGCAAAAAGAAAATATGGAAGAAAAACATCAACGTCAGCAAATCGCTGCGAAAACGTATCGTGGTCTTGAACTCATTCCTATCGAAAATGTTTACTATTTTCTAGCTGATCAGAAATACGTAACAGTACGACACAAAAACGGCAGTGTGTTGATTGATGAGACTTTAAAAGATCTAGAGCGTGAGTTTTCAAATAAATTTATACGAATTCATCGAAATGCGCTGATTGCATTGGATTATTTGGATGGATTGGAGTTGGTTGCTTCAGGCCAGTATCAAGTTCGTTGTCGTGAACTTGAAGAGAAATTGGCGGTCAGTCGCCGTCACTTACCTTTGCTTAGAGAAAGAATGCAAAATATTTAGTTGCCTAAAATTATAGTGATTGCCGAACAATTTACTTGCAATTTTGGGACAGCAGGGTAAGTTTAGGATGTCTAAAGTTTGGCAGCATTAAAATGATCAAAACCTTAAAAATTGCAACTCGTCAAAGTCCATTGGCTTTATGGCAAGCGGAGCATATTCGTGAGCGACTTGAGACCCTACATGCTGGCCTAAAAGTTGAGTTGGTGACGTTTGTGACCCAAGGTGATAAAATTTTAGACACTCCTTTAGCCAAGATTGGTGGAAAAGGTTTATTTGTTAAAGAGCTTGAGGCTGCATTACTTGATGGTCGTGCAGATCTGGCTGTCCATTCCATGAAAGATGTGCCGATGGCGCTCCCAGAAGGATTAAGTCTTGCCGTGATTTGCGAGCGAGAAGATCCTTTAGATGCTTTTGTTTCGAATAATTATAGCAAGTTTGAAGATTTGCCCCTCGGTGCCAAAGTAGGAACCTCAAGTTTGCGTCGTAAATGTCAAATTTTAAAAGCTCGTCCAGATCTTGAGATTATAGATTTACGTGGAAATGTAGGCACGCGACTATCTAAGCTTGATTCGGGGCTTTACGATGCCATCATTTTGGCAAGCGCAGGTTTAAAGCGTTTAGGTTTAGCACAGCGTATTCGACACACGCTGGATACACAGACGAGTTTGCCCGCAGTTGGCCAAGGCGCATTAGGTCTTGAGTGTCGAGGTGACGATGCACGCGTATTAGAGTTGATTCGACCTTTATTACATGCAGAAACTGATGCGTGTGTTCGTGCAGAACGGGCATTTAATGCTTATTTGGAAGGTGGGTGTCAGGTACCGATTGCGGGATATGCGACTTTAAATGATCAACAGATTCAATTAGAGGGGCGCGTTGGCAGTGTGGATGGTCAAACATTATTGGTTGCTAAAGTAGAAGGTCCAGTTGAAAAAGCTGAAACGTTGGGTGTTTCACTAGCAAAAGCTTTGATTGACCAAGGTGCTGCTGATTTATTAAAAGCACTGTATAAATAAAAAAATGAAATGAAGTTTATCAATACTCGACCTGCAGATCGTGCTAAGCCTCTCAATGAGGCACTGGTACGTGCAGGATATGAGCCTATCGAGTTATCTGTACTAGAGTTGGCTGCTGTTCATTGGAGTGATGAACTTGATCAGCTCTTTCAGCAATTAATTTCAGCACAAGTGATTGTGGTCGTCAGTCCAACAGCCGTTGAAGTTGGCATGCAGTTTCTCGAAAAATCGGGACTTAAATTGACCGATTTAAATCATATCAAATGGATTGCAGTTGGCCGGAAAACAGCTGAAGCTCTAAGTCGATATGGTGTTAAAAGTTTAGTTCCAGATGTTGAAACATCTGAAGGAATGTTAAGTCTTTCGGTTTTAACACAAAATGCTGATCTCAAACGTATTGCGTTTTGGCGGGGAGAAGGTGGCCGTCAGTTCATGATGCAGCAGTGTCGTACTGCTAAAATTGAAGTACTTAATTTTGTTTTATACTCCCGCTACTGCCCAAGTGATGCTCAAGATAAATTTAAACATCTACTTGAAGCATTCAATGCAAATCCACAACCTTATGCTGTATTGATTAGTAGTGAAGCCAGTTGGAAAAATTGGCTGAGTTTATGCAAAAATTATCCTGTATTTATGCAACACGGTCATTACTTGGTTTTAGCGGATCGGTTATATCAGATCGTGTGTATGTATCAACAGACCTCGAATACTAAATTTCAAATCACTCAAATTGCGGACTTAATGCCAGATACGATTTTGTCGCAGCTTGAAAGTGAACATAGGCACTCATGAAGAAAATTTTATATCTATTCATTTTAGGCTTAATCATTTGGTTGATTAAACTCAGCTATGATCATTTTTCAT
Source organism: Acinetobacter sp. ANC_7655 (assembly GCF_056784015.1). Classification (NCBI taxonomy): domain Bacteria; kingdom Pseudomonadati; phylum Pseudomonadota; class Gammaproteobacteria; order Moraxellales; family Moraxellaceae; genus Acinetobacter; species Acinetobacter sp. ANC_7655. The sequence continues at coordinate 10,746 of NZ_JBWYJB010000002.1, read as the reverse complement.
TACAAGAAAAAGTTGAGTTGCTACAACAAACTCAACATAAATCAGAGCAATTAGTGGCAAGTTTGAATGATCAGTTGGTAGCAATTCAGCGCTCAAATCAGCAGGTTTCGTCTCAATCCAATCCACCTCAGCAAAACAATAATCAACAAGAAATTCAATCTGAAATCAATCCAATCAAACTCTTAAGTCAAAAATTAGAGCTAATTCAATTTGCCTTAGATCAACATGAGTTTGTATATGCACTTGAGCAACTCAATCAACTGGATCAACTGGTTGAGCGCTTGGCTTTGGCAGATACATTGCAGGTTTCAATGCATCGAGCTGTTGAGCATGATCAAAAAATGATTCAACAATATGTTGTGGCAAAAAATATTCAAATTGCTCAGTTAGGTGACTTGCTTGAAAATATTGATGCAAATTTGAAAAATGAACAACAAGTACAGCAACTCACGAGTGATAACTCTTCGCAATCCTCATGGTTTGAGCGTGTATTCAAAGTTGAACGCGTTGATGAACAGATGCCGGTATTACTTAATCGAAGATTAGTTTTAAAAGAAGTTCAATTGAGAGTGTTATTTGCTCAAAGAGCACTACAACAAGGACAATACATTGATTATCAAAATGCACTGACCTCAATTATAGATGAACTGGATCAACTGCCTGATGCTGTGGCAATCAAAATAAAAAATAAAGCGAAACATCTCAAACAAGCACAACTTTTACCTGTCCCTAAATTGAACAGTAAAGCAATTTTAGAGGGCTAATCATGAAACATATTTTTATAGTTTATGCATTAGTTGGTTTAATGATATTAGCCGTGTTAAGTGTGCTGAGTTATCAAGAAGGGCCAGGTTATATTTACATACTTTGGCACGGTATTCAGATTCAAACGAACCTCTGGTTTGTTTCATTTTTTCTTCTATTCGTTGCTTTATCTCTTCATCTTTTATGGTTTTGGGTTGGAAAGATGAGATCAAGAGAGCAGCGTAAAATTCAACAAGTTACAGACTTTTCAAGGTTACATACGTATGAAAAATTAGGTGTTTTGTGGGTTTTGGAGGCCAACACAAAACAGCGAGAATATTTACAACCTGTGTTTGAGAACTCAGGATTACTCAAAGAGGTTATTCAGTCTCGTATATGGTTGAAGCAAGATCGTATTGATGATGCGTTGAGTGTTTTACAACAAAGTCCTGCAGATGCTTTTGAATTGGCTGAACTCCAGCGTATTGAAATTTATTTAGCTCAAGAGCTTCCAGATCAGGCTTTAACCCATTTAGAGTTTTTACATGGTCATATGCTGTCACCTTGGTTAAAAGATCTTGAAGATGCTTATCAGCATAAGTTGAATCATCTATGGGGTAGATTTGCGATTCAATATCCATGGCATTATTTAAAAGCCACGCAATATGGTCATTTAGATTTGGAACATAAAAAGAAATGGCTTTTAAAGCTACTCAATGATTTTGACAACGTTTCAAATACAGATTTAGAGCTTATTCAAATTCGGTATGCTCAAATGAGTGATCAAATTGTGTCGTCTTCATATGGTATTAAATCGTTATGGTTAAAACTTATTTCTCGCATTCCTGAGATGGCTTTTGATGAAACTCAACTTTCTTTGTCTTTATTAGAAGAACGGTTCGATCAGGATATTTTTTATTTATGGTTTCAACAACAATTGTTAAAACAAAATCCTGATTATGAAATGCTTGAAAACCAGATTGATTATTTTGAAATGAAATATCCTGGATTACCGATTTTGAGTTTTTCTAAATGGCATATTTATACTGCGACTCATCGTGAACAGGATGCTGAGGCATTATTGCAATTATATCCTGATCACCCTTTAATGAACTATTTAAGAATTAAATCTGTATTAAAAGGCGATGCTGTATTAACTCAGCAATTGAACAGTGTCTTTGAGACCCATAATAAATTTATTCAATTTAAGTTATGAGAATGATGAATGAAACAAATGAATGAGTACAAAGTCATTACCCATCAAAAAGTCGCTTGGGGTGATATGGATGCTTTTGGACATGTCAATAATGTGATTTATTATCGCTATATTGAAACTGCTCGAATAGAGTATTTGAATCAATTAGAAATCTTAGCGTTAGATATTAATACTGTTGTGGCTTCAAATAGTTGTAAATATCTTAAACCAGTGTTTTATCCTGATTATTTACGCATTGGAACTAAAGTGGTTGAATTACGTAACTCTGCCTTCAGGATGGAATATACAGTTTGGAGTGAGCAACAGAATGAAATTGTGGCAATTGCTGAGGCCGTTATAGTTTGTGTGGATAAAAATACAATGCAAAAGGTTTTGATTCCAGAGCATATTAGAGAAAAAATAATAGAAATAGACTCGGTTAATTAATGTGTTAAATTATTTGTTTTATTTATGTATATTAAATAACATGATGGATTGATTAAAATAATTTATAACAATAAGATGGCGCTTTATAAATCTAATAATGATATTGAATTTTTTGGAGTAAATGTTATGCCTGATATTAGTAATTTATCTGTTGAAGAGTTAAGAAAGTTAACTGCTGAAGCCCAAGCTTTGATCGAGTCTAAGAAAGATCAGGAAATTGAAGATGCTTATCATCAGATTACTCAAATTGCTGAATCAGTGGGTATGTCTTTAGAGCAATTCATTGAATATGGTGCACAAAAGCGTAAGAAAAGCACGCGTAAATCTGTAGAGCCTCGTTATCGTAATAAAAATAATACTGCGGAGACTTGGACAGGGCGTGGAAAGAAGCCACGTTGGTTGGTTGCAGAGCTTGAAAAAGGTGCCAAATTAGAAGATTTCCTTATCTAATTTCACTGATTTGTCATGTAATGACACTAATATTAAAAAAACCAAGCAAATCTGCTTGGTTTTTTTATAAGTGAATTGGAGAAGTGTAAAATTTATGCATAATACCAAGATAGAAAATTTTCAAACATTTTGCGGTTAATTAGACTTAGATGTTGGTATACATGGAATGATAAAAAAATCAAAAAAAATGGTGTGGTTAAGCGTCGCTATCTTCGCTTTTTTATTATTTGTTTTTTTACAAGTTCCAGCATCGTGGCTCATTGCTAAATTTTATAAAAATAATCAAATTTTAAAAAATGTCAGTGGCAATATCTGGCAAGGTCAAGCAGATTGGCAAAAAGGAAATCTTGCAGGTTCTGTCATCTGGCAAACACGTCCTCTCGATCTGATTTTATTAAGAGCTGGTGCCAACTTAGAAATACATAGTGGTCAGACGCAACTCAACGGTGTGGTGGGTTATGGGCTTGGAAAAAAAATAATTATCAAAAATATGAATGGAAATATTGCCCCTGAAACACTCAAAACATTTGTGGATTGGCAATGGCCTCAGAATAGTATTCAGTTGAAGGATGTAGCATTTCAATTCAAACAAAACGATGGTTTTGCAAAAACCGCCGGAGAGATGCAATGGGGTGGTGGTACGCTAACTTATACCTTTGCCCAGAAACAAGAACGAATGAATATGCCATCTTTAAAAGGGCAATTTTCAGACGAAGCTGGAAAACTGCTCATTGATGTACAAGATCAGCGCGGGCAAAAAATGGCCAACCTTAGTTTAGATCCTGCATTAATGTTGGATGCACAGGTGACCCAAAGATTATTAATGAATGTGCCTTCATATGATGGTAAAGCTGGTTTGGATACCTTTGTTGTCAGTACGAGACAGCCACTGCTGAGTGGAGGCTTCTAATGAAGGGATTCCAAGATAAGTTTTCACAAATTTCATTTAAAGATTTAGATCGAATTGCTCCGCTTACTTTATTTATTCTGATTTTAATCTTAATGTGGAAGCTCGCTTCATTATTTTGGTTGGTGGTTGCACCACCGCAAGTCATGCAAGTTGAGCGAGTCGCATTAGGTTCGCAGCAACCTCCTGTTCCGAATATATCGAGTTTCTCTTTGTTTCAAGAAACAGGTGCGCAAGTAAGTGCTGCTGATGCTAATTTAGCGCTTACGTTGCAAGGGGTTGTGGTTTCGACGCCGAGTAGTCAATCTTCAGCGGTGATTAAAGTTCGAGAGGTTGCTGATCGTTATACCATTGGACAAACTTTGGAAGGAAGTTCTTATCAGCTTTCAGAAGTATATTGGGATCATGTGGTATTGAAACAGCCGAGTGGTGCGACGACTGAGTTGAGATTTACCGGAATAGAAAATCTTAATCAGCCGCTGGTACCTGATGCACAGCAGAATTCTGCTAACGCAACTTCGAATTCAGGTCAAACGACTACTCAAAATGCCATTGGTCAGGCAATCAACCAAATTCAAGAAAATCGTGAACAATACTTAAGTAATATGGGTGTCAACACTGACAGTGGTCAAGGTTATGAAGTCACGGATCGAACGCCTGCATTTTTGAGAAGCAAACTGGGATTAAGACCTGGTGATCGCGTTTTATCCTTGAATGGGCAGTCAGTCGGTCAAGGACAAAGCGATGCACAACTGCTAGAACAGGCTAAACGAGAAGGTAAAGTTCGCATTGAAGTAAAACGAGGTGATCAAGTGATGACCTTCCAACAAGAATTTTAAAATGTGTAAATTTGCATAAAGTATTAGGAAATATAACAAGTTATGGATTTTTTAAATCGAAATCGGTCACTTTGGGCGATGGTCGCAGTAGCACCAGTATTGGCTGTCGCAAGTACCGCTGCGCAAGCGCAAACTTGGAAAATTAACCTGCGTGATGCAGATTTAACTGCATTTATTAATGAAGTGGCAGATATCACGGGAAAAAACTTCGCAGTTGATCCGCGGGTTCGGGGTAATGTGACGGTCATTTCAAATAAGGCTTTAAACAAAGCTGAAGTCTATGATTTGTTCTTGGGTGTGTTAAACGTTAATGGCGTTGTTGCTGTACCTGCGGGTAACACTATCCGCTTAGTCCCTGACAATAATGTAAAAAATTCAGGTGTGCCTTTTGATGCCTCTCGGAACGCACGAGGTGATCAAGTGGTCACTCGTGTCATTTGGCTGGAAAATACTAACCCCAATGATCTAATACCCGCGTTAAGACCACTCATGCCGCAATTTGCGCATTTGGCGGCGGTACAAGGTACAAATGCGCTTATAGTCTCAGATCGTGCGAATAATATTGCACAGCTTGAAACGATTATTCGTAATTTAGATGGAACGGGACAAAACGATATTGAGGCTATTAGCTTGCAGTCTAGCCAAGCTGAAGAGCTGATAGTTTTGTTGGATTCAATGTCTTCTACGGGGGGTGCCAAAGACATTTCAGGTTCTCGAGTACGTATTATCGCAGATGCACGTACTAATCGGATTTTGATCAAGGGTGATCCAAGTACTCGTAAACGCATTCGTCAAATGATCGAAATGCTTGATGTTCCTTCAGCTGATCGCTTAGGCGGTCTAAAAGTATTTAAGCTTAAGTATGCAAGCGCAAAAAATTTGGCTGAAATTTTACAAGGTTTAGTATCTGGTCAGGCGGTGAATAGTACCAGTAATTCAAATAGTTCAAGCTCCAATTCAAGTGCTAGTAACTCATTAATTAATAATACCTCGAGTAATACGTCTTCAAATGGGAGTGTGAATACCCCAGCGATTAATTTGAATAGTGGTTCAAATCAAAATCAACAAGATATTACAAGTTTTAATAGTAATGGCGTGAGTATTATTGCTGATGGTGCACAAAATGCATTAGTGGTAAAAGCAGATCCTCAACTCATGCGTGAAATTGAATCTGCTATTCATCAACTTGACGTGCGTCGTCAACAAATTCTCATTGAGGCTGCTATTGTTGAAGTTGAAGGAAATGACGTAGATCAATTGGGTGTTCAGTGGGCACTAGGTGACATCAGTAGCGGTATTGGTGTAATCAATTTTGATAAAGCGGGTGTAGGGCTGAGTCAATTGGCTTCTGGATTCCTTGGTAATGTAGCTACGGGTGCTGGTTTGATTGGAGCTGGTGCTTCATTGGCCTTAGGTGAATATAAAGAAGGTGCGAATGGATCGCGTAAACTGTATGGCGCACTGATTCAGGCATTAAAGACCAATACTAAGTCGAACTTATTGTCTACACCATCGATTGTCACCATGGATAACGAGGAAGCTTATATCGTTGTGGGTGAGAATGTCCCATTCCAGACAGGATCTGTGACAACAACAGGTGGAACAGCAAACCCTTATACTTCAATTGAGCGTAAAGATGTTGGTGTTACATTAAAGGTCATTCCGCAAATTGGTGAAGGTGGAACAGTTCGTCTTGCTGTAGAACAAGAAGTATCCTCGGTGAAGCCAGATAGTGGTGAGGCGAAAGACTTGGTGACCACTAAGCGTGCCATAAAAACCTCGATTTTGGCTGAAAATGGTCAAACAATTGTACTGGGTGGTCTGATTTCAGATGATACTAAGTTAACGCGTCAAGGCGTCCCAGGTTTAAGCTCGATTCCTGGTTTGGGTAGACTGTTTAGAGCAGATGCAAAGAATAATGTGAAACGAAACCTACTCGTTTTTATTCATCCAACAATCGTAGGAGATACGGCTGATATTCGTAGATTGTCACAGCAACGCTATGATCGTTTATACAGTTTGCAGTTAGCACTGGATGGTGATGGGACATTTAAGAAGTTACCAGATAATGTTGATGATATCTTCCAACAGCGGTTGCCTGTATCAAGTACTCCTCAACCCGTCAAGCCTATCGTAGTGCCATCAACGCCTCAAGCAGTAGAGCCACAGGTACAGCGTTATACTGCTCCAACAGCGCAGTCTAAGCCAGTAGGGCGTGTGATTGAACGTCCAAATGTCATCGTGACTCAGGATCCTGTGGTGAAATCAACGCGAGTGCTGCCAAAGCCTGTGATTTACAATCAAGTTGCCACAACAAATACAAACAATGCCCAAGTCGTGGTGGAAACCCCTGTCGCGATTGAGCCAAAACAAGATGTGCAAAGAACACAAAATACGGTCACAACCACGACATTGAGACCGTCTCGATAACATGCGTTCAATGTGAATCTCGAAAACAGCCATGTTAAAATGTCAAAACTTGAATAATGGATCGAAACTATGACTTGGAAATTACAAACAATTACTGGCGAATTTGCGGGTAAAGAAGTTGATATCGATCGAGACATGTTGGTGGGTCGTCATCAAGATGCAGATATTTTGATTCAGTCTGCAGATGTATCACGTCGTCATGCTGCTTTGTTTCTAAAAGAGCAGGTGCTCACTGTTCAAGACTTAGGTTCGTCAAATGGCACGTTTATTAACGATACAAAAGTTGCTGAAGGCGAAACTATTGTTAAAGATGGCGATATTCTGCAATTTGCTAGCCATAAATTTTCAGTTTTAGCACCTGCGCAATCTGCACAAACATTACAAGATGTTCAGCAGCCTACCGAAGCAATCGCAACAGCTGAAATTTCTTCAAAGGTTGCAGTAGAGAAGACAGCAGCAGCTGAAATGCTTGAGCAGGGTATGCCTGATCTGAAAGAGCGAGATAGCTCAGTTCAGCTTACTCGAGATGGTATGCCTCAAAATGTAGGAATTCCTAAACCAGCCCCAATTCCTGAAGGAGTTGATGTTAATACAACTGTCAATAAGCATGAAGCGTGTGAGGTAAATATTCCTGCAGCTTGTACGGAAAAAGAGTTGGAAACTCAAAAAAATGCCAATATTGGCTTAATGGCATTATTGGTGTTAGTGATTGTGGCACTAGTTGCCTGGTTTATTTTCAACTAAGTTGCATGTGATTTTTTAAGGCATGCTTTCGCATGCCTTTTTTGTTAGGTTTAAAATAATGAATATTGCGAATTTGGAACAGCGTGACTTAATTCTTTTTGATCTGGATGGAACTTTGGTTGATTCGGCATTTGATCTATATCGTGCCATGAATATGAGTTTGAATGTATTAGAACTGCCTTTGGTCACAGAATCTCAAGTTCGAAATTGGATTGGCAAAGGGACTTCATTGTTCTGTCAGAGTGTTTTAATGCATCTGACTGGGCGTGTAGAGCCTTCTGAGCATCAACAATTATTGGATACTTTTTTAGAAATTTATAATGCCGAACCGTGCGTGGATACGCGTCCATTTCACGGCATTATCGAATTTTTAGAGTGGGGTCGAGCTCATCAAAAAAAAATGGTGTGTGTCACGAATAAGCCGGAATTACCCGCTAGAAAAATATTGGCTGAATTAAAGATGGATCACTATTTTGTGGATACGGTGGGTGGAGATCGTTTTGAGGTGAGAAAACCAGATCCTAAACCTTTGTTGCATTGTGTTGAGGCCTTTGGAACTGATCTGGACAATACCTTGATGATTGGTGACTCATCGAATGATGTAGAGGCAGCGCGCCGTGCGGGTATTGATTGTATTGTCGTAAGCTATGGTTATAATCATGGCGAAGATATTCAGCTATGTAAGCCGCAACAAGTAGTTGATGATTTAACTGTGTTGATTTCTAAGTAAGTTGTAATAAATAAAGAAGGGTAGAGGAATGAATAGTTTTAATGTTTTTCGATGGCGTCTCTCAGCGCAGACTTTATAGAACATTCAATATGCATCGAAAACTACAGAGAATTCCTCATGACAACATCAACTCAATTTCAACAGCTTCAATCGCAAGGTTTTAACCTAATTCCAGTTTATCGCCAACGCTTAGCTGATACTGACACTCCATTGTCAGTATTTGCACGTTTAAAACAACATCAACAAGCCTATTTATTTGAGTCTGTAGAAGGTGGTGAAAACTGGGCGCGTTACTCGATTATTGGTCTGGGCGAGTCAACGGTATTCTCTTGCAATGAAGGACAGTTAACAATTCAGAAAGCTGATGGCCAAGTCGAATCGTTTGAGTGTCAAGATCCTTTCCAGTATATCCGTGACTTTCAATCGCAGTTCAAAGTGCCATCAAAAGCAGAACTCCCAGATTTGCCCAACTTTACAGGGGGCTTGGTGGGCTATTTGGGTTATGACGCGGTACGCTATATTGAACCGCGCTTAAATAACGTTCCTGATGCTGATCCTGTTGGATTGCCAGATTTATGGCTCATGTTGTCTAAAACAGTTGTAGTTTTTGATAATTTAAAAGACACGCTATTTATTATCGTACATGCGGATACACAGGATGCGGATGCTTTTAATAAAGCACAAAGCCAGCTGGATGAAATTGAATCATTACTTGCCACACCGGTGAGCTTGCAGGCAAAGCCTCACACGGCCCCTCATTTTGAATCATTAACAGGTAAAGAAAAATTCTTAGAATCGATTGAAACTGTTAAAGAATACATTCGTGCAGGTGATGTGATGCAGGTGGTTCCTGGTCATCGCATGGTATCGGACTTTGATGGTGATCCTTTACAAGTATATCGTGCATTACGTCATCTTAATCCTTCACCATATCTGTTTTTAGTACAAGGAAAGACGCTTAGTGATGAAAAGCCATTTTATATTGTGGGCTCATCACCTGAAATTTTATCGCGTTTAGAAAATGGAGTGGCGACTGTGCGCCCATTAGCGGGCACACGACCACGAGGTAAAACCAAAGAAGAAGATTTAGCGCTGGAAAAAGATTTACTTTCCGATGAGAAAGAAATCGCAGAGCACTTAATGTTGATTGATTTGGGTCGCAATGATATTGGGCGTGTATCAAAAATCGGTAAAGTGCAAGTCACTGATCAAATGGTGATCGAACGTTATTCACATGTCATGCATATTGTTTCTAATGTGCAAGGGGAAGTTGAGGAAGGCGTAGATGCTTTGGATGTTTTTAAAGCAACATTCCCTGCAGGAACACTTTCTGGGGCACCAAAAATTCGTGCTATGGAAATTATTGACGAAGTTGAGCCAGTAAAACGTGGAATTTTTGGCGGTGCTGTTGGTTATTTAGGCTGGCATGGTGAAATGGACATGTCTATCGCGATTAGAACCTGTGTTATTCGCGAAAATAAGGTTTATGTACAGGCTGGTGCGGGTCTTGTTGCAGACTCAAATCCTGATTCTGAGTGGAATGAAACCCAAATAAAAGCTCGCGCAGTGATCAAAGCGGTTGAATTATCATCAAACGGATTGATTTTGTGAGTTTTTAGGGTTTTTTTTGAAAAAAACACTTGCACGGATTTCAAGTTTTGCTAAACTGCACACCGTTCCGATACGAAACGTACGAAACACTAAGAAACGCCGGCATAGCTCAGTTGGTAGAGCAACTGACTTGTAATCAGTAGGTCCACAGTTCGAATCCGTGTGCCGGCACCATCTTAGAGAGTTTAAGTAGTCGAGTAAAGAACAACACTGAAGTAAGTGTAAATGGTGAGATTCCCGAGCGGTCAAAGGGAGCAGACTGTAACTCTGCCGCGTAAGCTTCGAAGGTTCGAATCCTTCTCTCACCACCAATTTTAAAACTTCGATCTAGTGTCTTACCAATATGCGGGAGTAGCTCAGTTGGTAGAGCGGCAGCCTTCCAAGCTGCATGTCGCGAGTTCGACCCTCGTCTCCCGCTCCATCGAAGTATTAAATGCTCTTATAGCTCAGTGGTAGAGCACTCCCTTGGTAAGGGAGAGGTCTCGAGTTCAAATCTCGATAAGAGCTCCAGATATACAGTTTAGTAGAAATTTCTACAAAGTTTTAAAGAAAGCAGGCTTATTAGTCTGCTTTTCAAGTATTTAAAGTGTCATTTTTTTTGGCGACAGGTCGATACTGAACAATCTTAGAATTGTGTTCGACGTAAACG